>DUEH01000099.1 GCA_011192195.1 Chloroflexota bacterium | reverse complement strand
CTTGGTCATCGCGCAGGCTCACCATCTGATTTTCCGGCGCGTTGACTATCACTTCCAGATCATTGGAGATGAGTTTGATAGCCGGAGATTGCGGACTGGCTACGCTGCCCACCGTGACAAAAACCTGGCTTACCACGCCGTCAAAGGGCGCGCGCATAACGGCGTTATCCACCTGATATTGGGCCAGCGCAACCGCGCCTTCTGCCTGCGCCACGTTAGCGCGAACCAGGGCAAAGTCCTCTTCAGTGAAAGGGTCTTCGGCCAGTTTCAGGTTCATTTCCGCCTGTCGAATGCCCGCGCGAAGCTGCGCCAGCACGGATTCATCCGGGTGAGCTTGCAGATTGTAGCCGGATTTGGCGGTTTCGTAGGCAATGGTGGCCTGCTGAAGTTGCAAGGCTTGCGGCGTTTGTCCTACCTGCCCGGCCCATTTGATCTTGTCGTATTCGTACTGAGTTAGCCGCAGGGCTGCTTCAGCTTGCGCCAGATTGGCGGCGGCTACTGTGGCTTCGTCGTCGGTGAGGGTGGTGATGCCGCGCAGTTGGGCGTTGGCGGCATCCACGGCAGCGCGGGCCATTTCGATTTGCTCGTCGCGCGGGCCTTTTTGCATCTTCATCAGATTAGCTTGCGCCGCGCTCAGTCCGGCTTCGGCCTGCTTGAGCTGCGCTTTGTAGGTGGTGTCTACTACCCGCAAAACGGGATCGCCGGCGCGCACTTTGTCGCCTGCTTCAACCATCACTTCTTCAACGGCTCCGGAGACGATGCTGACCAACATCAGCTCTTGCGTGGGTTGCAAGTCGCCGGCGTAGTTGAGCGTGGCGGCAATGTTGCCCGTTTCGGCCCGGGAAATTTCTACCGGCGCGGGAGGGCGTTCGTCCGCCATTGTCTGCGCTTCCGGCGCGGCTTCGGCGGCGTTACAACCGATAATGAAGAGGGTTGGTAAGAGAATGAGGAGTAAATTGCGCCATAGTTTTTGTTGCATTGCTACGCTCCTTGAGATAATGTAGAGCTAAAGCCCGAGGCTAAAGCCATCGGGCTAAAAGAGCAAAGCTCTTCGAGCTATAAATTCAGCCCGATAGGGCTTCGCTCTTTTAGCGCGGGGCTTTGGTCCCGCGCTTATCTTGTTTTTTGATAAAACCGATAGGATCGCTGGCGAAACCGCGCAGCGCTTGCCTGCTTGTTTCCGCATCGGGCATATCCTGCCGGTAGATGTCTTTAACGTGATGCTTCAAAATATAATCAAGAATTTCTTCCATTTTATTAATTTCGGCTTCATCCAGATCAAGAAAACCATAAGGGTCTTCTTGTTCCAGATCGATCTCAATTTGTTGAACCAGTGTTTTTCCCTCTGGCGTGGCTTCAACCCAGACTATGCGCCGGTCTTCTTCGCTGCGCGCGCGGCAGACCAGCTCCATTTTAACCAGCCGATTGACGATGCCGGTCATTGTGGGCGCGTCTTGAAATGTTACCTGGGCAAGCTGGCTCATTGTGGCTGCTTCGGGGTGGTTAGCCAGCGAAACCAGGGTGATGAATTGAGGGTGGGTTAAGCCGTAGCTTTGTAGTCGCTGCACCAAACGTCGGAGGGCGAACCAGATGAGGGTGAAAATCTGCTCGTGCAGGATTTTTATGCGTTTACGTTGGGCGTTTGTATCGGTAGATGGCATACAGATGTTTGGAGATTGTTTTGTTCAAAAATAGTTAGCGTTGACAAGTATTGCCGGAGAAAAGTATACCGAATTGGTGAGTTCTGTCAAATGAGAGCAGAGTTTACGGAATGATAGAATTTTGCATCTTGTTCCCACGTTTTGCGTGGGAACAAGATGCAAAATTCAAACAGACATTCGTCATTCGCTATTCGTCATTCGCTCAATCACCCCGCCGCCGAGGACTTTGCCGCCGTTGTAAAAGACAAAGCCTTGACCGGGGGTGATGTCGGGGAGGGGGGAATAAAATTTGGCGCGCAGGCAGTTGTTGGGAAGGGGGAAAATTGTCGCCGGGGCGGGGCGGGATTTGTAGCGAATTTTGGCCTGCACGCGGGTTGGCTCTTCGATGGGACGCCCGGAGACGGTGGTGACGCTGTGGGCGGTCAATTCATCGCGCCCCAGTTCGTTGCGCGTACCAACGACCAGCCGATTGTTGGCGCGATCCAGCCGAATGACAAAGAGCGGTTCGGAGTGGTAGACGCCCAGCCCCTTGCGCTGTCCAATGGTGTAGGCGGGCAATCCCTGGTGCTGCCCCAGAAGTTTGCCGCTGGTGTTCATAATATCGCCGGGGATTATTGTTTCGGGGGCGTGGCGTTGCAGGAAGCCCCGGTAGCCGTCGTCGCCTACAAAGCAGAGGTCCTGGCTATCCGGCTTGTTGAAGACGGGCAACTTGTAGTCAATCGCCAGTTGCCTCACTTGCTCCTTTGTGTAGTTGCCGAGGGGGAAAAAGACGTGGGGCAGCGTCTTTTGATTGAGAGAGTGCAGAACGTAGCTCTGGTCTTTGTGGGGATCAAGGCCGCGCCAGAGTTCGTATTCGCCGCGCTCATTTTGCAATACGCGGGCGTAGTGTCCTGTCACCAGATATTGCGCTCCCAGCGACAGCGCTTCATTCAGCAGCAAATCAAAGCGAATGACCCGGTTGCAGGTGAGGCAGGGATTGGGCGTTAGTCCGCTGGCGTAGGCTTGAATGAAGGAATCAACGATGATCTTTTTGAAGATGTTTTTGTAGTCGCGCACGTAGAAAGGGATGTCCAACGTTCCGGCGACGGCGCGGGCATCGGCCACGGCATCAAGCGTGCAACAACGATTGGCCGCGCTGCCTTCTTCGGCCCACAACCGCAGCATCAGGCCAATAACGTTGTATCCTTGCTCTACCAGCAGCGCCG
>DUEH01000098.1 GCA_011192195.1 Chloroflexota bacterium | reverse complement strand
GGGAACTCTTCGGCCACAATTTCCGAGGCGTCCATATAACCAAAGGAAGTGGTGAAGATCACGTCGAAACCTTTGCGGGCCAATGAGCGAATGACCTGCTCGGAGTCGGCGCCTTCGGCCACAATTTCAACATAGGCGGTGTGAACGTCGTCTACGTTTTCTTCAACCCACATACGGCCAACATCGTGGGCTTGGGTCCAGCCGCCATCATCGTGGGGCCCAACGTACACAAAGGCTACGTTGTATTTTCCTTCTTCAATGGTGGGGATTTGGTATTTACCGGCGGATTCCTCGGCTTTTGGCTCTTCCGCTTTGGGTTCTTCAGCTTTTGGCGCTTCGGCCTTTGGTTCTTCGGCTGGCGCTGCGGGTTGAGCGCCGCCACAGGCAGACAGCACGCCCATTACCAAGACCAACATCAATAAAATTGAGATACTGCGTTTCATAGTGTTTTCTCCTCTTTATGTAAATAATTGATGGGTAAACCAGAGATTGAACTGCTGAATGGTAAACGGTAAACGGTGAATAGTGAATGATAAATTTACAATTCACCACTTACATTTTTAAAAGCGCAATACAATCTCACTTTAACAAACATTCCTGTTTCGTAACTACTCACCCTCATGTCATTTCGACGAGGAACGAGGACGCGAAGCGGTTTCTTTATCAGAAATCTTCGCCGTTCAACGCCTGTTCAAGCGTCAGCCAGGAAGATTTCTCGACAAAAAACGCCTCGAAATGACATGCCTGAGTAGTTACCCTGTTTCTAGGCAAATTTACTGAGCGCATCACCCCCTTTTTAGGAAGTAACCGCTCACCCCCCTCCAACTCCCCCCTCACAAAGGGGGAGGGTCTTTGAACTTCCCCCCGTAAACGGGGGGATTGAGGGGGGTAGGGGTGAACGATTACTTCAGGAAAATTTAGGTTTATTTTTCTAAAAACAGCGAAACCAGTTTGAATTGATCAACATCCACCAGCCCGTGATCGGTGAGTTTTAGGCTGGGAATGACAGGTAAGGCCAGGAAACTGAGAGTCATAAAGGGGTCGTGCAAGGGCGAACCCAAACGATGGGCGGCATCCAGCAAGATGTCCATCTGGCGGCGAACTTCTTCGATGGGCTGATCGCTCATCAACCCGGCGATGGGCAGCGGCAGTTGCGCCAGCACTTTATCACCCTGAGCAATAGCCATTCCCCCTTTTGTTTTGGCGACGGCATGCGCGGCGGTGAGCATACTCTCATCGTCTGCCCCGGCAATGACCAGATTATGATGATCGTGCGCTACAGTGCTGGCGATGGCTCCCGCTTGCAGCCCCAGCCCTTTGAGAAAGCCTTTGCCAATGCGTCCGGTAGCCAGATGACGCTCGATGACGACCATTTTTAGAATGTCACGGGCCGTATCGGAAACGGCAAAACCGTTCTTGATGCGCGCGTCTTCAATGAGATTATGGGTGATCAATTGGTTGGGAACTGCGCCGATGACGCGAATTTGTTTTCCTTCCGCCGGAATCTTCAAATCAAGGTGTGACCAGTCTACATTGAAGGAACTGCGCAGAATGGTAGCCTGTGGAGGCCGCGTCCAGGGGTTTGTCTGTCCGCCCTGCGCAACCAGTTCACCGCCGCGATAGACTTCTTCTGCCTGAATGTTTTGCAGGTCAGAGAAGACCACCAGATCAGCGCGGCGGCCCGGCGCAATGGCTCCGCGATCGCGCAGGCCAAAGTATTCGCTGGCGTTAAGGGTTGCCATTCTGATGGCGGTGACAGGCGGTACGCCGTGTTCTATGGCGGTGCGCAGCATATAGTCAATGTGTCCAATGTCTAATAGGTCAGTGGGGTGGCGGTCATCGGTGCAGAAACAGATGCGGCGACTGTTTTCCGGGGTGATGAGCGGCAACAGGGGCAACAGGTTATGGGCGTTAGTGGCTTCGCGGATAAAAATAACCATTCCCAGTCGAAGTTTTTCCAAAGCTTCTTCAACAGTAGTACATTCGTGATCGCTGGCAATACCGGCGGCGGCATAAGCGTTTAGCGCTTGTCCGCTTAAGCCGGGGCAATGACCGTCTTTGATTCTCCCCTCAAAGGCGCGAATTTTGTTCAGCATATCTTCATCGCCATAAACCACGCCGGGAAAGTTCATCACCTCGGCCAGACCCAGAACGTATTCGTCATTGAGCAGCGTTTGCAGATCATACCAGTGCAAAGCAGCGCCGGTAGTTTCCATATTGGTAGAGGGGACGCAGCTAGGCGCGTTGATGTACACGCTTAGCGGGTTGTGCTTGGCCATATCCATCATATAGCGAATGCCATCCAGACCCAGCACGTTGGCAATTTCATGAGGATCGGTGATAACGGTGGTGGTTCCGCGCGGCACTACGGCGCGAGCAAATTCTGGCGGAGGAACCATAGCGCTTTCGATATGAACGTGGCTGTCAATGAAGCCGGGACTAATATAGCGCCCGCCAATGTCCACCGTTTTCCTGGCCTGATAGCCCGACCCAATACCCACAATACGGGAATGAGCAATGGCAATGTCGCCATCCAGAATTTCGGCGGTAAAGACGTTGATGATCT
>DUEH01000097.1 GCA_011192195.1 Chloroflexota bacterium | reverse complement strand
CTACACACCGATGTTTATCCGCCAGACCTCTACCCCTTGCGCCGAAACCGGACAACAGCAGCGTTGAAACAAGCCATCCAGCAATATCGTCCGCTCTCGGCAGATGCCCCCCGCCTAAAGGAACCGCAACCCGCCGCAGGCGAATGGCTGCTATCGGTGGGGCCGGTACACGCCGCCGTGATAGAGCCGGGGCGCTTTCTCTTTCGGCTGGGTGGAGAAATGATCGAGGAAGTGGGGATTCAACTGGGCTACACGCACAAAGGCATCGAGCGCCTGTTTCAGGTAGATCGCGCGCTGGAAAACGGCTGGCAATTGGCGGAACACGTATCCGGTGACTCATCCTTTGCGCACAGTATGGCCTATTGTCAGGCTGTAGAAAATCTGGCCCGGATACAAATTCCCCCGCAAGCGATACTGCTGCGCGGCCTGTTTCTGGAGTTTGAGCGTCTGGCTAATCACATTGGCGATTGCGGCGCGCTGGCGCGCGACGTGGCCATGGACATGGCCGCCTCTGAGATGGCAGCCCTGCGGGAAAAAGTTTTACGTCTTAATCTTCACGCCACCGGACACCGGCTGCTGCGCGGCGTCAATCGTCCCGGCGGCGTTCAGTTACCGGGGACTCTGGACATCGAAAAGATTGCAAAAACAATTGCTGAAATAGATACCGCCTTCACATTTTTAGGACGGCAAGTGCAACAAAAACCCGGCTTCAGAGACCGGGCCATCAACACCGGCATCTTGACCAGACAGCAAGCCGCTAATCTGGGCGCAACCGGTCTGGCAGCGCGCGCTTCCGGCCTGGAGCGAGATTTTCGCCTGCGCCATCCCTTTGGCATTTACCAGGATGCGGCCTTCCGCCAGATAATCCGCAGACAATCGCTTCCGCTTGAAGCCACCGCCGGCGACGTATTCGCGCGCTTCCTCATTCGCTGGTATGAAGCGCAAACGTCTGCCATTGTCATTCGAAAAATCCTGGCTCATTTGAAAAAAACGGCAGGTCAACAGACCTCCTTCACTACCCCCATTGAATTTCGGCGTATCCAAAACTACGAATTTGGCTTGGGATACGTAGAAGGCTGGCGGGGCGATATTGTTTATTGGTTGATGAAAGATAAATTTCAGGGGATTTACCGCTGCAAAGCGCGCGATCCCTCTACGCTCAACTGGGCGGCGCTAAAAGCCGCGCTGAACCCCCACCCATTGGACAATGAGTACATCGAGCGTCACAAAGCGCCGCAGCGCGCCGTAGAAACCATCATTGCCGATTTCCCCATTGTGAACAAATCTTTCAACTTGTCTTATTCCGGGAATGATTTATAAAATGAGCGATCCATCCATTGGCTTTATCGCAATATTACGCCGTCTTGGCAACCTGATCTCCAGGCGAAATTTATTGAGCGAAGCGCCCGAAGACTGGGAAAATTCGCTGATAAAATTGCCCGCCCGGCGGCGAAAAAACATCTCCGTCTTCATTCGTCATCTGGATGCCGGTTCCAGCAATGATTGCGAGCTGGAGATCAGCGCGCTAAGCAACCCTGTTTACGACTTTCAGCGCTTTGGCTTTCATTTTGTCGCCTCGCCGCGTCACGCCGATGCGCTGCTGGTAACAGGTCCCTTCACGCCGGGCATGGAAGTCGCCGCGCTGGCTGCGTTCAGAGCAATGCCCCAGCCTCGCCGCGTCATCACTCTGGGCGATGGCTTTGATCCGGACGGGTTATTTGGCGACTCTTACGCCGCTCTCCCCCTGCCGCAAGTGATGGCAGACGCATGGATTGTCCATATTCCCGGCAGTCCTCCCTCTCCCCAAGAACTGCTGAATGTCCTCAATGCAATTGAATTTCCCCTCTAAAGCCTTCACCTGACAATTTTGTAAGGTTTTTGTTAGAAGGCGACAAGCTTTTCATCAAGTGTTTTTTCCCTCACTCTGTTAAACTATGACAGTCTTTAGGTGAAATTGCTTCAGTCTTTGAAACGTACAAGTTCAGTAAAACCGGCGATATGGCAAGAACACTACAGCGAATTGCCGAAACTAACGAATAAAGCCTGGCTTATTCGTTCCTTTCATCCATTCGCTGTAGTGTTTTGGACGGCTTTACTGAACCTGTACATCTACTCAGCAAAGAGGAGGGTACAATGATGATCTTTGCAATAGCCGTGGCAATTGTATCAGGACTGTTGATCTTCAGCATAATCGTCGGCATGTCCCTGTAGGTGACTAACTGATGAATAACTCAACGCTTCCTGACGCCTCCGGCGTTATCAAGGCCAATCAAGCCGATGACGACGGATGGCAGAAAAGACAAAAGACGAAGCAGCTCAAAAAGCCGCTTCGTCTTTTGTCTTTGTTGCTTTCCGTCTTGATTTACAATCTCACTAACATACCCCTGCAATTTGCCAGAGTTTGCGCCCCATTTGACCGCCGACCGCCGACAGTTGACCGCCGAAAGGCTGATTTTGCAGCTGTCGGCGGTCTGCTGTCGGCGGTCTTTTGGCAAACGACGGGACTTTGACGCTGAAACGCTTGTCAAATCCGGGGGTAGATGTTAGTGAGTTTACAAGTTTACACCGGCGTCAAAAGCATCACCGGAATGCGACGATGCCCGGCGCGCTCTTGATAGCCGGCAAACCCGATATACCTTTCAATGGCTAACTGCCAGTATTTTTCGCGTTCAGCGCCTTCTGCTTCACGAGCAATGTAGAGGCGCGTTTGCCCATCGAAGGTCAACATCGCCTGGGGATTGGCGCGCAGGTTGTAGTACCACGCCGGATGCCGCGAGCGTCCAAAACTGGAGGCAATCAACACCATCCCATTACCATTAGGCAGCGCCACCAGAGGCACAGCGCGCGGCTGTCCGCTTTTTGCGCCAATAGCTGTCAAAGTGACAACCGGCAGGCCGGAAAGCAGTTCCGTAAGCGAATATCTGCCTTGCGTCAGCCGCAAGATCGGCGTATCTATACGATGAATGGTGTGGGAAAAAAGCCACGCTCCCCCGTCCGTTGCGCCAATTCTCTTGACAAGCCGCTGCCACCAGCGCGATTGTTGGGTCAAGATGTATGCATCCTCTCTCTTGTGCAAATGGGTTTGTAGTGAGGTACGTAACGTAGTGGAGTGCCGTTGTGAAACGCCACTTCGCTATCGCTACGAGGCTCACTACAAACCCATTTGCATCTGGTGCGTGTGAAGTTCCGCGCTATAGGCGGCTCCGGTCTGAAACACCAATTTTCCACCGGATGCGCCAACCAGTACATTCTGCCCGTAATCTATCTCGCCGCGCAGCAACATCCCCCCCAATGGATTTTCGACGCGCGCAGCAAATTCAGCGTTAAAGGTGTCCGACTTCTCTTCCAGTCGCCTTAAAATTGCCATCGCCGCTGCGCTGAAGTGAACTTGAAGGCCAAACCGGGTCAATCGCGTTTGCAGGGCATCCAGGCGCGAATCAAGCGCCATTTGAGGCGCCTGAATTGGCGACGCCTCTGTCGCCTTCAGCAATCTGGTGGGCAGAAGAGAGGGCGGCGTTACGCTCACCGGTAATTCGGCAGGCCGCTGAAACGTCTTGGAAATGCGGAGGGGCTTAATCACCTCAGCGCTTTCCACAGCGTCAACAGGCGCGGAATTACTGATTTCAAGCGGCGTAAAGAGGTTGCGCCAATCTGCGTTTTCGCCAATGTAGCGCTCGAACTCAAGCAAGCTGGCGGCGCCAATACAGCGCAATTTCTCCTGTTGCAAGGCCAATTTCAAGGCCGAAATCGCTGCGCTCATATCAACCAAAACGCTGCTGGAGCCAATAATGGCGTGAATACCATTGATGAACAGCGTCAGGTCATCTTCCTGCGACGCCTCTTTTATAAAATCCCTGACGCGCTCGGTAAATTCACCCTGATAGCTAATGTTCTCTGCCATTGCCGTCACATCCATTTGGATAATACGCGCATTGCGCAGCGCAGCAGGGGCTTTGTCATTGACCAAGAGCCAGACCGCGCTCTGAACGATCTTGTCGGCGGCTGCCGTATCTTCTTCCAGCAGCAGCGGATTGCGCTTAACGCGGCGATTGAGGATTTTCACAACATCCATCGCCGCAGCCTGATATTCAGGGCTGAAATGAAGCATTTTCTGGCGAACAAGTTGCGTTAAATCACGGCTGTAGCGCGTGAACACACTTTCCACCTTAACAAGGGGAGACGGCTCATTGCGCGTCTTCGCCGGCGCAACGCCGGGCAGCATTGTGCCTTCAGCCGCCTGACGCAGACCGGGTACGTCTACTTTTTTGCTTTGCAACCAAAGCCCCAACCTGCCCTGCGCGTCGTTTAACAACGCGGCTAAAAGGTGAAACGCAGCTGCCATTGACGAATCGCTTTGCCGGGCGATCTGCTCCGCCACTTCAAAAATCTTTCGGCTTTCCGGCGAGCGGTGCATCATCCAATCTTTGTCGGAAACGGGGGGGCAAAAGGTGCCGGTTCCTTTGCGCTGTCGCAGCGCGTAGCGAAAGGTACTGGGTTTTATGCCGAAGCGCCCAAAAAGCCCCATAAGCAAATCAATTTCCGCAGCCAGTAGTTCCACCTGCGTTTCCGGCACGCCCAGGGCGCGCAGGCGATTGGTATTGGCAAAGCCTTCAAGTTTACATAACCCAACGAATAAGTGTTCCGGCTCAATGAACTCATAGCGGGTATCTGCTGCTTCTACAGCCGCAATTTGCAAGGCTAAACTCAATACCGGGGTGTGCGTTGACATTAAAACCACCTCCGTCGCCGTTGTTTGATTTCGCCTATCAGTTCCCTGGTTTTTTTAGCGCGTTTATTTTCCCCGACCTTTTTGAAAATTTCGGCGGCTTCTGTGGCGTAGGTCAGCGCATCATCCAGTTTATTGTCTGCGGTTAGCGCAATAGCAAAATCGAATTTAATGTTGGCTTCTAAAAAAGGGCCGCCCTGTCCGGCTAAGGCGGACAGGGCCTCACGGTAAGCTTGTCTGGCTTGAAAGAAATCTCGGTTAGCGCGGTACCTGTTTCCTAAACGATGCAGCAGACGCGCTTCTTCGCGCAGGTTGTTTTCGTCTTTGATAATGGTCAAACTTTCCCGGTAAAAGCCAATGGCTCGCCAGGATTCATCCAGATTAGAATACATATCGCCCAGGCGACTCAATATCCGGGCTGTCCAGGAATGATTACCTGTACGCCGGGCAATTGTCAGGGCGGTTTGATAAGACTCGATGGCTTGTTGCGTTTCTTCTGCATCCAGATAAATTTCGCCCAGATCACACAATGTTTGCCCTTCTCCCAGCCGGTCGCCAATTTCCTGCTTAACGCCCAGGCTGTTGATGAGGAACCAAAGCGCCTGTTGGTCGTCCCCTTCCTCTCGGTGGAGTTTTCCCAGCCGCCCCAAAACATTCCCTTCCCCCACCCTGTCGCCCACTTTTTGAGCGATATCTAAAGCCTGTTCATAGAATTGAAACGCGCGCCTGGGGTCTTCTTGTTCGGCGTAAACCCGGCCAATATCCGCTAAAATTCGCCCTTCTCCCACTTGATCTTTTGTTTGCCAAATGATAGAAAGCGCTTGTTTATAAGCGCGCATTGCCTCTTGCGTATCGCCGTCACGCAATGACAAACTGCCCAGATTGCTAAGCGCCTGCCCCTCTCTGATGTGATCATTTATGCTTTGAGCCAATTCCAATTGTTCTTCATAGCAAACCAGCGCTCGATTTGTTTCGCCCAATTCTCTGTAGGCCCGCCCCATATTCCCCAGGGCGTCGCTTTCTCCGCCCTGATCGCCTATCTGCCGGGCAATGATAAGGTGTTGCTCATGAAATTCAATGGCGCCCAGCACATCCCCCGTTGCCAAACAGGTTGCGCCCAGATGGCTCAAGCCCGCTCCTTCCAGAGCGTAATCGCCAGCTTGTCGGGCAATCCAGATGACCCGCTCAAAGTATCCGGCGGCCAGATCGTGACGTCCAATATCGTGATAGGAAAGCCCCATTGCGTCATAAGACCATCCGGCGGCAATATCTTCAATCTGTCCACTGCTTTCTTCATGCTTGCCCACACGCGGGGCATCTTGTTTTACAACGCGCCGGTACACCAACATAACTGCTTTTTCCACACCGGCCCAGGTTTGAAACCGTTTATCCGCTTGTACGGCCATACATCCTTTGATCAAGACCTGAACTTCCAGCGGCAGGTCGTCGGGAAGTTCAGCCACCTGCCCTGTTTTGTGAGCGCGAGCCAGGTCTTGCACGCTCTTGCCGCTAACCGGCCTGTATCCGGCCAACATTTCAAACAAGATGCAGCCAAAGGCGTAAATGTCGGCGCGCATATCCAGGCTGGCGCCCTTTGTCCACTGTTCAGGAGACATATAAAGGGGAGTGCCCAGCGCGCCGCGCGTAAATTGCGTGCGGTGAAAATTTGACTTACTACTGTCGCTGCGCCAAATACCTTCTTTCAATGAAACCAAAACGCCGGACAGCCCAAAATCGGTAACGCGGGCGCTGCCGTCTCGGCCTACCAGCACGTTTTCCGGCTTTAAATCTCGATGGATCAATCCCGGGATTTTGCCGACAGCGTGATTCATTCCTCTGGCAATGTGCAGCGCAAAGAGCAGGGCTTCATCCAGTGGCAAAGTTTGCCCCCCTTGCAACCAGGCGCGCAGCGAAGCGTCTTCTTTGTTCTCTGCTTGAGCAACCCACTCCAACACCAAATAAATTTCCAGGCCGCCCGCCAATCGCTCTACGCGATGCGCGCGCACAATGTTTGGATGATGGCCCAGCCCCACCCAGATAGTGCCTTCCCGCAGAAATCGGTCACGGGCGGCTCGATCCGGGAGGTATTTTGGCTTAAAGGTCTTCAGCGCAACCGGACAGCCGTCCTTGGCGTGGTCGGCGCACAGATACACCACGCCCATTCCGCCGGTTAAAACCTTGACCACTTCGTAGCGATCGGCAATTTTGTCGCCGGAGACGTAGCGGTGTCCGGTCTTTGCGCTGCTCGTTTGTTCTGTTCGCAAGGGCGGCGGCGAAGGAAAGACATCGCCTTTATTTTTGTTGCCGCCAAGCCATTTATTCAGGAAGGTCATTACTCACCTGTGGGGAACGCTTGTGAAAGCTATGCTTGTCATTGTACAGGTTCATTCAACAGATGACAATAATTTTAGGGTAGTGGTAAAAAAGTAAGTGATGGAGTCCAAAACTACAGTTTTGGATTCCGCAATCATCACTTACAACTTAACCATTACCTAATTTTAGAAATATCAGGATTTATTGCAAATGCCAATACCCTGTCGCAAAATTTGGAAGCGGGATGAATTATCTTGAACCTTTTTGAAGCAAAACCACTATTACTTTTTACAAGTAGCATTTTGGCCGTTAGAT
>DUEH01000096.1 GCA_011192195.1 Chloroflexota bacterium | reverse complement strand
GCACCCTGAACGCCAGGGAATGGACGGCGGTTTTGGCGGAACAATTGAGCGTTACGCTTTCTACGGCAGGGCATGAGCGGGTAAAAACTTATCTTGAGGATTCCATTCTGGATAGTTTGCCCACTGTGGTGGACGGGGCAAAATTGGCATTGGCCGAGTTATCTTCGCGCTACCGGCTGGCAATTATTTCAGACACCGCCTTGACGCCGGGGCGAGCGCTGCGACAAATTTTAAAGCAGGATGAGTTGGCTTTCTATTTTACTCATTTGACTTTTTCTGACGAACTGGGCCACAGCAAGCCGCATCCCAACGCTTTTTTAAGCGCCCTTGAAGCGCTGAGCGTTGCCCCCCGCGAAGCCGTTCACGTTGGCGACTTACTGCGTACCGATGTTGCCGGAGCGCAGCAAGTGGGGATGCGCGCCGTGCAGTACGTTGGCGTCAATCGCGACGATTCGCTGGATATTGAACCTGACGCCGTTATCAACTGTCACAGCGAATTAGAACCGCTGCTGGCGCGCTGGAATAACAATAAGATTTACGAATTTTGATTTACGACTTACGATTGAAATGCGCAATCCACGCAATCATCGTGAATCCAAAATTGGGTGGTGGTTAAGTTATAAGTGATGAATCCGGAATGACAAAGTTAAACTTTGTTGCTCCATCATTTACTGTTTTACCAAAATCCACTATCCAAAATCCAAAATCTTACAGGGACTAAAAAATTTATGAGTACACATCACAAACTTTACCGCTTGCTTTTTGCCGGCGTCATTGGGATTTTCTTGACACTGTTAGCTTCTCCTGCCTTAGCAAGCGGGCCTGGCGACATTTCGAGTTGCGAGGATGATGAAGTTTTGCGTCATATCAAGCAGTGCAAATTACCCCGCTTTCGATTGACCGAAGCTTGCCGCGATTTAAATGATCGTCCTGAAGCGCCCGCCGCTGCTGTCAACCTGGAACTGAACGTTGTCGCCCCCACAAAAGTCTTCACTCAACAAATTGGCGGGCCGGACCTCATCAGAGGCGCGTATATGACCTACTACGCCCTGGCATCAGAGCAACTGCGGACGCACGTGCAAAACCTGCTCACTACCACAGAACTCAACGCTGTGGTAATGGATGTCAAAGGAGACCGGGGTTACATTGCCTACCCCACCACGGTTATCACGGCCACGCAAATTGGCGCGGCCAAAGCGGTAATCAAGGACTGGGATACCTGGATGCAGTGGATGGAAGACAACAATATCTACACCATTGCCCGGATAGTGGTCTTCAAAGATGAGCCGCTGGCCGCCGGGCATCCCGAATGGGCCGTAATTGACGGCGAAACTGACGAAATCTGGCGCGATAAAGAGGGCCTGGGTTGGATGGACCCCTTCCGCGAAGAGGTGTGGGATTACAACATTGCTCTGGCCGTAGAGGCAGCGCAACATGGCTTTGATGAAATCCAGTACGATTACGTCCGTTTTCCCACCGACGGCAAAATCAAGCAGGCCGGTTTCTCAAACGAGAACAACCAGCAAAATCGCATCGCCGCCATCACCGAATTTATCATCAGAACCGAAGCCGCCCTGGAGCCTTATGACGTAAAATTTGCCATTGACACCTTTGGCCTGACTCCCTGGCGCAAAGACGATATGGGGATTGGACAGCAAATTGATTATTTAATGCCGCATTTGGATGTGCTTTCGCCTATGTTGTACCCCTCTACCTTTGCCGATGGTCTGCCGCGCCTGCCGGAGTACGCCATTGCCATCGCCTTTCCCTACGAAGTGGTCAATAAAAGTGTTATCAAAGCGATTGAGCGCGCTCAAGTAGTCAACCCGGATATCGAGATACGCCCCTGGATACAGGATTTTGGCGATTACGCTTTTGACCGGCGCATTTATACGCCGGAAGAGATACGTTTGCAAATGCAAGGCGCCGCAGACGGCGGCGCAAGCGGCTGGATGCTGTGGGATCCGCGCGTAAAATTCACTACCGAAGCGCTGGTTCCCCTTGCTGTCTTATCCGCTGCGCCATCAACGCCGGCCACTCAAACAGACGCCACCGCGCCAAGCTCAAACAATCAGGCAAGCGACACCCTGCCCGGCGCAGCGACGCAATCGGCGGCGCCGCTTCAGCCCGCGCCGGTGACAAGCCCGGCGGTGTACACGCCCAATCTCAACGGGCGGCTGATGGTGCTGGAATATCATCGTATTGGCGAAACGGAAGAACGCTGGCAGCGTACCTCGGACAACTTTCGGGCGGATTTGCAGCGTTTGTGGGCCGAAGGCTACTATCCGGTAAATATGCGCGATGTGCTTGAGGGGAAACTGAGCGAGGTTCCCGCCGGAAAGCGCCCCATTGTGCTGACCTTTGATGACGGCACCGAAGGCCAGTTCCGCATCCTGCCCGACGACTCGGTGGACCCGGATTCGGCGGTGGGCATATTGCTGGCATTTCACCAACAGCACCCCGATGAGTGGCCCTTGCGCGCCACTTTCTACGTACTGCCCGGTTCCGGTCACATATTTGGACAGTCGGAATGGGTTGACCAAAAATTGCAAATGTTAGTGGATTGGGGAATGGAGGTGGGCAGCCACACAATGACTCACCCCAAACTGAGCCAACTTTCGGTGGAAGATGCAAAGAAGGAACTCGCTTTGAGCAAAGCCGCTTTAGAAGAACGATTGCCCGGTTATGAGGTGGTATCGCTGTGTATTCCCTACGGTTTGTACCCGGAGGATGATTTGCTGGTAGTTTCGGGAACGTATCAGGGAACGCCGTACCTCTACTCCAGCGCGGTAGAAGTTACCGGCGGCCTGACCTCGCCGCCTAATTCATCGTCCTTCAACCCTTACCATATTCCGCGCGTGCAGGCCATTCAATCTGAACTGGATATTTGGCTCTCTCGCGCCAACAAACCCGGCGTGTACTATGTTTCGGATGGGAAATAATTGTTTAATAAGCCGAAGGTGATTTTATTTCTAAGTGTGATTTTGGTATAATGGCATTGCAGCGTGCGGGAAAGGAGAGGCTATGATTGCTTTGACGCCGCAATTGGGTGAATTGGTCACAAAGACGGCGCAAGTCCCCGATTTGGAAACAGCGGTTTGGAAAGTTTTATCCGAGTATCTTGAATTGAAGACAAAGGCTTTACAAGCTCAGATTGCCCAATTTGAACAAAAATGGGATGTATCCTTTGACGGTTTTGCTAGAAAATGTCAAGACAACTCTCTGGGAGTTGATCCCTATTCCCGGGAAGTGGAGCAAGATTATTGGGCTTGGGAGCAATCTGTGACGCTGCTC
Source organism: Chloroflexota bacterium (assembly GCA_011192195.1). GTDB lineage: Bacteria > Chloroflexota > Anaerolineae > 4572-78 > 4572-78 > DUEH01. Next base: position 814 of record DUEH01000096.1, on the reverse strand, counting down.
AAGCATTATCAAACCCTGGAAGCATCTTGAGCGATGAATGTAAAGATTTTTGTAGATTTGCTGCTTGAGGCGCTAACCGAGTTTGATGACGCGCAGAATGTCTCTACCAACGTCGAAGGCCCTTTCCCTTGTCTCCCCCCTCCTTGTCTCCCCTTCTCCTTGTCCCCTTGTCTCACCTACCAGCGATAATCTCGCAATTCCTCGAATAGAAGTCGCTCTTCCCGGCTTAAATTCTGCGGCAACCTGACGGAAACGGCCACATACAGATCGCTGAAGACGCCGGGTTTGTTCAGTTTGGGCATTCCCTGGCCTTTTAGGCGAAAGGTTTTGTCGTTTTGCGTTTCCGGGGGAATTTTGAGGCGGAGCGTGCCTTTCAAGGTGTCCACTTCTACTTCGCCGCCCAGTATAGCGGTGTACAGATCAATGGGGGCGGTGACTTTGACGTTATCGCCGTCCAGTTTAAATTTGGGGTGCTTGGCAACGTGCATGCGCAGGTACAGGTCGCCGTTCAAGCCGCCGCCAACGCCGGTTCCCCCTTCCCCTTTAATGCGAACTTTGGAGCCGGTTTTTGCGCCGCGTGGAATTTTCACTTCCAGGCGGCGATTGTCTTTGGTGCGCAAAATACGGGTAGTTCCCTCAAAAGCTTCTTCCAGCGAAATTTCAATATCGCGGCTAATGTCTTGCCCTTTGCGCATAAAAGAACCGCTGCCAAAAAGGGCTTCAAAGAAGCCGGAAAAGCCGCTGGCGGTTTTTATGTCGCGCCCCAGGTCTTTGGGGTCAACGCCTTCAACTACCCACTTGCTCCAATCAAAGT
>DUEH01000095.1 GCA_011192195.1 Chloroflexota bacterium | reverse complement strand
TTGCGCCGGAAATGTCGCTCATCTTCACGGCAAAGAGGCCGCCGAAGCCGCAGCAAGTTTCTTCGTCTGGCAGCTCAATAATTTCGCTCTGGTCAACGTTTGCTAACAGCGTTTTGGGCTGTTTGCTGATGCCCAGCCCGCGCAGACCGTGACAGGACGAATGGTAAGTAAGGCGTCCCTTGCGCGTCGCGCCCACGTCCCTAACGCCCAATTCATCCACCAGAAATTGAGTGAACTCATAGCTGCGACTGGTCACGTCCTCTATCTTGGCGGCGTATTCCGGCTCATTGGCCAGAAGTTCGGCGTAATGGTTGACGATCATATCGGCGCAGGAGCCGGATGGAATAACGACAGGCCCTTCGGTGGCGCTGAGTACATCCAGCGTTTGCCGGGCCATTGCGCGGGCATCTTCCCAAAAGCCGCCGTTAAAGGCTGGCTGCCCGCAACAAGTCTGGTTGACGGGAAATTCAACGGTCAATCCTTGCGCTTCCAAAATATCCACTACCGCCATTCCCACATCCGGCGAGAAGGCATCAATCAGGCAAGTGGCAAAGAGTTGAACGCTTTGACAGGGCGTTTTATTCATTAGCAGGATTTCCTCCGCTTCTATTTTAACACTGAGAGGCGATGTATACCAAATTGCCTTTGCTGCGCCGTGAAGCGCGTTTTGAAGGTTTGTAGTGAGCCTTGCAGCGACAGCGAAGTGGCGTTTTACGGTACGCTATGGTACTCCACTCCGTTACGCACCTCACTACGAACGCGCTGCTTTGAAGAGGGGGTTCTTTTTTGTGTTTCTTGGGATTTTATGTAGAATCGATGTAGCTACTTGGTCGCTGCTCATTCAGGCGCAAGAATAAGCAGTTACAAGAACAATAAAAACCGTTATTTCCTGTTCTATTGTTTCCAAAACCCAATATTCATTTAAGCGAGGAGGCTTAAAAAAATGATTGAGATCAAATTCCCCGTACCAAGCGACATCGAGATAGCTCAGGCTGCTGTAGTATCCCCCATCAAAGAAGTGGCCGAAGCGCTTGACCTCAGCGAAGACGACATTGATTATTACGGCAAATACAAAGCCAAAGTCCATCTGGATGTGTTGAAAAAACTAAAAGATCGTCCGCAGGGCAAATATATTGACGTCACCGCGATCACCCCTACCCCGCTGGGCGAAGGCAAAACAACCACCACTGTTGGTTTGAGTCAGGCATTGGGCGCGCATTTAGGCAAAAAGGTTGTCACCAGTATTCGCCAACCCTCTCAAGGCCCAACTTTTGGCATCAAGGGCGGCGCGGCTGGCGGCGGTTACAGCCAGATTGTCCCAATGGAAGATTTTAACCTGCATCTCACCGGCGATATTCACGCTATCACCGCCTCTAACAACCTGCTGGCCGCGGCTATAGACACCCGCGTCTTCCATGAAATCGGGCAGAACGATGAACAACTCTTCAATCGTCTCTGTCCGCCCGCCAAAGACGGCAGCCGAAAGTTTTCGCCAATTATGTTCAAACGTCTCAAAAAACTGGGCATTGACAAAACGGATCCCAACGAATTAAGCGCTGAAGAGCGCAGTAAATTTGTGCGCCTGGATATTGACCCTGACAGCATCACCTGGCGGCGAGTGGTTGACATCAATGACCGCATGTTGCGCGGTATTACCATTGGCCAAGGGCCAAAAGAAAAGGGGCGCACCAGAGAAACCGGTTTTGATATCGCTGTCGCCAGCGAAATTATGGCTATTCTGGCCCTGACCACCGACCTGCAGGATATGCGCGAACGACTGGGCAATATGGTCATCGGCACCAGCAGAGCCGGCGAAGCCGTCACCGCCGACGATCTGGGTGTAGGCGGCGCGCTGACCGTCTTGATGAAAGACGCCATTATGCCCAACCTGATGCAAACGCTGGAAGGCACGCCCGCCTTTGTTCACGCCGGGCCATTTGCCAACATAGCGCACGGCAACAGCAGCATCATTGCCGACAAGATTGCCCTCAAACTGGTAGGTGAAGACGGCTATGTCTTGACTGAATCCGGCTTTGGCGCCGACATTGGAATGGAGAAATTCTTCAACATCAAGTGTCGCTATAGCGGCCTTATCCCTGATGCGGTAGTGCTGGTTGCCACCATTCGCGCGTTGAAGATGCACGGTGGCGGCCCCGCTGTGAAGGCCGGACAACCCCTTGACCCTGCCTACACTGAAGAGAATCTGGAATTGCTGGAAGAAGGTTGCGGCAACATGGTCGCTCACATCAAGAACGCCCTTCGCTTTGGGATTCCCGTAGTAGTGGCGGTGAATCGCTTTACAGATGATACCGACGCCGAAGTAGAACTGGTTCGCAAAATAGCCAAAGAAGCCGGAGCAGAAGATGCCGTAATGAGCAATCACTGGACTGAAGGGGGCGCCGGATCCGTAGAACTGGGCAAAGCCGTTATTGACGCTTGCCAAAAACCCGGCGACTTCAAATTCCTCTATCCGCTGGACATAAGCATTAAAGAGAAAATTGAAACCATTGCCAAAGAAATTTACGGCGCCGACGGCGTTGAGTACTCGCCCGAAGCGGAGAAGCAGATTGAAACCTACACCCGGCTGGGCTTTGATAAATTACCGATGTGCATGGCCAAGACCCACCTTAGCCTGAGCCACGACCCCAAATTGAAGGGCGTACCCACAGGCTTTACGGTCCCCATCCGAGAGATTCGCGCCAGCGTGGGCGCGGGCTTCCTTTATCCCTTAGTGGGGCAAATGAGTACTATGCCCGGCTTGCCCACTCGCCCCGTTTTCTATGATGTAGATATTGACGAAAACGGTCGCGTGGTAGGCTTGTTCTAGGCTGTTTGTAGGCCATCCTCAAGTAAAATGTCATTTCGAGCGGGTGGTGGTTAGGTTGCAAGTGATGATTGTGGAATGTCAAACACTATAGTTTGACATTCCATCATTTATCTTTCTATCACTACCTGCGAGCGATGCAGGAACGAGAAATCCCTTGAATTTGTACTTGCAAGACCATTTACAAGACAAGTTTGAAGGGATTTCTTGTTTTCATCGCCGCCTCTGCTGTAGGCGGTTTCTACTCCAAATTGAAATTTTACCTGTATGTACCGAACGGATAAAATTTCATTATATTTTTTAACGGGGCAAGTACAAATTTAATTTGCGCAAGGAGGTGCAAGAATGAGATCACTGGTTTTACGAATTGCATTAACCGTAAGTTTGGGAATTTTGTTCTTGAGCGGCGCGCTGGGCGTATTCACCTGGCCCGACGGCGCTCCTGTGGCGCAGGCGCAGGGGGGAACGGGAACCGTTCGCGTAGCGCCTTCCGGCAGCGATGGCCTCGGCTGTGGCGCCGCATCCACTCCCTGCCAGACCATTCAATACGCCATCAATCAGGCCGGCGGTGGTGACGAAATCTGGATTGCCACTTTGGAAGTGAGCGGTTCGCTTGTATCTCGCACTACCACTACTCGCTACACCGGCGATGGCGCTAACGTCATCGAATTAACCCGCAGTCTCACCCTGCGCGGCGGCTACGTGTATTATCACGTGAGTACGCTCACGGGAACTGTCACCCGTTGGCAACCCGGATTGATCCCTGCGCTGGTAGACGGCGAAGACGCCCGGCGAGGGCTGTACATCAAAGGCGATGGCATCACCCCCACTGTGCAGTATCTTGCCTTTGTGCGGGGAACGGCTGACCGGGGCGGCAACGTGTACGTGGAAGACGCCTCTCCCATTTTGCGCGTTACGCCTGTTTTAAGCGGTAATGCCAACTATGGCGGCGGTTTGTACCTTAAAAACAGCCGCCTGAGCATTGACCCCGGTAATATTAGCGCCCAGACTTTGTTGAACGTCAGCGGATTTCTGCCCATTCAAAACAACTCGGCTCAGTATGACGGCGGAGGCGTGTACGTGGAAGGCGGCGCGCCGGCGTTGTCGTTGCTGTACGTGTATTCCAATACCGCTGCCAACGGTGGCGGCGTGTATGCCGCAGGCGGCAGACCCATTATTGCCGGCGGCGTAGTGAAAGAAAACAGGGCCGGAAATCAGGGCGGCGCTTTTTATCTGAACGAAAGCGCGGCGCGCGTGGCGGCGCTGGCAGTGTATTCCAACACCGCCGCCGGTAACGGCGCGGGCTTTTATCTGGATGGCCCTTTCAACTTTTCGGCGGAGACTGCGCCGATTATTGCCAACAACTACATTCGCTACAATAACGCCGGCAGTAATTTGGGCGGCGGGTTCTACTTCAGCGAAGCCATTGCCGGGTTGGTGAACAACGTCATCGCTGAAAATAACGCCGATCAGGGCGCGGGGATGTACCTTTACGCTTCTTCGCCCCAGGTTTTCCACAATACCATTGCCCAAAACACGGGCAGCAGCGGCGTGTACCTAACGCACAAACCGGGGCAAATTTGGCCGCCGATTATCCCCGTTCCCAGCTATCCTTCTTTCACAAATACCATCATTGTCACGCACAGCGTGGGCGTTTACGTGGATTCTACCGGCTTGCCGGCCCCGCTGCAAAACAAAGCCACGCTGGACGGCTCGCTGTGGTGGGGAAATACCAGCAATACCGCCGGCGCCGGCGAAATTGTTCACGCCCACGATGTCTATAGCAGCCCGCAATTTCTCTGCACCGGCAACCTGCCGAACTGCTTGCGCCCCTATCATCTGATTACCGATTCTAACGCCGTAGACGCAGGCGTAGAAGTGGCTCTAACATTGCCCGGCGCAGACCTGTTTTGGGATATTGACGGTCAACTACGCCCTTCTGGCAAAGGTTACGACATCGGCGCGGATGAAGTGGTCAGCCGCTCTTTCAGCGTGTGGCTCATCCCCAGCCTTTCTACGCTGCCAGCCGCGCCCGATCAGACCGTCACCCACACTCACAGACTGCTTAACACCGGCCTGCAAACCGATACTTACGACCTGTCGGGCAACAGCAGCCCAGGGTGGGGAACGCTGTTGGGCAATACGGTCATCACCCTCAGCGCGCAGAGCAGCCAAACCGTGCAGGTGCTTGTAGTTGTTCCGTTAAGCGCTACCAACCAACAAAGCGATACCACCGTCATTTCTGTCACCTCTCGCGCCGACCCCAACAATCGCGCCGGAGCGCTGGATGTGACCCGCGTTGTCACCGCTGAGCAGGCCGATCTGTCGCTGGGCCTTGCGGCGCAGCCAATTGCGTTGCCGCCGGGCGGAATGGTGCAGTATAGTTACAGTATCACCAATAACGGCCCCTATTCCGGTACAATTCCGGCCACGTTAACGGTTCAGCTTGTGCCTGCCGCCGCGCTGGAGAGTTGGGATTTGTCCGCAAATTGTACGGGAAATATTGCCGGCGGTTATGTTACCTGCACCGTGACTTTGGCGGCAGAAACACCGCCTGTTTTGCAAAGCCTGACAATGCAGGTAACGGCAAGTAACGTCTACAGCGGCCAACTGATCAATATGGCAAGTATTCAGGGCAATCTGGCCGATCCCGTTCCCGGCAATAACGCAGCGCAGCAAGTTGTCTATGTGAGTCAGAACAACGCCCCGCTCAGCCAGGTGAGCCTTAGCGGCGCGTCAACCGGCGCAATTGGAACGGCGCAACCCTTCACGGCAACAGTATCGCCCCTTACGGCAACTCTGCCCGTCACCTACATCTGGCAGGCTTCGGAGCAGCCGCCCTATTCGCATACCGTCAGCAGTTATGACGATGAGCGCTCTTTCACCTGGACGCTTAGCGGCGCAAAAGTTGTTACCGTTACCGTCTCCGGCGCAGCGGGAGGCGAGCAAGTGGCAACGCGCACTATTGTTATCAGCGGCGGAAACTTCTCTGTCTATTTACCGCTTGTGTTGAAGGAATGATTACTCCGGCTTGTAAGGACAGCGGGCAAGCGGCTGAGTAATGGTTCAACGCGAATGGGAGTACTGGAAATTGAGAAATTAGAGATCAGAAGGATTACGCGCTTCTTTCTATTTTTGGTAGTGGTTATACGGCAAGTGATGTTTCGGAATTTTTTAATCGGGATAGCTCAAGTTGCTTTTACCCCTCGAATTCGCGTTGACCCTGAATAATTACCTGATTGTGATGCTTGCATCCAGAATCACCGCATCTCCACCGCCGATGACGGGGACGCGCTTGAAAGTATTTGGATTGTAAAGCCCCACTTCCAGCCGATACGCGCCGGGCGGCGTGTCTGCCGGGATGAGGATCTGGCGGGTATCGCGGATATACTCTCCGCCGACCCAACTGCCGGTGGGAAACTCGCCCTTGCCGGGGAGTTGGTCGCGCTGCGCCCATAAGCGCCCGCTGGCGTCAAGCAGATGCGCAAATACGGCCCAACTTTCGTCGAAACCCGTTTCGCCGCGCCAGTAGAGGGTGAGGGTAAGCGGATGCCCCGCTTCTACGGTCTGCGGGTTCAAATCGTAACCAATCAGCGACGCGCCGCCGAAGTTGGCCGTAGCCGAATGCGCCGGCGATGGCGGGTCAAAGGAGTGGGGGCGTTCCTGCACCGTTATTTGCCCTAAAACTACCTGATCGCCCCTTGGGGGTTGCAAGCGAGTCTTGTCCTCCCGCAGAACGCCTGCCGCCAGCTTGTAGGTTCCGCCAGGCAGCGTGGCGGGAATCTTCAGGCGGTGCAGGTCGCGCAGCAGGGTTCCGTTTTGCCAGTTGGCGGTTGGGTAAATGGGCGGGCGCTCGGTCAGGGCCAGAGCGTTTCCTTGTTCGTCCTGCAATTGCGTGAACATGATCAAATCAGGCAGATTATCTCCCAAACTTTGCCAAAAAAGGTTGACGGGCAGCGTTTCGCCCGTTTTGAGGGTATCCGCGCCGATGCTGTAGCCTGTCAGTTTCAATTGCTCCTCAAAGGGTACATCCAGCGACACCTGCCGCGCCAGCGCGTCCACGCCTACCGGCAGCGCGGGCGGCTCTACTGTGATGTTCGCCAAAACTGCTTCCGCGCCCTGCGCCTGTCCCGCTTTGTCCAGCGCGTCGAGGGGGCGGTCTGTTGCCGGCTCGCTCAAAGCAAGTCGCAGGCTGTACGCGCCGGGCGGCGTTCCGGCGGAAATGAGCAGCCCGTGCCGGTCGGTTAATTGCTCACCGGCGCGCATCTTGTTGAAGTGGAATTGCCCGGCGCGAGGGTGCGCGTCTCGTTTGGCCCAGATTTCGCCCTGATTATCCACCAGTTTCAAGGTGATGAGATAGTCTTCCTGCGGGTCTTGCAAGGCCGTCCAGATGATTTCAAGGGGAATAATGCCGCGTCCGGACTCGAAATTTCTTGTGGCGGGAAGGTTGACCTGCGCTTGCAGAGTTTGTTCAAAATTGACGCTTGACCCGGCTTCGACGGGCGCGTCAGGCGCAACCAGCGACAACCTGGTGGCGGGATTGTACCATTTGAGCAGCGCAGGATAGCCCAATTCGGCCATCATTGCTTCGGCCTGGTCTTCCCAAATATGCCCCGACGCCTGATGCGCCGGAAACCAGACCTTGCGCGTCGCCAGCAATTCGCGCAGGTCGCGCGCCATCGCCGCCGAGTCCGTTCCCCAGACTTCGCCCCACGCGGGGACGGGGTAGAACTGCGGGTGCGGGTTGGGGAGGTAGGCGTGGTAGTAGCCTAGCTGCCATTGGTAGCTGGCTAAAAGCGCGTCGTCTGGCGTGGCGCGAGCGGCAACTTCGCGTAGCAAAAGCCGGTAATCTTCATTTTGATAACGGGGAAAGGTGTAGAAATCGGCCAGACCGATCAGGTTGATTGTCAGTAACAATCCTCCGGCGCTTAGCGCCACCGCGCGTTTGATGCGCCACAGCCACACCAGACCCGCGCCAATCAGCAGCCACCACGCCGGCGCGGCGATGAGCAGGGTTCGCTGGAAGCAGGGGGGCGTGAAGGGGCTGAGCAGGTTGACGAGCCAGCCCAGCGCGAGCGGGACGAGGAGGTAGAGGGCGATGAGGGCGAATGGGCGAATGGGCGAATTTGCGAATGGGTGAATGTTGTTTATTCGTCCATTCGCCCGTTCGCCCATTCGCAAATGCCACGCGCCAAACAGCGCAATCAATGCAAAAACCAATCCCGCAGCGATGGCGTAGGGCTGCAGCTTCTCCGATGGGTGTCCCAGACTGAAGGCCAGCAAATAACCGGTAATGAATTTCAGCGGGCCAAGAGAAACGTAGCCTTCAATATCCGTTTTGTTTTGAACGTAATTGAGCAGTTTTCCCCCGGCGTAGAGTATCCAGGGCAGGTATAAAAGCGCAATCGCCGGCAGCGCTTTGAACAGAAGCGTTTTGATTGCCGACTGCTGACCGCTGACCGCCGACCGCCGATTACCGACGAATGAC
>DUEH01000094.1 GCA_011192195.1 Chloroflexota bacterium | reverse complement strand
TGAATGATCACCAAACATTTTTTGACAGGCGCAAAAGTTCTATTTACAAAAATAAACCCGGATTTTCTATTTTCGGTGTGGGTGACTATTCATTTGCTCCATGGAAAGTTGCAATTTCCGGTTTTTATAAGAAGTTGGGTTTTGTTGTGGTTGGGCCTCATAAAGATAAACCTGTGATTCTTGATGACACCTGTTACTTTATACCGTGTAAAAGTAAAAATGAAGCTGATTTGTTGGCTGATCTTTTGAACTCCCCTGTGTCCAAAGAATTTTTTGGTTCTTTCATCTTTTGGGATGCAAAGCGACCTATTACGGCCAATATTCTTGGAAATTTAGATATATTTTTGTTGGCAAAGGAATTGGGCGTTGAGAAAGAACTCCAAAAATACAGGCAAAATGGGCAAGCCAAACAACTGTCACTGCTGCTTGTCTAGCCCGTTGCGAGATAAATGACCTCCTCTAAACTTATTTCCCTTACAGAAGCTATAACCCTGCGCCAATCTATCGAAACGCTGGTCTTTACCAACGGCCATTTCGACCTGCTTCACGCGGGACACGTGGATTATCTGCAAAAAGCGCGCGCCTTGGGCGACGCTCTGTTCGTCGGACTGAACAGCGACCGCAGTACCGCCGCGCTAAAAGGCCCCAAACGCCCCCTGACGCCGCAGCCAGACCGGGCGCGCACGCTGGCAGCGCTGGAATACGTAGACGCCGTCATCATCTTTGATGAACTGACCGCGCATCATCTACTGGAAGCGCTGCAACCGGAAATCTACGCCAAAGGGGGCGATTACGTTCTTGACCCCAACCGCCGGGGAACGCTGTTGCCGGAAGCGCCCGTGGTGCAAAGCTACGGCGGTTACATTGAACTGATCCCCTACCAAGCCGGTTATTCCACCTCTGAGTTGATTAATCGTATTGTGGAGCGTTACTGTGACTGAAGGCCGCAGAGGCTTGGCAAAAGCCGCCACGCTCATTGCCTTGGGCAACATTGCCAGCCGCGCGCTGGGGTTGCTGCGCGATACGGTCATCGCCGGGCTGTTTGGAGCCTCAGCGGGCGTTTCCGCCTTCCGCACCGCCGAGTTTGTGCCGCGTCAATTTTACGATTTACTGGTGGGAGGGATGATCAGCAGCGCGCTGGTTCCGGTTTTCTCAGAATACGCCGAAAAGGACCGGCGGGTGTTGTGGCAGGTTGCCAGCTTGATCCTTTCGCTGACGGTGATTGTGTTGGGGGTTGTGATTCTGCTGGCAGAATTGGTCGCGCCGCAGATTGCCTGGCTGTTGGGCGGCAGCAAACTTGACCTGCTTCTCTTGACGCGCCTGCTGCGCATCACCACGCCGGCGATGCTTTTTTTGAGTTTATCCGGGATTATCACCGGCCTGCTCTACGCCTTGAAACGATTTGTCTTTCCGGCTTTCACGGCGGCAATTTTTAACGCTTCTATTGTGACAGTGACCTTGGTGGGAGCGTGGAAATTTGGCAGGGGAATTGAAGTGGTAGCGCTGGGGCTTATTGTTGGTTCTGCGGCGCAGGTGGCGCTGCAACTGCCCGGCTTGCGCGGGGCCAGACTGCGTTTTGCCTTTGATTTCAAACACCCGGTGCTGCGCCGCATTGGACGGCTTTATCAGCCGGTCATTTTGGGATTAGCCGTGACGCTCTTTCAAACCTCGCTGGACCGGCGATTGGCCAACACCACCGGCGAATCAAGTCTGGCCTGGATGCAAAATGCTACTACCCTCATTCAGTTTCCGATGGGATTGGTATCGGTGGCAATTTCGCTGGCGATTTTACCTACCCTGTCTCGCTATGCGGCGCAAAGTCTCAACCTTGATGACGCCGCCAAAGCCGATGCTCGTTTTATGGACACGCTTTTCAGCGGCTTGAAGGTGGTACTCATTCTCATCATCCCTTCAACCGTTGCGCTTTTCATCCTCGCCGAGCCGATAATCGCCTTGCTTTTTGAACACGGCGCCTTTACGCCTTTTGATACGCAACAAACCGCTCTGGCGCTGCGTTTTTATCTCCTGGGTCTCACCTTTGCGGCGATTGATCAGCCCTTGATCTTTGCCTTTTATGCGCGTCAAAATACCTTTACCCCGGCAATGGTGGGGATTGCTTCGGTGGGGATTTATCTGGCAGCGGCGCTCAGTCCCATGCTCTTCCGTTCGCTGGAGATGACCGATTTGGTATTGGCGGACAGCATTAAGCATTTGGGACACGTGACCATTATGCTCTGGCTCATTCAACGCTGGGGGCCGCTGCGCGGGCATGGTCTGGGGGCAACGACGTTAAAATCTGTGTTGGCGGCAGGCGTTATGGCTTTGATTTTGTGGCGGGGAAAAATGTGGCTGCCCTTGCTGCTGCCGCCATCCGGCCTGTTAAGCGAAGTTTTGCTGGTAGGCGGCCTGATTGTTATTGGCGGCGGCGTTTATCTGGCGGGGATTGCGCTGCTGAAAGTAGAAGAGGTGGAACTGATAAAGAAAAGGATGAAAAGAAAAGGATGAGGGATGAAGGCGGAAGGATGAAATTTTTATACTTTTCATTATTCACTGTTCATTCTTCATTGCTTTCCGGCAGGGTGAAATAAAATCGGCTGCCCTGACCGATTTCGCTTTCAACCCCGGCTTGCCCCCCAAATTTTTCAACAATGCGTTTTACAATAGAAAGTCCCAGACCGTGCCCTTCAATGTGCAGGCGCGTAACGCGGGTGAAGGGGGTAAACAGCGCATCTTGCTCCTTCTGCGTAAGACCGGGGCCGTTATCCTGTATACAAAGTTTTATCATACCGTCGCTTTGGCGTTCTGTATCTATGCTCAGAACAGGTGGTTTGCCGCCGTACTTGATGGCGTTGCTCAAATAGTTAACCCACACCTCTTCAACCCAGGGAGCGTAACCCAGAGCAGCGTACCATTTGTCGGGCAGGGTAATTTGGGCGCTGCTGTCTATAATTTTATTGTTTAGACGCGCCTGAGCGTTCATCACAATTTCTTCCATATCCAGTGTTGACAAAATAATTTCCTCTTTGCGCGTGCTGGCCAGCAGGAGTAGTTCGTTGATAATACTTTGCATTTTTAGGGTTGTTTTTTCAATGGTGTGTAGAAATTTATCTGCTCCTTCCGTCGAAATGCCATCTTCGCGCAGCATCATCGTATAGCCCAGAATAATGCCCAACGGGTTCTTTAGGTCATGGGCTACAGTGTGAGCAAAGGCGTTTAACTCTTCATTGCTTGCCTTTAAGTCAAGATTAGCTTGCTTGAATTGTTGGTTGGCTTCGGCAAGTTCAACGTTTTTTTGTTGTAACTGACCTTGTAATTGTTGAATAGCCAGATGAGTTTTAACCCGCGCCAAAACTTCTTCCAGTTGAAAAGGTTTGGTGATGTAATCAACGCCGCCCAGAGCAAAAGCTTTCACTTTGTCCAGCGTGTCACTTATTGCGCTGATGAAAATGATGGGGATATCGCGGGTGTTGTCATCCTTTTTTAGTTGACGGCAGACTTCGTAGCCGTCCATTTCAGGCATCATAATGTCCAGCAAGATCAAATCGGGCGGCGCAAGGCGAGCCGCCTTCAACGCCATTTTACCGCTGGAGGCGCCGCGCACCTTGTAATGATGACCGGTTAGCATATCTGCCAGCAAACGGAGGTTAGCCAGCGTATCATCTACAATCAAAATATCGGCTTTTGGAGGGAATTTGGACATTATTTTTCTTTTATTCGCGTAACTACTCAGGCTGACCCTTATTCAATCAACGTTATCAATTTATCAAATTGAAAATCATTAACCAGATTTGTCAGCGTATGGGCCAATACGGGATAATTGGCTTCAATTTGCGCAATTAGTTCCAGGCACAGCGCTGTATCGCCGGTGGAGGCGGCAAAGTGGAACTCAGACAGCCAGATTTGGGAAAGATCGGTTAAGTCTATTGCTGCCTGAACGGTTGTATCCGGCGTAGTTGCGATAGTTGACGTTTCAGGGCTATCCGTCCTTGCATCTTCTTCATCCAGAGGGGAACTTTGCTTCAGCGGAATGTAAAGTTGGAAAAGCGAACCGGTTCCCCCTTCTATGCCCGCAGTGGGGAAGGGGTCTGGCGGCGGACTGACGGCAACAAGGTCGCCGCCCATAAGTTGGGCGTATTTACGGCTAATGGGCAAGCCCAGCCCTGTTCCGCCGCCTGTTTCCTGCCCAAGCTGCGTTTGGGTGAAGGAATCAAAGATGCTTTGCTGCTCATCGCGGGACATACCTGGGCCGGTGTCCTGAATCTCGACAAGGAGATAGGGACGCGAAGCGGTTTCTTCGCCAGGCAAGCCTGCCCCCTTGTCTATAACTTTCGCCTTCAAAGAAACGCCCCCCCTTTCTGTGAACTTGAGGGCGTTGCCAAGAAGATTGATCAGGATTTGCCGCAATTTTAGTTCGTCGGCCATAATACGCTGCGGAAGGTTCCGGGGAATGTCAACGGTGAGGCGCAGGCTCTTTTGAAGGGCTTGAATGTTGAACATTTTCTCCACATCGTCCAGCAAGTGGATCAAATTAAAGGTTTTGTTATTGAGCGCTACTTGCCCTGCTTCAATTTTGGACATATCCAGTACATCGTTAATAAGTTGAAGCAAATGCTGCCCGCTATGTAGAACAGCGTTGAGATGTTTCTGGTTTCCCGGCGGCGTGTCAGGATTTATAGCCATCAATTGCGTAAAGCCCAGAATGGAGTTGAGGGGGGTGCGGAGTTCGTGATTCATAGTGGAAAGAAAGACGCTTTTGGCGCGGTTGGCGGCTTCGGCGGCTTCTTTGGCTTGTTTTAAGGCCGCTTCGGCTTTTGTTCGTTCTGTGGTATCCATAATAGACACCAGTACTTTTTCCCAGGTGTCTTCATAACCCGGGGCTATAGACAGTTTCAAGAGAACATGAAGGGTTCTGTTATCGCGGGTGTGATTGAGCGTTTCCTGAGTAAAGGTAGTGTGTCCGGCAGAAAGGAAAAGCATTTGCTGTTTGAATGAAGCAATGGCTTCCGGACTCAGAATTTTTCCCAGATTGGAGGCCAGTAATTCTTCTTTACTGATAACAGAGAACATTTCCAGGCTTATTTTATTGACGTCAATCACCTTTACTTTTGCGGCGCATGTTGCTATTTCTTCCGGGTATTCATCAAAATATGCTTCAAGATTGCTTATTCCTCTACGTTTCAGGTCATCCAGATATTGTTTTACCGCAGAGTAATCTTCTTCCCACAAAGAAATGGGCGAATTTTCAAAGATAGCGCGATAGCGCGCCTCATTTTCCGCCAATAGCGCTTCGGTTT
>DUEH01000093.1 GCA_011192195.1 Chloroflexota bacterium | reverse complement strand
AACCAGGGCAGGAGCGGGTAGTAATCAACCATATAGCGACCGGCCTGCTTAACGCCCAGCCAGATCAGCCAGGGAGATGCTGTCACCAGGTCTCCCGCATAAATCCCCAATCCAATCACCACAATTGCGGCAGCCAAACTGGCCCAGCGCGATATAAACAGGAAGAGAGATGCCAGAATAATGGATAATCCCAGCAAATGCAGAATGCCAAAAACAACAAACCCATCGCCAATGAAGAAGTAAGTGCCAATGGTGATGAGCAATCCCCATCCGAAAATTTTTGCCCCCCGCAGCAGGTTCTTTTGAAGCAGACGTTTGCGGCTTAACTTTCTTTTTAGACGATTGTAGCTCAAAGTCAGCGAAACGCCCATCACAAAGATGAATATTGTGGCAATGCTGCGGGCAAAGTTTTGCCAGGGAGACGCCAGCATATTGCCGGAATAAATGCCGAAGTGGTTCAAATCCCAGGTGAAATGGTAAATCACCATCAATACAATGGCAATTCCACGAGCGGTGTCTACTTCCCAATAACGGTGGGAAGCGGGAGCAAGTTTTTGCACGTTTCTATCGCAGCTCTTCCTGAATTGCTTCTAAATCAGCATCAACCATCATTTGCACCAATTCTTCAAAGCTGACGGTTGGTTCCCATCCCAATTGCGCTTTGGCTTTGGCCGGATTGCCGATGAGCAGGTCAACTTCGGCGGGACGATAGAATTTTGGGTCGACCACCACATGGTCTTCCCAGTTAAGACCAACGCGCCCAAAGGCCGCCTGACATAATTCTCGCACCGAATGAGTTTCGCCGGTAGAGATGACGTAATCGTCCGGCTCATCCTGTTGCAGCATCAGCCACATCGCGTGTACGTAGTCGCCGGCGTAGCCCCAGTCACGGCGAGAGTCCAGATTGCCCAGACGAACTTCTTTTTGCAGCCCCAGTTTGATCCGCGCAACGGCGCGGGTTACTTTGTGCGTAACAAATTCAATGCCCCGGCGCGGGCTTTCGTGGTTGAATAAAATGCCGGAGCAGGCAAAAAGGTTGTAGCTTTCCCGATAGTTAATGGTGATCCAGTGGCCGTATACTTTAGCTACGCCGTAAGGGCTGCGCGGGTAAAAGGGCGTTGCTTCGGTTTGCGGCACGTGTTGCACCTTGCCAAACATTTCGCTGGAAGAGGCTTGGTAGAATTTGATCTGCGGGTTGACAATGCGAATGGCATCCAGAACGCGCGTTACGCCCAGCGCCGTAAATTCGCCGGTGAGTACGGGCTGCTTCCAGGAAGTTGGCACAAAAGATTGCGCTGCCAGATTATAAACTTCGTCCGGCTGCGTGTTTTGCAAAATATCCACCAGCGACATCTGATCCAGCAAGTCGCCCTGTACAATTTCAACATTGTCCTGAAAATGTTGCAGACGGTCAAAGTTGATGGTGCTGGTTCGGCGAACCATTCCCACTACCCGATAGCCTTTTTCCAATAAGAACTCTGCCAGATAAGAACCGTCCTGGCCGGTAATGCCGGTAATTAATGCGGTTTTTTGGGTCATTCTGTGTGTTGCTCCTGTTGTGATTTTGGATTATCCAAAAATAGCTGAAGTTCGTTCCTCGTTTGTTTCCAAATTTTTCAGGCAACCAAGTGAAGTCACGCGCTCATTGTATACAATTCGGCTCAAAAAATCATCAGCCATTTGCGGTATATTTTTAGTTTCTCTGCGGCAGTGTGGCTTAATCTCTCCCTTGCTCACCCGCTCACCCGCTCACCTGCACCCTCACTCGTCTGCTTTCGCCAATAATTCAATATATTCGCCAGAGTGTCCTCCAGCGGGATTTCCGGCTGCCAGCCGATTTCGCGTTTGATCTTGCCGGTGTCGCCGTAGCTAAGGATCTGATCAACAGGGCGCATCCGCTCCGGGTCTTGTTCCACCTTAATTTCGATGCGGCTCAAGGCAATCAACTTATCCAGAATATCCTGAATGACCACCGCGCGCCCGGAACCGATGTTGTAGGCTTCGCCGGGCCGGCCTTTTTCTATTAACATCACATAAGCGCGAACCACATCGCGTACGTCTGAAAAGTCGCGGGCGGCGCTGAGGTTGCCCACTTTAACAAGGGGCGGCGTTAACCCGGCTTCGGCCAGCGCTATCTGTCTGGCAAAGGCGGCGGTTACAAAATCAGGGCGTTGTCGCGGGCCAATATGATTGAAGGGTCTGGCGCGGATAACCCGCAAATTGTGACTGAGGTGATACTGAAAGGCCATCAAGTCTTCGGTGACTTTGCTCAAACTGTAGGGGTTATCGGGACAAATCGGCTCGTCTTCCACAAAGGGAACTTTGGCATTGCAGGCGTGACTGTAAACTTTGCTGGAAGTTACGCTCAAAAAGCGCGTTTCCAGGCCCAGTTCCGCCATTCCTTTGAAAAGATTGAGCTGCGGATGCACGTTTAACTCAAAAGTTCGCCAGGGCTGCGTCCACGCGGAAGAGACAGAAGCTTGCCCTGCCAAATGATAAATAGCGTCCGGTCGAATCTGCGCCAGAACTTTCTTGACAAAAGCTTCGTCCAGTAAATCGCCCACAAAAACTTCGGCCTCAAACTCGGAGCCTAGACCTTTGGGGCTGATGTCAATGCCGTACAATGTCGTCGATTGCTTTTGATTTAGGTATGTCGCCAGGTATCCCCCGGCAAACCCATTTATTCCGGTGATTAAAACGCGCATAGCTGTTGCCTCCCTTTTGTGAGCCAGCCCATTATAGCCAACAACAGAGGATGGGACAAAAGTCTTTCTTAAAATCTACCCTCTGGGGTAGACAAGTGGGGCGAAATGGGCTATAATGTGGGAGTTAGTGGGGTATAGTGGGGGTAAGTGGGAGAAAAGAACACCTGTTCTAATAAAAACACCCCTTCAGTGGAGGATAGCGACTCGCCAATGTTTTTTGGAGAATTTGAACACAGCGTAGACAGTAAAGGGCGTTTAACCATACCCTCTAAATTTAAAGATGAGTTAGCCAGCGGTATTGTTATTACGCATGGTCTGGACGGTTGCCTGTGGGCCTTCACCAAAGACGAGTGGGTCAAGGTAGCGCAGAAAATTGCCGCGTTGCCCAATAGCAATGAAAGCGCCAGAAAATTCAAACGCTATATGTTTTCCGGCGCTTCGGAATACATTCCAGACCGCAACGGACGAGTCATCATTCCCCAAAAATTGCGCGAACACGCCGAGATAAGCAACGAGGTAGTGATTGCCGGGGCAATGGACAAACTGGAAATTTGGGCGCCCCATCGCTGGTCAGCCGAGCAAAACAGCGTCACCGAAGACCCGGAAGCGCTGATAGCGCAACTGGATAATCTGGGAATTTAAGGGTGACTGCGCCGCACCGATCGGTGTTGTTGGCGGAGGTACTTAATCTCCTTGAATTGCAAGCGGGGCATAACGTCATTGATTGCACTGTAGGCGCGGGTGGGCACGCCGAAAGCATCTTGCGCCAAACTGCCCCCGCCGGAAAGTTGTTGGGGCTGGACGTAGACCGCGCCGCCTTGGACGTGGCCCAAAGCCGATTGTCCCCTTTTTCCGACCGCGTCACACTGGCGCAGACAAATTTCGACCGGGCGCTTGAAGTTGCAGCAAAGCAACAATTCTTGCCGGTTCACGCCATTCTTGCCGATTTGGGCGTTTCGTCAATGCACCTGGATCAGCCGGAACGCGGTTTTTCTTTTAGTCACGATGGCCCATTGGATATGCGAATGGGGACTGAGTCGCTCCAATCGGCGGCGGATTTGATCAACGCGCTATCCGAAGAAGCCTTAGCCGACATTATCTACCAGTACGGCGAAGAACGCAAAAGCCGTCGTATTGCCCGCGCCATTGTCAAAGCCAGACCTGTTTTTGGCACAATGGAACTGGCAGGGGTAGTCAGCAAGGCCGTTGGCGGACGGCGGGGGCGAAAAACGCATCCGGCAACCCGTACTTTTCAAGCCCTTCGTATAGCCATCAACGATGAGCTGGGCGCGCTGGAACGATTTTTACCGCAAGCTATAGACCTTCTGGCCCCGGGTGGGCGTTTGGCCGTCATTAGCTTTCATTCGCTGGAAGACCGAATTGTCAAAAAATTCTTTCAGCAAGAGGCTAAAGATTGCCTTTGTCCACCCCGTCAATTTATTTGCACATGCCACCATCGAGCCAGTATTCAGATTATCACCCGCAAGCCCGTTACGGCTTCTGAGCAGGAAAGAACTGATAATCCCAGAGCGCGCAGCGCCAAATTGCGCGTAGCGAAAAAAATAACGACGAACGACGAACGACGAACGACGAACGACGAATTAAAAACACATCACGCGCCAGAAACCAGAAACCCGAAACTGAAAACCCGAAACTGAAAACCCGAAACAAGGAACCCTAAATGGCAAGTCAATCCATTAGCTTTCGTCCCGCAAAAATAGTGAAGCAGCTTCCCTGGAGTTTAGATAGAAAAGCGGCCCTGGGATCTCTTTTGATTCTGACGACTTTTAGCTTGATTGGGTGGTTGTATCTGGGACAAGCCAGCGTGATTACATCATCTACTATGAAAATTGATGGCTTGCGTCAGGAGATTGACTTGCTTAATCACCAGAACAGTGAATTGACGCTGGAAATTGCTGAACTGGAATCAATTAGGCGCGTGGAAGCGCGCGCCAGAGAACTTGGCTTTTCGCCTACCAATCCGGCTAATATCCGCTACTTGAGCGCGCCCAATGCTCTGGTTTCTGCGCCGGAAGAGCTGGCAGGCTCATCTCAAAGCCAGATGCCGGAGAGCGCGCCCTGGCAAGCGTGGCTGGATACGCTGGCTGCCAACATAGTTGGCGAATGATCTGATTTTGGATTTACGATTTCAGATTTACGATTGACTTCAATGTGCAAGGTTAGTCGTAAATCGTAAATCCAAAATCCAAAATCCAAAAATGACCGCAAAACAGCAATATCACAATCGAATATTTGTGGTAATGGCCGTGCTTTCGGCGGCGGGGTTGCTTCTTGTGGCCCAGCTGGCGCGCTGGCAGATTTTTCAGCATGACGAATTTGTCGTCCTGGCAAAAGAGCAGAATCAGAGAGAAATAGAGCTTAAAGCATCGCGCGGCAGGATTTTTGACAGCAATAACCACTTGTTGGCCGCCAACGATTTTGTATACGAAGTTTCAGCCAGTCCGCAAATCATCAACGATCCTTACGAAACAACCGACCGGCTGTACCGGCTCCTTAACATTCCAAGAGAAACGCTGCTAGACGGATTGCTCAGCGACGCCCTGTGGATACCCCTTACTCGCTCTGCCCCGCGTGAGGCGGGCGAAACCCTGCGTGAGTGGGACATCACCGGCATTGAAGTCAATCCCCGTTCTCAACGCGCTTACCCGGAAGGCGCTTTGGCCGCCCAACTAATTGGCTTTGTCAACGATAACAACGACGGCTACTACGGTCTTGAGGGCTACTACGACAAAGTGCTGCGCGGCGCATCCGGCAAACAGGAAGGGGAACACGGACCCTTTGGCGACCTCATTCCACTGGGCGAGTTTGACATCACGCCGCCCAAAGAAGGCGCCGACCTGTACTTGACCATCAACCGAGCCATTCAGCAGGCCGTGGAAGACGAACTGTATCAAGCCATTCAACGCTACGGCGCTGAAAGCGGAACCGTGGTTGTTTTGGAGCCAAAAACCGGCGCGCTGCTGGCATCGGCCAATTGGCCTGCCTACAACCCCAATGATTTTGCCCAGACCGATGCGGTTTATTACATTAACAACACCGTCAGTTGGCCCTATGAACCCGGTTCGGTTTTTAAAATTGTCACTATGGCCGCTGCGCTGGATTCCGGCACGATTGGCCCCGGCACGAGCGTTCGCGATGAAGGGGTGCTGGAATACGGCGGGCAAAGCATTTATAACTCTGACCGTCAGGCGTACGGCATTGTGGATATGACCACCGTTTTAGCCAAAAGCCTGAACGTTAGTACGGCGCAAATTGCCATTGCAATGGGCGCGGAAAGATTTTACACTTACGTGCGTCGTTTTGGTTTGGGCCGCCTGACCGAAATTGATATCTATGGCGAAACGCCCGGCACGGTCAAAATTCCCGGCGACATCTATTGGTACGAAAGCGCGTTGGCAACCAACTCCTTTGGACAGGGCATTGCCGTAACGCCCATTCAGATGGCCGTTGCCGTAGCCGCCATTGCTAATGATGGCTTGCTGATGAAGCCCTACGTGGCGCAAAAAGTGGTTCCGCGCGGAGCCGGGCGCGTCATTGAGGTGCAGCCCAAAATCATTCGCCGCGCCGTTTCCGCCGATACCGCCGATGTGCTGACCCAAATGCTGGCCGACGCTCTGGAAATGGAAGATTCGCCGGCGCTGATACCGGGCTACAGAGTGGCCGGAAAAACCGGAACCGCCGAAATTCCCATTCCCGGCGGCTACCACCCTTACCTGACCATCACCTCCTTTGCCGGATACTTTCCGGTGGATGACCCGCAAGTGGTCATTTTGGTGATTCTGAACAAGCCTACCGTATCCAAATGGGGAACAAAAACTGCCGCCCCAACCTTTAATCGCATTGGACAGCGGCTGATCAGTTTGATGGATATTCCGCCGGACGCGGTACAACAATTAACAATTAACAATGAACAATGAACAATGAACAATGAACAATGAACAATTAACAATGAACAATTAACAATGAACAATTGCTAATTGAGCGAAGCTTATGCTGACTTTGACCGATACGCTGACCGCTTTGACCGGCGTTAGCCCGCAGATAACCCAACAACAGCCCATCGCCAGCGTGGTGATTGATTCCCGACAGGCAGAAGCGGGATCGCTTTTTGTGGCCCTGCCCGGCGAAAATGTGGACGGGCATAATTTTGCGCAAGCCGCTTTTGACGCCGGAGCGATTGTTGCCATTGTGGACAAAGCGGTGAATGTGGATTGCGCGATTATTGAAGCTGCTTCGCCGCAGTTTCCGGCTAATTGGAAAAAGCCGGTGTGCATTAAGGTGGAAAATAGCCTGTTGGCTCTGCAAAAATTGGCCGCTTGTTGGCGACGACAATTTTCGCCGCAGGTCATAGGCATTACCGGCAGTGTGGGCAAAACCAGCACTAAAGAATTGGCGCACAGCGTCTTGGCGCAAAAGTACAAAAC
>DUEH01000092.1 GCA_011192195.1 Chloroflexota bacterium | reverse complement strand
AGCAAGTCCCCGGTTCGCTGGACGCTGTGTTGAACGCAATGGAAGCCAACCACAACTACCTTCTTGCCGGTGATGTCTTCACCGACGACCTCCTGCAAATGTGGCTCAGCTACAAACGTGAATACGAGGTAAACCCAATTAGTATGCGCCCTCATCCGCACGAGTTTGCGCTTTACTTTGATATTTAAGAGCGAATGGGCAAATTTGCGAATGGCGAATAGGCGAATAGGCGAAGTACACTATTCGCAAATTCGCCCATTCACCCATTCGCAAATTCGCCCATTCGCCCATTCGCCCATTCGCCCATTCGCAAATTCGCCCATTCGCCCATTCGCCCTATGAAAACGCTATCTCCAGAAACCTGCCAACGTCTATTGACGCCAAGCCTCAGCGAAGCCGAAATCCTGCGCATCCTTTCGCCCATTGGCTTTAGCGACCCGCAAACAGCCTACCGCACCTTGCAGCGGATGAGCGAAAACGCGGAAATCCGCGCTGCGCTGGCGCAATTTCTTCCCAAACTGCTGCAAAGCCTGTCAGACGCCGCCAGCCCTGACCGGGTATTGGTTAGCGTAGAGCGCTTTGCTCGCAGCGTCCCCAATCGTCTCTCCCTGTACCGCCAACTCAACAACAACCCACGCGCTGTGGAAATCCTGGTCACGCTGACGGCGGGCAGCCACTTCCTCAGCGAAATTCTGCTCCGCAACCCGGAATACTTTAAGCGTCTGGTGCAGCATAGAGAATTGGCGCAGGCGCAAACGCCCCTTGACTTTTATACCAAAGCCCAAAGCGCCATCGCCAACACCGTTGCGCCGGAGGAACAATTGAACGCGCTGCGCCGCTTTCAGCGCTGGCAGTTGTTGCGCATTGGCGCCAGCGACCTGCTGGGCCTGCTGGACCTAATCACCGTCACCGCCCAACTCTCTCATCTGGCCGATGCGCTGCTTCGCGTTTGCCTTAGCCTTGCCGCGCAGCAAACAAACACCAACCCGCAGGGCTTTGTGGTGTTGGGGATGGGCAAACTGGGCGGTCAGGAACTGAACTACAGCTCTGATATTGACCTGCTCTTTCTAAGTCACTCAAATGCCGCCACTTACGAGCATCTGGGAAAACACCTGATCGATACCCTGACCCAAGTAACCGCCGAAGGCTTCCTTTACCGCGTGGATATGCGCCTGCGTCCATGGGGAAAAATGGGCGCGCTGGTCACATCGCTGGAAGGGCACGTAAAGTACCTGCAACAACACGCCTTGCTGTGGGAAAAACAAGCGCTCATCAAAGCGCGAACCATCGCCGGAGAGGAAGCGGTAGGTAACACCTTTTTGCGTCGCGTGCAGCCCCTCATCTACGCCTGCGCCGGCGACGTAGTACGCGCCGATGTGCGGGCAATGAAAACGCGCATCGAGGAAAATCTGGCTAAACGCGGACGCGGCTGGGGCGAAGTAAAACTGGGGCAAGGCTCCATCCGCGATATTGAATTCATCACCCAATATCTACAACTGGCGCACGGCGACACCCATCCGGAAATTCGCAGCCCCAACACGCTGCAAGCGCTCTCTAATCTGGCTGCCGCCGAATTCATCACGCCAGACGAATATCGCATTTTGAACGACGGTTACACCTTTCTGCGTCCGGTGGAGCATTGGCTGCAAATGATGCACTTCAGGCAAACCCACACCCTTCCCACCAATCCCGCAGCCATCAACGATCTGGCCCGCCGCCTGGGCTTTCAAAGCCGAAAGGCGGGCGAGAAATTTCTGGCGCGTTACCAACAGCACACCATCGCCATCAGACTGGTTTATCAAGCGCATCTGGAAGAAAAACTGGCAGCGCCGCCTGCCAACGCAAACAATGCGTCGGACGCCATAACCGAGCATCTGGCTCGCTTGTCGCCGGACTACGCCCAAAGCTTCGCCCGCCGAGACATTCAGCGTCACGCTTTTCTGGCCCGGCAAATCGCCCCCGATAATCTGGTGGAAGTAGAAGCCATCCCTCTGGAAGACCGTCGCTGGCAGGTGACAATTGTCGGCTATGATTATTTGGGCGAACTTTCGATGATCTGCGGTCTTTTCTTTGTTCACGGTTTTGATATTCTGGAAGGGCAGGTGTTTACGTACCGGACAGGTGAGAAAGTGAGCGGGTGGGAAAGTGAGCAGGTGAGCAAAAACAAAAGCGCACCCACTCACCCGCTCATCCGCCCACCTGCCCACCTGCCCACCCGCTCACCCAACGGGCGTCAAAAAATCTTCGATGTCTTCATTGTCCGCCCCGTCAGCGAAGACGTTTCGATGAGTTTTTGGGGTCGCTACGCGAAGGATTTACGCGAATTACTGGAGCTGCTGGAAGCGGGTGAACAGCACGAAGCGCAGGGTAAACTCGCCAAACGAATGGCCGTCCTGTTTGAGAAGAGCGAAGCCTCCAGCGTCACCCTTTACCCCATTGACATCAACATTGACAACAAAAGTTCCCCGCGCGCTACGGTGCTGCACATCGATACAGTGGATACCATTGGTTTTTTGTATGAGTTTAGTAACGCGCTGGCGCTGCGTGGCCTGCATATTGCCCGCGTGAGCATTGGTTCCAGCGGTAATCGCGTACAAGACACCCTCTACATCACCGATGCGCGCGGCAAAAAAATCACCAACCCGGATAAACAGCGCGAGCTGCGCGCCGCCACCGTACTGACCAAACACTTCACCCACCTGCTGCCCAACGCGCCCAACCCGGAAGTCGCGCTGCTCTCTTTTAGGCAATTTTTACAAAAACTCTTCAGCCAAGCCAATTGGCCCGACCAGTTTGTTTCGCTGGAACAGCCTCACGCGCTGGATGCGCTGGCGCGCCTGCTGGGAGTAAGTGAATTTTTGTGGAACGATTTTTTCAGGATGCAATACCTCAATCTGCTGCCAATAGTGCGCGATACCGGCACGCTGGCGGCAGCCAAATCAAAAGACGCCTTGCGCGCTGAATTGCAAGCCGCCCTGCAAGCCGCGCCCACCGGCAAAGTCAGCCGCAAAACGCTGAACGCCTTCAAAGACCGGGAAATGTTTCGCATTGATATGCGGCATATTATGGGGAAAACGGCCAAATTCGGGCAGTTTTCGGCGGAGCTGAGCGATCTGGCCGAAGTAGTGGTAGAAGCAGCTTACCTCTTGCGTCGAAATGACCTGACAGCCCGCTATGGCAATCCCAGGCTGGACGATGGCAAGCCTAACCCAATGAGCGTCTGCGCGCTGGGTAAATGCGGCGGGCAAGAGTTAGGCTTTGCTTCTGACATCGAATTGATTTTTGTGTATCAGGGGTGCGGGCAGACCGACGGCAAAAAGCGCATCGCGGCGCTTGAATTCTACGAAAAGTTGGTAACAGGAGTGGCTAAAGCCATTCGCGCCAAACAAGAGGGGATTTTTGAGATTGACCTGCGCCTGCGCCCCTACGGCAGCGCGGGCAGTTTGGCCGTATCGCTGGAATCTTTTCAACGCTATTACGCCCCGGACGGGCCGGTCTGGGCCTACGAGCGGCAAGCGCTGGTAAAATTGCGCCCCATCGCCGGGGATGAAGACTTGGGGCAACGCTTGCTGGCTCTGCGTGACAAATTCATCTACACCGGCGAAACGTTTGACGTGGCGGCAATGCGCAGCATCCGCGAGCGGCAGGTGCGGCATCTGGTGACGCCCGGCAACCTCAACGCCAAACACAGCCCCGGCGGGCTGGTAGACGTGGAATATCTGGTACAGGGATTACAAATTACGCACGGCGCGCAAAATCCTGCGCTGCGCCTAAGCAACACCCGGCAGGCAATGACCGCGCTGCATCAGGCGGGCATCCTGTTGGACGAAGATTACACCCGCCTGAGAGAAGCGCATATCTTCCTGCGCCGCCTGATCAACGCCCTGCGAATGGTTCACGGTAACGCCAAAGACTTGACCCTGCCCCCCGTTGACAGCGAAGAATTTGCTTTTTTAGCCCGCCGCCTGAGTTACGACAACAACACCGCCCGCCTTCACAAGGATCTGAACCACCACACCGGCTTTGTACAAGAAATCAATCACCGCTTGCTGAAGAGTTGAAACCTGAGTTCGGAATAAGCCGGCACTGGGGTCCTTGAATGGGATTGGCGTAAAGGATAAAAAACCTAACCACGAATAACACGAATTTTCACTAATTTTTTTATTCGTGTAGATTAGTGTTATTCGTGGTTAATTTCCTTTATCTTTTCGTCAATCCCATTGGCTATCAACCGCGACACTTTGCACATTCGAGGGCAGAAAACCTACATTTTGCTACTGCATATAGCGGGTATTTTGCAAGGGATACAACATATAGTGTACTAATCCTTTTGGGCTATAGGATTTTTCGCAAATATGAGTGTCGCGGCTTAAGTGGATAGCCAAAAGTACTCTTTTCCTATTTTATCATATCTTAAAGGACTTCTCAATAGGCTTTTCTTCCCTTGATTATCCAAATATGGCAAATACGCCAAAATGCCTACGCGCTTTGCCTTAAAAATTGCCCTTTTGCCCTTTCCCTGTGGTATAATACGCGCCGTGACAGAACAGAGAATGACTTTAGCGCATATTGGCCTCAACGCGCATCTGCTATCATTGAAGCAAACTTATCGCAGCGCGGGCATCAGTTGGTATATTTACAACCTGTTGACCCATCTTGCTCAGGTTGAGGCCGGCTTTCGATACACCGCCTTTTTGAGCGACTCGCAATTTCAGGCGCATAGCGGGTTAAGCGCGCAACGCAGCCGATGGCCCACGCACAAGCCGCTGTTTCGCATTTTATGGGAGCAAACGGTTTTGTCTCTGGCCTTGAAAAAGGCAAAGGTAGACTTGCTGCACGCGCTGGCTTTTGTAGCGCCTGTTGCTGCGCCCCTTCCTTTTATCACCACTATTTATGATTTAAGTTTCATTCGCTACCCAAAAGCCTTCAGGCCGCATAATCGCTGGTATTTGAACGCCTTCACCCGGCAATCGGCCAAACGCGCCAAAGCGATCATTACCATCTCTGAAAGCACACGCCAGGATGTAATTCAAGCCTTTGGCGTTTCGCCAGATAAAGTACATACGGTTTACTGCGGCGTAGACCCCGTCTTCAAACCGCTGCCAGCCTCTGAAATTGCCGCCTTCAAAGCCAAAAAAGGCTTGCCGGAAAAGTTTATTCTGCGGCTGGGAACCATTGAGCCGCGCAAGAATGTAGAAGGCGTCATCAAAGCTTACGCTTTCTGGCGCAAACAAGACAAAACTGCCCCCAAACTATTCATCGCCGGGGGCAAGGGCTGGTACTACCAACAGGTTTTTCAACTGGTCGAAGAACTGGGACTAAGCGAACACATCGTCTTCCCCGGCTACCTGCCGCAAGAAGACCTGCCCTTGTGGTACAACGCCAGCGACCTTTTTGTCTACCCTTCTCACTTTGAGGGCTTTGGCCTGCCCGTGCTGGAAGCAATGGCCTGCGGAACGCCGGTCATCACCAGCAATGTGTCATCGCTGCCGGAAGTAGCGGGAGAAGCCGGAATACTGCTTCACCCCACCGATACCGAAGCCTTGAATCAGGCAATGCAAACCGTCTTTCGCAACGCCAATCTGGCCCGCGATATGCGCCAGAAAGGGCTGGTCCAGGCGGCAAAGTTCAATTGGCGCAAAACAGCGGCTCAAACCGCGCAAATTTACCGGCAAACGCTAAGCTGATTTACGATTTTGGATTTACGATTATGCCATTCGCAAATTCGCCATTCGCCATTCGCAAAAATGTCTAAAAAGCAGGATGCAAGCCTAATTCAAAAACTGTGGACAACCCCGCTATTCTGGGTGCTGATTGATGCTGTATCCATCAACATAGCCTTTGTATTGGCCTATTATGTGCGTTATGATTTGCAGCTACTCAGAGCGGTTGACCCGGCCAACAACGTTCCATATAAAGCGTTCATCCCCTTTGTAATTTTGTTGACCGCCCTGCTGCTCATTGTCAACGGGCAAAAAGGGATCTATAAAAACAAACGACGCCTTTCCTGGTGGGACGAGCTTTACGCCATTTTTGATAGCGCCACCACCAGCATCATCATAATGATTGTGCTGGTCTTTGTTTACCGGCCTACGTTCTACTCTCGGCTTATTTTTATGTACGCCGGTATATTTGTTGTCATTTTAGCCGGTCTGAGTCGCGGGGTGAAAATGATTGTATCGCGTCGCTGGCGAAAGCAGGGCTTTGGCGTGGCTAAACTGCTTATTGTAGGCGCGGGCGAAATGGCGCGCACCATTATGCGCGCCGTTGTAGCCAATCCGGAAATCGGCTACGAAATTGTCGGCTTTATTGACGATGATGTGAACAAAAGCCAAACCGATATTGGCCGCTTTGAAGCGCTGGGTCCCATCAGCAACCTACCCACCTTGCTGGATACCAAAGAAATTGACGAAGTCATCATCACCCTGCCCTGGCAGTACCATCGCAAAATCAGAAGCATCACCGGCATTAGCGAGCGCAAAAACGTCAGAGCGCGCATTGTGCCGGATCTCTTCCAGATGACCTTAAGCAGCATAGACCTCACCCGCATAGCCGGTATCCCCCTGATTGGCACCAAACACCCCTCTATCAGCGGGGTCAACCTGCTTGTCAAGCGCACCATTGATTTTACCATTGCCTTGACTGGATTGATCATCGTCTCGCCGCTGATGGCCTTGATTGCGCTGGCTATCAAACTGGAATCGCCGGGACCGGTTATTTTCAATCAAGAGCGCGTGGGTAAAGAAGGCAAGCCCTTTGGCATCTACAAATTCCGCTCGATGGTGCAGGATGCAGAAGCGCAAAAATCCGCTCTGGAAGATATGAACGAAGCCGACGGCCCCTTGTTCAAGATCAAGGACGATCCGCGCCGCACGCGCGTGGGGCGGTTGATTCGCAAACTGAGTCTGGATGAGATGCCTCAACTTTACAATGTTCTGCGCGGCGATATGAGTCTGGTTGGCCCGCGCCCCAACATCCCCGCCGAAGTAGAACAGTACCAGCAATGGCACAAGCGCCGGCTGGACGTAGTGCCCGGCATCACCGGCCTGTGGGCCATCAGCGGGCGCAGCGAGCTTACCTTTGACGAGATGATCTTGCTTGACATTTATTACATAGAAAACTGGTCTCCCGCCCTGGATCTAAAAATTATGTTGCAAACCGTCCCTCGCGTTATTGCGGGAACGGGAGCGTATTA
>DUEH01000091.1 GCA_011192195.1 Chloroflexota bacterium | reverse complement strand
CCAGTCTGCAAAACCTTAAAATCAAAAATCTGGTAAAACTACGCCGCCGGCGTCAGCGAGACCGCCAAAAGCTAATGCTCATTGACGGCGCGCGGGCGCTGCGAATGGCGCTGGACAATCATTTTGACATTGACGCCATCTACTTCAGCGAAACGCAACGCGCAGAACACGCTGAGTTGCTCCACCAAGCCACGTTGAAGAACATTGCCCTTCAACCGGTTTCGGCGGCGGTGTTTAGCAAGATAGGCTACGGCGACACCCCGGACAGCATTCTGGGGCTGGCCGAGCAGCCCACCTTAAGCCTTGATAATCTTCCCCGCTCCCAAAATCCCCTCTACATTATAGCCGAAGGGCTGGAAAAGCCGGGCAACCTGGGAGCCATTCTTCGCTCCGCCGACGCAGCGGGCGTGGACGGGCTGATCCTCTGCAACCCCCAAACCGATATTTACAACCCTAACGTCATCCGCGCCAGCAGAGGAACCTTCTTTTCTGTGCCAATGGCGCAGGCGGCTGTTGAGGAAACGCTTCACTGGCTACGCGAAGAAACCCTGCAAATTGTGGCCGCCGCGCCGGAAAGCGATCTGCGCTACACGCAAGTTGATATGCGCCCACCCACCGCTATTATTCTGGGCGCTGAACACGCCGGGTTGAGCGATGCGTGGCGCAAGCGCACCCTTGTCACCATTCCTATGCGCGGGCAGGCGGACTCGTTGAACGTGGCCCAAAGCGCGTCTATTTTGATGTTTGAGGCGCTTCGGCAAAGAGAAGAAGCTACTACAAACTCCGGTACACGTCTTTACGATGCCCAACGCGCAAAATAGTCACCAAGCGTTCCTGCTCATCAATGCGATAGATAACCCGGTAATTTCCCACCCTGATTTTGCTCAAATTTTTACCTTTCACCGGCCCACTGCCCAAGGGCCTTGGCTCAACAGCCAGAGACATAATAGCGGGTACAATGCGTCGGATAATCTCTTTCGGCAGCCGCTGAATTTCTTTTTCCGCTTTGCGATGAATTTCAAGCCGCCAAGAGGCATCAGCCATCAAACAGTCCCTCCGCTTGTAATTCCTTCGCAAAGGCTTCGAAAGAGCGCGCGTTGCTGGCATCTTCTTCAATTTCCCGCCATCGGGCTTCGGCAAGACGCCCTTCTTCCATATCCTCCAGCAATTCGACAATCTCATTCCATTGATCAGGATGAACCAAAATGCCGGCGGCGCGTCCACGTTGGGTCAATAGCACCGGCGTTTCTCCCAACTGGCTAAAAACTTTGGCTTGTTCGTTTCGCAGGTCACTTACAGGCATCACGGGGATAATTTTGTTCACAGTTTACTCCTTTTTGACATACGTTGTACGCTTTCAGTCACATTATACCACGTTTTGCCAATTCATTCATCTATCCGCCCGCGCCATTCCATACGCCTCAACAAGCGCCTGCCCTGCCGGACCGCGGAGATAATCCACAAATTCTCTGACTTCTGAAGGCGCGTCCGGCGTTGTTACTGCGTACAGGGTATAAGCCAGCGGGTACGCCTGATTGCGCAAATTTTCCGGCGCCGGCGATATGTCATTCAGGGTGATAATTTTCAGGGCATCCTGCAAGTCTGCGCCAAGCAAAGCCGAAGCGCCGGCGGCGCTGACGTAGCCAATTGCCCCCCGCTCTTGAGCTGCGTAGTTGCTCACCGCTTTGCCGTTGGGAAAAATGCGGGCATTGGGCGTTATGCGCTCACCCATCATAACCACTTCATCAAAAACCGCCTTCAAGCCCGATCCCCGTTCGCGTACAACAACCTGCACTTCCTCCGAAGGGCCGCCCATTTTGCGCCAGTCATAAACTTGGCCGCTGTATAACCGGGTTAGTTCTGATAAGCTCAGATTGTCTAGCGGATTGTTGGGATGCGCTACCAGCAACAGGGCGTCGCGGGCAATGGGGGCATACTGAAATTGCTCGATACCCGGCGGCAGGTGAGAGATAAGCGCTATATCTGCTTCGCCCGCGGCCAAATGTTCCAAAGAACGGGTAGAATTGGCGCTGGCAATCTCAAAAGAGATATGCGGATTGGCCTGGAAAAACTGATCGCCAAGTTCTTGTATCAACTGACTCGCGCTGCCGACACTTGAAATTGTCAGCGTAACAGGGAGAGGCGGCTCTACCGTAGCGCCGCCGCAAGCGCTCAACAGCGGCAGCAGGAACGTTAGGAGCATTAGAAAGACAGGCCGGTGAGCGGGTGTGCAGGTGAGCAGGTGGGAAGGGGAGATTTTTTCACACCTGCCCACCCGCACACCTTCCCACCTGCTCACTTGCTCACCGGCCCACCGGCTCATCTTACCCATACAAGCACCAGACTGAAGAAGCCAAAGGCCCAGCAATAGAAGGCAAAAAGATACAAACTGTGCCGTCGAAGGTATGAAATCAAAAAATGGATGCAGGCGTAGCCGCTGATGGCCGCCGTCGCAAAGCCAAGCGTTAGCGTTGCCATTTCTGCGCTGCCAATGCCCACTTCAAGGGTATCCTTTAATTTGAAGACGCCTGCGCCCAGAATGATGGGCAAAGCCAGCAAAAAACTGAAGCGCGCGGCGGCTTCGCGTTTTATGCCCAGCGCCAAGCCGGCGGCAATGGTTGAACCGGAACGCGAAATACCGGGCGCAATGGCTCCCGCTTGCGCCAGGCCAATCAGCAGACCATCTTTCCAGGTGATAGATTCGATGGGGCGCGTTTGCCTGGACATTCGCTCGCTGAGAAAGAGGATGAGGCCGGTGAGCAGCAAAAACAAGGCTGCCGCTCCCGGCGCAGCGAACAGTTGCTCAAAGAAATCGGCCAGCAACACGCCCAAAACCGCCGCCGGAATGGAAGCCGCAAGAATCAGCCAGCCCAATCTGCCGTGAATATCGTTCAGGTTTCGGTCTTGCAGGGTTTTCAGCACCCCGATGATAATTTGCCAGATGTCGCGCCGAAAATAGATAACTACGGCAAGCAGCGTTCCCAGATGAACGGTGGTGTCAAAGGTCAGGCTTGAAGCGTCCCAGCCCAATAACCAGGGAACCAAAACCAGATGCCCGGAACTTGAAACGGGCAAAAATTCGGTAGCGCCTTGCAAGATGCCCAGAATAAGGGCCTGAAGTAGTGACATAGTGCCTCCGGTGGCATGAAGAGATTAGATGATTGGAGATTGGAAACTGCTGCTTACTCCCTGTTGCTTACTGCCCGCCACTTGATATTTACTCAAAAATTCCGCCTTGTACGCGGCAAATGTCCCGTCAAAGATACTTTGCCGGATGCGGCGCATTGTTTCCAGCATAAAATGGATGTTGTGCAGCGTGATCAGGTGGTGGCCCAAAATTTCATTGGCTTTCACCAAATGACGCAGGTAGGCCAGAGTGAAATTTTGGCAGGTGTAACAGGTGCAAGCCGCTTCGATGGGCTGGCGCGAACGGGCAAATTTGGCGTTGCGCAGATTCCAGCGCCCATAATGGGTCAAGGCGGCTCCATTGCGGGCAATTCGAGTGGGCAGCACGCAATCGAACTGATCCACGCCTCGCGCTACGCACTCAAAAAGGTCTTCCGGGCTGCCCACGCCCATCAGGTAGCGCGGCTTAAAACGCGGCAGCAGCGGATGAAGAATATCCAGCATGGCGCGCATATCGGCTTTAGTTTCTCCCACGCTCAACCCGCCAATGCCGTAGCCGGGAAAATCCAGCGACGCCAAAAACTTCGCGCTCTTTGCGCGCAAATCGGGAAAAACGCCGCCCTGCACAATGCCGTAAAGCGCCTGATCGCTGCGCGTTTGCGCCGCCAGACAACGCTCTGCCCAACGATGGGTGCGCTCCAGCGAGATGAGGTTGTAATCGTAATCATCGTGAGGCGGACATTCATCAAAGACCATAATAATATCGGCGCCGATTTGTTCTTGAATGGCAATGACCTTCTCCGGGGTAAAACGGTGTTTGGAGCCGTCAATATGAGAGCGAAAGGTGACGCCATCATCGTCAATTTCACGCAACCCTTTTAAGCTGAAGACCTGAAAGCCGCCGGAATCGGTTAAGATGGGGCGCTGCCAGCCCATAAAGTTATGCAGGCCGCCAAATTCGGCAATCAGGTCTGCGCCCGGTCGCAGGTAGAGGTGGTAGGTGTTCCCCAAGATCAGGGGCGTATCCAACTGGTACAAATCAGCCGGCGACAGGGCTTTGACCGTTGCCAACGTGCCTACCGGGGCAAAAACAGGCGTTGGAATATCGCCGTGGGGGCTATGAATGGCGCCCGCGCGGGCGTTGGTTTCTGTATCTTCTTTAAGCAGGTCGAATGAAAAAGGCATAGTTCGAGTTTCGAGTTTCAAGTTTTGAGTTTCTGGTTTTGGATCCTGATGGTGAACAATTGGCGAATTATAGAGGGAAAAGGGGAAAGGGGAAAATTGAAGAAGCAGAGGAGAGGAGGGTATTTTGAAAATCACGTGATAGCGGTTTATACTCAACAAACGTAACTTACCCGGAGAAAACCGCAGGGCTGTTCAGTTCTAAAAAGCAGAGGCGCAAACATCAGGTGCGATGCACTTAACGCATTGTCTTCTCTTGCAATTTACTGCGTAAAATAAGTTAATTTTGCCTTGTAAGGCGGTGCGAAAGTGCATTGCACCTACTCTGTACGGAGAACTGAACAGCCCTGCTGTACTCGGCGTGGTCACAAATTTAACTTTTAATGGCTTTCTACAGGACACAGATTAACACAGATTCCACAGATAAAAAATAAAAAAATCCGCGCCCAAAAAAGCGCCCAAAAAGAGGTGAGCAAGGATTACGAACGCTTGCCCCGCAACAGTGAGGGAATGATTTACTTGGCTTCTATCAAAACGATGTTGGGTCGAGTAGCTTGGAAGGCTGGCTAATCCCTAAAATAGCCTTAATGATGATAAAGCTTCTTGTATGAGACCAGCGCTCAAGGTGGTGCTATTTAGTTGTTGCCAAGAAAGGGTGGACACCTCTCTTTCTCTGAGAAGAAGTTATCTTGAGGCGATATTAGTTTAACATAACCAAGGTGGTGGTCAATAAAAATGACGACTTTTACTTTTGATTTTGCAGGAAACTATTTTTAAATTTTTGGGCCTTTTTTAATGAGAGAGAACACCCCCCCCCTTAAAACAAATTCTTACGCTCGCATCTGATCAAGGATGAACTTTTGAAAAGACTGATCATCGGCCTGTCAGGCGCCAGTGGAATAATTTACGGCATTCGGCTGCTGGAAGTTTTGCAAACTGTAGATGATGTGGAAACGCATCTGGTGATGAGCGCCGCATCCCGGCGCACGCTCAAGCTGGAAACGGACTACAGCCTCGCCGAAGTGGAAGCGCTGGCGGACAAACTTTATAATTTTAACGATATTGCCGCCGCCATTTCTTCCGGCTCTTACAAAACCATCGGGATGGTCGTCATTCCCTGTTCCATCAAAACCCTCTCCGGCATCACCCACAGCTACAGCGACAACCTGCTGCTGCGCGCGGCGGATGTGGTATTAAAAGACCGTCGCAAGCTGGTGCTGGCGCTGCGCGAAACGCCTCTGCACGCCGGTCACATCCAACTGATGGCGCAGGCCACTGAAATGGGGGCCATCATTATGCCGCCAATGCCCGCCTTTTACCATCGCCCCCAAACGCTGAACGACATCATCAACCAAACGGTCAATCGCCTGCTGGACATCTTCGACATCGAACTGCCGGACGACTTATTTCAACGCTGGGGTGGAGACGAGCGACGAGCGACGAATGACGAATGACGAATTTTGCCCGTCAAATCCTTTCGTCATTCGTCATTCGTCTGAAAACAGCACAAACCAGGTTGCAAAATCAAATCCCATTGAGGTCCCCCAGTGCCGAGGAGATAAATTATGACAAAAATCAACAACCTGCGCTCCTTCATTCAGGTTTTGGAAGAAGCCGGGCAACTTGCCCGCATCGGCAAGCCGGTCAATATTGTCCACGAATTAGCGGACGTAGCGGCAACGCTGGTTCGCAGCGGCGGCGGCGCGGCCCTCTTTGAAAGCGCGCAGGGGAGCAAGTGGCCCATCTTTACCGGCGGCATTGCCAATCAAAAACGAGCGGCGCTGGCTCTGGACTGCCGCGAAGATGAAGTAACCGGCGTGATGGGGCGGGTATTGGAACCGGTCAACGGCATCCCCCCGCGCCGCGTAAAAAAAGCGCGCTGGCAAGACAACATCCGCACCGGCGACGCTGCTGACGCCACTCAATTGCCCCTGCCCACCCACTCTCGCGGCGACGGCGGCGCTTTTATCACCGGCGGAGTCGTTATCAGCAAGGACCCTGTCTCTGGCAGAGGCAACCTTTCCTGCAATCGAATGTTGCGGATGGGGCCGCAAGTCTTCGGGTTCAACGTTAATGAGTGGCGACACGTGCGCGCCTTTATGGACAATCGGGACGACCCCAACGCGCCCTTTCCCGTTGCTGTTGCTATCGGCCTTGACCCGGCCATTATGATTGCCGCCGGGGTTCGCACCGACGAAGACGAAATGACCATCGCCGGCGCCATTCGCGGCGAAGGCGCGCCGGTTTGCCGGGGCGTGACCATTGACGTGGACATCCCCGCCGAAGCCGAAATCGTCATCGAGGGCTACATCCAGCCCGCCAAAACCAAACCCGAAGGCCCCCTGGCCGAGTTTCACGGCTATCACGGCGAATTGTGGGACAGCCCCACCTTTGAAGTAAGCGCCATCTGCTGGCGCAACAATCCCATCTACCAGACCATCATCCCCGGCTGGAACGAACATATCTACATTGGCAACGTCCTCCCCCGCGAACCGCTTTTGCTGAAATTTCTCAAACACATCAACAAAGACGTGGCGGTTCACATTCCTCCTTACGGCAACGGATTTTCCGCCATTGTGCAATGCCGGCGCGATAACCCCGGTCAAGCCAAAAATCTGGCTTTAGCGGCAATGACCGCCCACGTCAACATCAAACAAGTCATTGTAGTTGATCAGGACGTGAACATTTACGACCCGGCAGACATTTTCTGGGCGCTGACCAATCGGGTAGACTGGCGACTGGACATCTTCACCGTCCCCTTTGCTCAAGGCCACGAAATGGATCCCACCGCCGACAATCGGGGCATCCACACCAAAATTGGCATCGACGCCACCTACAAAAGAGAACGCCGTGAATACGGTACGCGCGTGCGCTATCAGGAAGTAGACCTGAGCAAGTATTTGGGATAATTCCCCAATACGTAGGCCAGGCGACGGGTTTCTGACCCTGTTCTGCCCCCTTTCCATCCGGCAGCGTTTGCTGAAAACGTGGTATAATATCGGGAAACACAAAAGACCGCC
>DUEH01000090.1 GCA_011192195.1 Chloroflexota bacterium | reverse complement strand
TGTTCCTCAACCGTTTTTTCAAAAAAATCTTGCTAAAGGAACATCCCTTCTGGTCAGAAAATCTGATATTGTAGCCCTTTTGAAGCCTGATCAGGTCAGAACCAACTCTGTCTCCCCCATAATTTGTGCAAAAAAAAAGTATTCTTCAGGGCTGGCCTACTACCTAGAAACATCCTGTATTCGGGCGTGTTTCTTGTCGAATGAGTAATTTTGAAGAATGAAAAATTATAGGGCGCTCCATTGTAAATCATTCATACAAGACCCATGCACCATTAAGACGATTTTCCCCTTAGATTGTCGTATTGATTCGGAAAGTGTTTGGTCTTCCATAGTCATTGCTTTGCCATTCTTACGCAATTGCATGGGAATGGCAAGCGGGTTTTCCTTATCTGCAAGATGATCGCCGAACACACCATTTAACGCAGCCAACACGGCTTCACGTTCGGGGGAAGATTCCTTCTCTTCGATAATCAGGGTGAGTTTGTCCAGCAAAGCATCGATACCGCTGCCCACCAATCCTGACGCTGCGCGGATGTTTCGATAAACCATTCCCGTGATACCTGTTGTTCGTTGTTGTCCTGACCCCTCAGGTAGTCCACCAAAACCGGTGATAGTGTGATGCATAGCTTCTACCAAGTCGGTAACACCTTTAATGGCGTCTATCGTTAAACGTCCGGCGCCTCGAAGGTCTGAGGCAGGATTATGATTTTTGGGCATGATCTCTTTCCAATATATTTGCTCCATGAAAGGCGCTCATGTGAAATTAATTCTTTTAGGGCTGCAGCTTCCCACGCCACATAATTTGTAACCGTTCAACCCCCTGTCATTCCCGCATACGTTAAGCGGGAATCCACGCTCAGGTCATCCGCGCTTTTGGGATAATCGCTGGCGCTGTACGCGATGGGGCACACCTCGCCCGACATATCCGGCTCGCCCACCAACACGCCGCCATCGAAGCAGGAATAATTGACCCGCTTGCCGTCAACGGTGATGGCCACTCCGGCGCCGGCAAAAACGCAGCGATTGCCATCTTCAAGGGTCACTACTACCGAAAGCTGCATAGTCTCATTGCCATCTCCCAAATTCTTGTTATTCTGCAAATTCTGCTCTCAATTAACGCTTCAATACATACCCAATAATTGTCGCCTCACAAAAAAACACCGCTAAGTTTAAGAAATTTCAACTTGGTTTTGTCAATCAGATTAAAAACCGTATAATTTCGGGGATATGAAAATAGGAGCGGTGTTCACAAGACCAATGATGGTGTAGAAAACTTTTCTCACACCATTATTTTATTGTTGTCCACTACCACAAAACGAACGATAATTCCGACCCTGTAATGGCGCAGGAAACGCAATTTTTGACCGCTATGCAGACTGCTACCAACTTCCAGGCGCAAGATGATCAAATGGCGCTGATAGGACCGGCAACATTGAATTTTATCGGCAATCCATAGCGTCTTAAGGTTTTTCTATCGACAAAAAATTGTCGATCCTGGAAATAAATAACTAATTTGTGAATTGGTTAATTGGTTAATTGTTAACGTTATCAGCGTAGTTCATTAACTATTCGCCAATTCAACAATTATTTTATTTCCAGCCTGGTCTGGAAATAGATTAGGCGCTTACCGTTGATTCCTTGTGCAACGCGCAAGAAAATTTGCCGCGAAGACGCGAAGTACGCCAGGGCTGTTCAGTTCTAAAGATTCTGCGCGTGCCATTGCGAGGAACGAAGCAATCTCCGGCCTGCAATGTGGGGATTGCTTCGGCAAAATGCGCCTCGCAATGACACATAACCGCAGAGCTGAACAGCCCTGCGAAGTACGCTAAGTTTTAAAGCTTTTTCTTTGCGCTCTTTGCGTCTTCGCAGTTCAATAATCCCTTTTTGGCTCTGGCTTGTCCAGATTAGGTAAAACAAATGGCAAAAGTAGAAATCTTTGCAGGCGCTTGCGGTATGAACTCCATAGTTGAAGCCACGATGAACAGCTCCAAATGCGCCCTTTTCGTTGACAGCGAATGTGACGCTATTGAGCGTTTGGTGGAAGACCTGGGCGAAGTTGACCCTTTTCAGGAAATATCCTTTAGAGACGAAGGCCCTAAAACATTGCGCTTAAGTAGCGAACACTGCTATCATACCGCTTGCCCGGTTCCGGTAGGAATCATAAAAGCAGTTGAGATTGTGGCCGGCTTGAATTTGCCGGTTGACGCCAGTATAAAATTTATTGAAGACTGACCCGGATAAACCGGAATGGCGAATTTGCGAATAGCGAATGGCGAATCTGATTTATTATTCACCATTCGCAAATTCGCCACGGTGAGAGGGAATGCAAAAAGCGCAGTCCGTAACAGGACTGCGCTTTTGCGTTAAAGCGGGTAGGGAGACTCGAACTCCCGACATCAACCTTGGGAAGGTTGCGTTCTACCACTGAACTATACCCGCATGGAAAATGCAAAATTCAAAGTGTAAAATGTAGAATTTCTCCGTTTCCCTTGTATCTCCTCGTTCCCAAACAGAGTTTGGGAACGAGGAGATACAAGGGGAAACAAGGAGACACGCCAAAATCATAGCATATTTTGCGTCTTTTGCAAATCTTATAAAACTTTATTCGCCAACTTTAACCCGGCAGCCATTGCGCCATCAAAATCACCGATGAATGTCCACCAATTGCTCAGGGAGCGGTCTTGGTAGCTCAAGGCGTTGTTGGCTCCGGGTAGATTTTGCATCCAGTAGATAAACCAGGTCAGACTATCGCAGTTCCAGCGATGGCAGTTGAGGCGTTTCTTCTCGCCGCTGCCATCGGGCCGCCAGTCCTCAATGTCTGTCCAAACGTAATTGGAATTGGCCCAGTCATAATCGTGTTTGGCGTTGGGGGGATAATGCGCCCACCCGCAGCGCCCTTCGCCCGTCCGCCCAACGAATTTATCCCAGAAGAGGCGCTGGTCAACGTAACGCAGCACCGCCTCGATCTGGTGGATATGGTCTTCCACCGCCTCAGAAACGCCGCGCCCGTAGTTGTAGTGGTAGACGGTGTAGGTTTTGCTCAACACCGGCAAATCGGTGGGGTCGCGGTCGCTATTGCTGATGTCGCCGAACGGCCCGGCCATATTCGATTCCCACAGGTCAATCACTCCGCCGTGATAACCCCACAGCCACACTTCCTTGACGCCGCGCGATTCCACCCACTCTTTTATGTCAATTTGCTGCATAATGGCGTTATAATCGCTCATTGCTACGCGGTGTCCACGCTTGCGCCAGGTTGGCAAAGGCTCTAAAAATTCAAGCGTATCAACAATTTCATAACGCAAGCTGGGTTGAGCTGCGGGGTTTTTGTAGCCGTGATAGATGCTGCCCTGTTCCAGACTCTCTAGCGCGCGGGTGGTGGTCTGCCGCGTGTGCTGTCGAATGGTATCGAGGCGCGCATCCACATCGCCGGTGATGGCGCGGTCAATTCGAGCATCTGGCGTCGTTGGGAAGTAGCTGACCACCAGCGTAGGAATGGTGAGGGTGTGTTCAGGGCTGTAGGAAAAATCAAGCGGCTCGGAAGCGGGAGGAGAAGGAGAAGCAAATAATTGTTTGAGTTGATCAAGGAATGACACGTAATAGTTCCTGCATCAGTTTGTAAGCATCCCCCTCTTGTTCCCAAACAGAGTTTGGGAACAAGAGGGGGATGCTTACATCAATTTTAACAAACGTTCTTCCAGCAATCCGTAGCCGGTATGCCGAATTTCCAGCGGCAGTTCCAGATAATCGGCAATCTCCTGCGCCTGTTCACGCAGTTGCAGGTCGCCATTTTGGGACAGGTAGACCAGGCGCGTGTAATT
The DNA here is from genome assembly GCA_011192195.1 of Chloroflexota bacterium. Taxonomy (GTDB): domain Bacteria; phylum Chloroflexota; class Anaerolineae; order 4572-78; family 4572-78; genus DUEH01. Next base: position 3,554 of record DUEH01000090.1, on the reverse strand, counting down.
ACGAAAATAGACGCTCTTCAATTCCGGGAAGCAATCCAGCCCCATTCCCTTGATTACCGTTCCTTTGAATTTTCGCACCAGGAAATCGGTCAGAAAATAGGTTCCCGTTTCTTCTGCCATCAACTGTTCAAAGCGTTTTCCGGCATACATTTCGTAGCAATGCGGCCCGGCAATCCGCTGGATATTGTGCCGCTCCAAAACCGCATCCAGCGCGCCATAAGTACCGCAGTCGCCATAGACCACAATAAGACGCTCGTACTTGTCCCGTAATTCCAGGATACGTTTTTCCACATTGGGCGCAATGCGTTCAGGACGCAGGTGGTGCAATGCGGAAACGCCAACTACTTCGGCATCCCAGCCGTGTTTGGCGATGATGTCCAATACTTCGCGGGCCAATGCGCCGCAAATGATGAAGCCCGTTGTCATTCGTCACTCGTCGTTGGTCATTCGTCATTCGTCATTTGGCCTGTCGTTCTCGACGGCGGCGAGTGCGGCGACTGCGCCCTTCACCCGCGCCCGATTCAGACGGTTGGCGATTGGCCTGTATCCACTCCAGACAGTTTTCGTCGTTGCCCATCATCACGTCGGCGGCCAGAATGGTTTGTTTTAGTTCCGGCTTGATGGGGTTGGTGATGGCAGAGGTTAGACCGTTGCTGATAGCCATTGCCAGAAAAGCCATATTCAGCGCTTCCCGGTTAGGCAGGCCAAAGGAGATGTTGCTGGCGCCGCAAGTGGAGTTGACGCCCAATTCTTCTCGCACGCGCCGCAGGATGGAAAATACTTGTTGGCCGCCGTAACGCACCGCGCCCACCGGCATCACCAGCGGGTCAATAATTACGTCTTCTCTGGGGATACCGTGATCCATCGCTCGTTCAACGATTTTTTTGGCTGCCAGAAAGCGCACTTCCGGGTCTTCGGAAATGCCGGTTTCATCGTGAGAAATACCGATGACCGCCGCGCCGTACTTTTTTACCAAAGGCAGCACCGCTTCCAGGCGTTCATCTTCGCCGGTGACAGAGTTGACCAGCGCCTTACCCTGCGCTACTTCCAGACCGCGCTGCAAGGCCGCCACCATCGAGGAATCGATACAGACAGGCGCATCGGTGAGGGATTGAACCAGTTTGATGGCCTGAGCCATTATTTCCGGCTCGTCGGCCAGGGGGATACCGGCGTTGATGTCCAGAATGTGCGCGCCCGCCGCTATCTGGGCGATGGTGTCGCTTTCTACGCGGCTGAAATCGCCGGCAGCCATTTCGGCGGCCAGTAATTTGCGTCCGGTGGGGTTGATGCGCTCGCCGATAATGGTGAAGGGGCGATCCGGGCCAATGATGACAGTTTTGGTTTTTGAACTGATGATGGTTTGCATTGTTGTCCCCTTGCAATTTTGCGTTCTTAAATATCTACTCAGTCGCAGATTGGATAGAACACAGATGACACAGATCGTACAGATTTACACGAATTTTTCTGAAAAATATTTTAAAAACCTGAGTTGCCCCCTGTAATCTATGTTATTCCGTGTTCTATCATCCATCAATCTAGGCAGTTACGTTCTTAATAAAAAACCCTGCTTACTAATTCGAGTGATTTGCATTGTTAACCGTTGATTGCATTTGCTTCTTTGAGGTGGAATTCCACTTGGTACTCAAACAAATATACTTTCGGGACTACGGAAGCCGAGTATCTCAATCTATCCCCTATGGTTTTGGCAACGATGACACCATTCACTTCCTTCCCTTTTCCAATGGTATCTGATACCCAACCCATATACCTTGTTACTTGTCCGACAACCTTGTCACTCCCCCTGCCCCGTTTTAGCTCAAACACATAAAATGCTTCTTCTTCATCAACGGCAAGAATATCAATCATCCCTACCGCCGTAGGGTATTCAATTCCGTCTCGACCCGTTGAATCTATAAAAAGCTTTAATTTTTTCCCATTAAGCGTGATTGTTTGAATGTTTTCTGCCAAGAAGTCCCGAAGTTGATACTCCAATCTGAAAATTGGACTCTCATCTTCTTCGACTTCATCATCTGCACCACCTAATACCTTAACGATTTCTGTCACGGATTCCGAATCTGGTGGGATTAGCCGGACTTCGGTATCCGTTTCCTGAACTTTCCATCCCAGCCTGTTGAGATTATTACGAAGCTGATGTGATGTATTTTCTTTGGTATCCATTCCCGATGGAATTTTCTCAGGATGCTGGCGAAGCCACTCCTTCATAGGGTGAACTTCAACCCCGCCATCATCTTTTGGAATGACTACGTTAAATCGTCTTCTCATTTCCTTTTTTCCTCTTTACCGCCAAAAGCGGCCAACTCCCTTACAAGAGTCGAAAAGTACACTTTTTGACTCCTCTTACGGGGTTTTATATTTGCACGTTCCCTCAGCCTCGTTTGTTGCGCCGACGGCTGCGACGAGAGTTTCTTGCTTCTTGTTCAGGCACATCGGCCTCTGTAGCCGCAACCCGCGCTTCGCCAACCGGCGTATTTGCCAGAGCTTCGGCCATAGATTTGATGTGACCGGGCGTACTGCCGCAACAAGAGCCGATCAATTTTGCGCCCAGATCACGCGCGCGGACGGCGTAATCGGCCATTACATCGGGCGTGCCGTCGTAGACAAGATCATCGCCTACCCAGCGCGGCAGGCCGGCGTTGGCTTTGGCAATAAGGATAACTTCGGGATCGGCCTGGCGCATAGCGCTGATGACGCCCTCGATTTCGGCGGGACCGTTGCCGCAGTTGCCGCCCAGGGCAAGCAGATTAAAGGTACTCAGCGTTTCCAGCGCAGCGACCGGGCTAACGCCCATCATCGTGTGGCCGTTGGTATCAAAGGTCATCGTCGCGGCGAGGGGCAAATCGCAGACAGAGCGCGCGCCTTCAACGGCAGCTTGCACTTCGTCCAGAGCGCTCATTGTCTCGATCCAGAGGATGTCCGCGCCGCCTTCTGCCAGGGCGGCGGCTTGCTCGGCAAAGGCGGCTTTGGCCTCGTCAAAGGTCATTTCGCCCAAAGGCTCAAGCATTTCGCCGGTTGGACCCATCGAACCGGCCACAATGACCGGGCGCGAGGCGGCGTCAGCTTCGGCGCGGGCAAGTTGAGCCGCTGCGCGGTTCAATTCGGCGCCCCGGTCTTGCAGGTTATGCAGTTTGAGCCGAAATCGCGTTCCGCCAAAGGTGTTGGTCAGAATAAGCCGCGCTCCAGCTTCGATATAGCCTTTGTGGATGGCTCTAATGCGATCCGGGTGGATGACATTCCATTCTTCCGGAGGATTGCCGTGGTCAAGACCGGCTTGCATAAGCAGCGTACCCATCCCGCCATCGAGTACCATAAATCCATCTTCTTCCAAAATTTGGTCAATCAGGGCTTGTCCTTTGTCATTGATCATTTGTCATTTGTCCCTTGTTGGTCGAGATTAGAGATTGGATAGTTGGAGATTATTATTCACTATTCATTGTTCATTATTCACTGCTTTTTAATTGTCATAAACTTCTTGGCGGTGTCAACGGCTACGGCGGCGTCGCGGCAATAGGCGTCGGCGCCGATGTCTTCGGCAA
>DUEH01000009.1 GCA_011192195.1 Chloroflexota bacterium | reverse complement strand
CAGGTGATTCTCTTTCTCAACCGGCGGGGGACGGCTACTTTTGTCAACTGTAGAGATTGCGGTTACGTGATGGCGTGTCCTCAGTGCGATACTACCTTGACCTACCACGCGCCCAATCAGCAAATGGTCTGTCATTATTGCGGCTATCGCAGCGGCGTTCCCCAAACCTGCCCGGAATGTCACGGCAAGCGAATTAAATACTTTGGTCTGGGTACAGAGCGCGTTGAAGCCGCTCTGCGCCGCAGATTTCCCTACGCCCGCCCCATTCGACTGGATCAGGACACTACCCGCCGGCGAGGCAGTCACTATACTTTTTTGCAGCATTTTGTGGAAGGTCGCGCCAACGTGATGATTGGTACGCAGATGGTCGCCAAAGGCTTGGATCTGCCTCTGGTGACGCTGGTAGGCGTCATTTCCGCCGATACCGCCCTTTATCTGCCGGAATTTCGCGCCGCCGAACGCACTTTTCAGATATTGACGCAAGTAGCCGGACGCGCGGGACGCAGCCCCTTGGGCGGGCGCGTGATTGTGCAGACCTACACGCCTGAACAACCCGCCCTGCTCGCCGCCGCCGAACACGATTACCTGAGTTTTTACGGGGACGAACTTCGCTTTCGCTATGAGCAGGGCTACCCTCCCTTCAAGCGATTGGCGCGTTTGACCTATAGCGCCCACGGTCAGGAAAAATCGCAAGCCGCCGCTCAGGAGATGGCTGATCGCTTGCGTTTGTGGGTGGCCCAGCAGGGTTTCCCCGCTGTTGAGGTCATTGGTCCCGCGCCCACTTATGTGCAGCGCATCCGCTCTAAATATCGCTGGCAAATTTTGCTTCGCGCCCCCAACCCCTCGCAAGTGTTGGGACCGGTTCCCCTTCCATTGGGCTGGAAAGTCGATATTGATCCGGTCAGTTTACTTTAGTCTATGTTGTCAACGCCCATAAATCTCGCGTCAGAAATTGTTGAAAATCGCGTATTTCTTCGCGCAATTGTGGATTGTTTGTCATTATGGGTCTGGGATCAACGTAGTAAACGCCATCCAGTCTGTTCAAAGCAAGCGTGTATCCCAAGAAGTGATTACTTTTGAAGGTGGAGTTGATTCCAAAAATACTTTTTCCTCGACGGGCGCGTTGGACATCGTGCAAGAAGATGGCAACTACAGGGATGTCGCGGCCTAACAATTTAGTCAGCATATATTTATCGAGGAAGATTTTATCAATTCGGTCTTTGCTGGTAGTTTTGACCGAACCGACGACTTCAGAGGGATGGATGAATTTGTTTTCTGAGGTGATGACTGCCTTGTTTCGAGAAAAAACCAGGTCTAGCTGGTAAGACATTTTGTAATCTGGATGATCGGGCAGAGGGACGCTGAGTGTGCGTGATTCACATTTCAGCCCAACTTCCTGAATGATTAGATGGATGAGCGATTCAAAGAGTTGGCCTATCCGCTTTCGAGATTGATTGGGGCTTTCAAAAGAATCGCCAATAGAACCGATGCTTTGTTGTATAGTGTAAATTACTTTGTTGAGTTCATTTGACGCCAGATAACTTCGTTTATCGGCGGTATTGGCAATAGACAATTGCAGTTTTTTGAGGTCGTTTAGAAAGTCAATAAATCGTTCAAAAGCTGTTTTGAAGTCGGAAGCGGTTTCAAAAAACAGGTCGGTGTTCAATGGGCGCGTGATTTTGTGCTTATAATCCTCATTGTACTGGTAAAATACGTAGTTGTGGCTATTTGGAGAAATGATGCGGGTGGGTTTCATATCTTCGCAAAGGGACAAGAAACTATGGCCGATGGTAAAATAATCCGACAACTGATCAAAGGCGTCAGTGTCTTTTACCGATGTTTGTAAATCGCGCAGGGTTATTGTAGTCATCGAATAGACTTCCTTTGTCGGGCGTTTTTTAGGTCATACTCAATCCATTTTTCTACAGTCCAGGCTTCTACGCGTTCAATTCTTTCGGCAGCCCATTGGCAATATTCTGGCGACAAATCGCATCCCATCCATTTGCGCCCTAACTGTTCGGCTACTACGGCGGTAGTTCCAGAACCTAAAAAAGGGTCTATCACCAGAGCGTTGGGGTTAGAAGAGGCCAGAATAAATTTTCTCAAGAGTTCTTCAGGCTTTTGGGTGGGATGCGGTGTTTTTTCTGGCATACTATTGTTGATGGTGGGTAGTTCAATAACGTCTTTTGGTTTGGCGCCTCTGGGATGAGGACGCCAGATGCGTTGCTTGCCTTTTCCGTATTGACTGCTTTCAGCCTGCGGATGTTCGGGGTACTTAAGTGTGTGGCTTCCGTAAGGAATTCTAACGTCATCAATGTTGAACTTAAAATTTTTACTTTTTCTGAAATGCAAGATACTTTCGTGAGAACGCCCCCAATCTGAACCAAGATTGGCCTTGTTTTTATAATGCCAAACTATCCAACGGCAGCCTTTGAAAAAGCGCAACGCCGGTAATTTTATGTCAGCCAAAATTTCAGAAAATCCGCAAACGTAGAGCGTACCATCCGGTTTCAAGACGCGCGCTGCTTCTTCTATCCATTGTAAAGACCAATCAACATAAGCTTGTTGCGATTCAAATGTATCCCATTCAGCTTTTTTGATGTTGTAAGGAGGATCGGCAAAAATCAGGTCAACGGATTCGTTTTGCAAAGAACGCAGCCAGATAACAGAATTTCCCACCCAAATTGAGCCATTTTGGTGGCTGTAAAAAAGCGTGGGGGTGTCGGCAGGGACGGTATTATCAACATCAACCTCAAATTGCCCTGTTAGCATCGGTTTTCCAAAAAAAGTAGGGATTTGGGTGGTACGGGCGTAAGCAACCGCAGGTTCTTTGATTATAGAGTGCGTTTGTTTTTTAGTCATTGGCTAACTCTCTGGATGATACTCATCTGTTGTTGGTCATTTGCTTGGGCTTATTTTATCATCCTCAACCATAATTCGTAAATCGTCACTCGTAAATCGTAAATCTGCTCTGTTGGTGATATAATTTCAACTATGGCCTTCAATAACTTTTCTCGCAGAGCCTTTATCAAAGCAGTGTTGGCGTCGCTGGCGGTGGCCGGTTGCGGCGCGCCGAAATCGGGCGAAGTGGGAGCGCTGGAGCAGTTGCCTTCTTCGTTGGGGGTGAGGCCAACACCCACGCCCACGCTGATCCCCACACCCACGCCGCTTCCCTCTGCCGATGGCATTGCGCAAGCGTATTTGCAAGCCTGGCAGCGCGGCGATTTTACAGCGATGCACCGGCTTCTCAACGCTTCCTCTCGCCGGCGGATTAGCAGCGGACAATTTGCTGCCGCTTACCAAAATGCTGCCAGACAATCCACCGCTGTTAATGTTCAGGCGCAACTTCAATCGTTGCTGGCCGATGGTCCTCAGGCTACAGCCACCTTCCACAGTCAATGGCAAACCGCCCTTTTTGGCGCGCTGGATGCCGAGCACGTAATGAGCCTTCGTTTTGAGGAAGGGCAATGGGCAATTGATTGGCAGCCTACGCTGATCCTGCCGCAATTGGGCCGCGGTGTGACTCTGGCGCTGTTGGAGGAGCAGCTTGAACGCGGCGATATTCTGGATGTGCAGCAACAAATTTTAGCCTCTAACGAGCAAGTCATCACCGTTGGCGTGGTACCGGCGTTGATCCCGGATTCAGACAGGCAAGAGATCATTGAGCAGCTTGCGCCCATTGTGAGCGTGGACGCCGCAGAAATTGAAGAGAAAATTGTAACTGCCCCGCCTGATTGGTTTGTTCCTGTGGGCGATATTGATTTTGATACCAGCGTAGTGTATCTTGACCTTCTGGCGGCGATGCCCGGGGTTGAGCGTCGTCCGCATCCGTTGCGTGTGTACCCGCAGGAGGAAACGGGGGCGCATCTTGTGGGCACGTTGGGCGGTATTCCGGCCTCGCAGGCCGAAGCTTATCGCGCGCAAGGGTATAACGGCGATGAGTTGGTGGGGATTACCGGCGTAGAAGGGTGGGGCGAAGCCTTTTTGGCGGGCAAGCGCGGCGCTAAACTGCTGACCATTTCGCCGACAGGGGAAACAATGGCCGAAGTAGCGTCGGCTCAACCCAGCCCCGGCGGAAATATCTCGCTCTCTATCGATACCCAATTGCAACAACAGGCCGAGCTGATTCTGGGGGCGCGGCGTGGGGCCATTGTGGTGATGGAGCCCACCGGCTTTGTCAAGGCAATGGCGTCTTATCCGCGTTTCGACTCCAATGATTTTGCGGCGGGCATTAACGCCGAAACCTGGTCGCAATTGCTTAACAACGAAGATCGCCCGCTGGTGAATCGCGCGGCGCAGGGGGCCTATCCACCGGCGTCACTGTTCAAGATTGTCAGCATAGCAGCGGCTATGGAAAAATTAGGCTGGTCGCCGGACAGAGAGTTCTACTGTTCCGGAACCTGGGATGGTTTGGGTGAAAATTTCCCCAAAAAGTGCTGGCTGGAAACGGGGCACGGTCACATCAACTTAAAAGACGGCCTGACCCAAAGTTGCGATGTGGTTTTTTACGAAGTGGGGCTGGCGTTGCACAGAGAAGACCCTGCGCTGCTGCCGGAAATGGCGCGCGCTTTTGGCTTTGGGCAGCCTACCGGCATTCAGGGCGTTGACGAAACCGGCGGCGTGGTTCCCGATAATGAATGGAAGATGGAGACGTTGGGCGAGGCGTTTTTCGATGGCGACGCGGTGAATATGGCTATTGGACAAGGATATACGCTGGCAACGCCCTTGCAAGTTAGCCAAATGATGGCAGTGGTGAGCAACGATGGATTACTGTATCGCCCGCAGATTGTGCAGCAACTCAGTTCCCGCGACAGTGGCGATCAATTTTTTCGCCCGGAGCAGGTGAATCAAATCCCGGTTTCGCCGGAAAATTGGGCAATTATTCAAAACGCGCTTTTTGGCGTAGCGCATGGCAAGCGCGGCACCGCCCGCGAAGCTTTTGCCGGAATTGAGTACACCATCATTGGCAAAACCGGCACCGCCGAAACAGGCATTGACGCTCCCCACGCCTGGTTCATCGGGTATTCCCCCGCCGATATTCCTGAAATTGTTATTGTTGTGATGCTGGAAAACGCCGGCGAAGGCTCAAAAGAAGCCGCGCCGCTTTTTCGCTTGATGTTAGAGAGCTATTTCGATTGGCTTGGCAAGGAAGAATGATCACTTTTTGATGTGGTGAGTGAATCACTAATAAATTGCCAGAACAAGAGGGAGATGTTATAATCTGCTCCGTTAAATTTGGAAAACGGGTGATTAGCTCAGTTGGTTAGAGCGCACGGTTCACATCCGTGAGGCCACTGGTTCGAGTCCAGTATCGCCCACTAAGCGTTTTTTGGTAATGGTTAAGTTGTAAGTGATGATTGCGGAATCCAAAACTGTAGTTTTGGACTCCATCACTTACTTTTTTACCACTACCCTTTTTTACCACTACCCGTTTTTTTTGGAACAACTTCATCTGATATCGCGCATACCCAATGTTAATTTGTTGCTGTCCAAAGGTAATAACTGGCTAATGGCAGAGCGGCTCATTCGTAATGAGCAGGTCGTCGGTTCGAATCCGACGGGTGGCTTTTAGATAATTGAGCTATCTATCACTTGAATATTATGTTATGTCCGCCCCTCCTTAAGTGTAAACTGCCCCCCCCTAACCCCCCAAGGGGGAAGTTTTGCGCGTTTTTCTCCCCCCTTTGGGGGCGGGGCTTTTAAGGCGCAACATTTCCCTTAAGTTGACACTTATGATTTTAATACGTTTGACCGCTGACCGTCAGCGGTCAGCGGTCAATGAGAAAAAAGCATCTATTCTGACAGGTATACTACGCCAGAATAGATGCTTTTTTAGTTTGCACTGTTCAGAGATTCTCTCTCTACGCCTGCGCTTTAGCTTTGTTCAGGTGCAGCGTTAAGCGTGATTTTCGGCGAGAGGCGTTATTTTTGTGAATAATGCCTTTCCCTGCGGCGGTATCAAGCGCCCGAGTGGCGTCCACAACAGCAACCTCGGCTTCATCGAGCTGACCAGCGTCAATTAATTCCCTGGCCTTTTTTACATAGCCACGAGCCGTAGTCTTGTAATACCGATTTCGCATACGCCGTTTTTCGTTTTGTCGCGCCCGTTTCCTGGCTGATTTAATGTTTGCCAATTTACTTCCTCCTACTATTCAGATTAAAAATCAACTTGTGGAGTTTAACCCAGAAGGTTAATTTTGTCCAATCTGGAAGGCTTTATTTCATTCGCCCTTGCCACAACTTAATGCGTAAAGAGATAAGGGCGCGGGTGTACTCGATGAGGGTGGACAGGAATTGCGTTTTGCTGTGTCCATGCATCCGCAGACGATAAAAAACAGGAATTTCCAGCATTTTGTAGTCTCGCTGCCAGACGACCATAATCAGGCGAATGAAATAATCGCCGTAACCGTAGAAAATCTCATCCAAATTCATCGAAAGCAATTGCTGGCGCGACATGGCAAAGAAACCACTCAAATTCTCGTGAACGGGGGTTCTAAAAAGAACGCGGATGCCCAGATTATAAACTGCGCTGGCAAGTTGTCGGAAACGGTCTTCCATCCCCCCGCGCATCACAAAGCGGGAGCCAATCACCATATCGTAAAATTCCAGAAATTTAACCATCTGTGGAATCATCGCCGGATCGTGGTTGAAGTCGGTATCCATACAGACAATAACTTCTCCCTCTGCCCGCTCGATGCCGTAGCGAATAGCCGTCGCCAAGCCGCGGCCTTCGCTGCGGACGTGCAAAACAACGCGCTCGTCCTCCCCAAAGTTTTTGCGCACGGCCTCGGCGGTTCCGTCGGGGCTGTTGTCATCTACAATGACCATCTGATAATCAAAGTCCCAGGAATCCATTACCGCGTGGATAGCCTGAATTAGTTCGGTAATATTTTCGCGTTCGTTATAGGTTGGTAAGATGATTGATGTTTTCATTCCGTCAAATCCTTCCACGTTTCCGCAAGTGAGCCGTAACGGCGGCCGCGCTGTTTGAAGCGGCGCGCGTCGGCGGGGGTGGGCCAGGAATGGTATGTGGCTTGCTCCGGGTTCTGAGGCAAATAAGGCGGATTGCCCGTTTCAATCAGGGTTAGCGCCTCAACCAGCAAGTTGGCGCCCAGTTCTGCGCTTTTGCGCGCCAGCGAAATCACAGTGTCCTCCGCTTCGATGGGCAAAGGGCGCTGCACCAAAATTTCGCCGGTATCAAATTTGGGCGCAACCCAGTGAACGGTCACGCCTGTTTCGGCGTCGCCATTGGCCAAGGCCCAAAAGTAGGGGAACAATCCCCTGTTGCGAGGCAGAAGGGCGGGATGCACGTTGATAACGCCTTTGGGGGGCATTTCGATGATCTTTTTCTTGATCAACTGATTCAGGTAAACCGAAATGATCAAGTCGGGCTGCCAGCTTGCCAGCGTTGCCAGCGAGTCGGGGGCGTTGATATTTTTGGCCTGAACTACCGGCACGTCGAACTCCTGGCCCAGATGTTTCAGCGGCGGCAATTGCGTCTTGTTCAGCGAAGCCGCAACCCGGCTTAAAATAATTTCCATGCCCTTACGAAACACAAAACCCAGCCCGGTGCGTTTCAACAAAAACCACATACTTTGCCAGGTATTCTTACCGGCAACAATTACATCAGAGCGCATAATGCCCACCACCTGCCCCGGAAACTCGGTGAGCAAGCGATGGGTCATCAGATTAGATTGGTGGCTTTCATAAGTCAGAATAGCAATTCTCATAATGGCGAATGGTGAATGGCGAATGGCGAATGGTGAATGGCGAATGGCGAATGGTGAATGGCGAATGGTGAATGGCGAAAAACGTTTTGCATTTTTCACTATTCATTATTCACTATTCACTGTCTTTTTGCATTGTTTTTAGCGCGTCGCATACAAAATCAATTTGCTTGGTGGTGAGTGTGGTTCCGGATGGAAGATTGATGCCGCGCGCGGCAAGGCTTTCGGCGATGGGGAGCGATTGACCGGTAGCGTACATTGGCATTGTGTGGATGGGATAAAAGAAGGGGCGGCTTTCGATGCCCTTTTGACGCAACTTTTCAATTACAGCGTCTCGTTCCACGCCAAACTCCGGCTCGATGAGCGGAGCGAACATCCAATAGACGTTTTCCGCCCATTCCGCTTCCGGGGGCATCGTGAGACCGGGAATATTTTTCAAGCGTTCCATATAATACGCCGCATTCTTGCGTCTGATGGCGATGAAGTCATCAATTTGTTCCAGTTGCGCCACGCCCAGCGCAGCTTGCAGGTTGGTCATTCGATAGTTGAAGCCAATTTCCGTATGCCAGTAGGGATTTCCGGCGTAACGCGCGTGATTTTGCAGGAAAAAGGCGCGCTCGGTCAGTTCTTTGTTGTTGCTGACAATCAAACCGCCTTCGCCGGTGGTGATAATTTTGTTGCCCATAAAACTAAAAATAGCCGCATCTCCCAGCGACCCGACAGGACGGCCTTTGTAGCGCGCGCCGTGCGCTTCGGCGGCATCCTCTATGACAATCAGGTTATGCGCTTTGGCAATTTCCAGGAGGGGATCCATATCGGCAGGATGGCCGTAGAGGTGAACCGGAATGATGGCTTTACTGCGCGGCGTGATGGCGTCCTCGATGGCTTTGGGGTCAATATTCCACGTTTCCGCTTCTGAATCAACAAATACGGGCGTTGCGCCGGTGTAAGCGACGGCATTGGCGGTAGCTACAAAAGTGAGCGTGGGCACAATTACCTCGTCGCCAGGGCCAATGTTCAGCGCCGCCAGCGCCAAATGCAGGGCAATGGTGCCGTTGAAGGTGGCAATACCGCGCTTCACTCCGCAAAATTCGGCGAAATTGCGCTCGAAGCGGTTGACGTACTTCCCTTTTGAAGACACCCATCCGCTGGTAATGCAATCTGAGATGTATTCAAGTTCTCTGCCCTTCAGCATCGGTTCCGCAACAGGAATGCTTATATTAGTCATTCGTCCTTTGTCCTTTGTCATTTGTTCAGGGCTGTTCAGTTCTCCGTACAGAGTAGGTGCAATGCACTTTCGCACCGCCTTACAAGGCAAAATTAACTTATTTTACGCAGTAAATTGCAAGAGAAGACAATGCGTTAAGTGCATCGCACCTGATGTTTGCGCCTCTGCTTTTTAGAACTGAACAGCCCTGTATCATGATGGGGATTCAATTTGAAGGGTGATATAAACCCGGAGGAAATTGATGGCGCTTGATGATCGAATTCGCTTACCCATTTCAAATTTGATTCATCGGCGGCCTCGTTTATTGGATAAACTGGCCGAATTTATTGCCGCAGAACAGCGGCTGATAACCGTCTACGCCCCCGGCGGCTATGGCAAATCTATCCTTTTGGCCGATTTTGCTCAAACAACCGATCTGCCGGTCTGCTGGTGTTCGCTGGAAGCAGCCGACCGAGACCCCACTTCTTTTCTAACCCTTCTGGCGCACGGTATTACTGACCGCTTCCGTGAACTTGACCCTTCCCCTTTATTTCAACTAATTGAGCGTGGCGACACCCAAGCCAGCATTCGCCGAATTGCAGATGCGCTGGCTTCTGTTGGCCCGCATATCATCATTATTGATGATTACCACAAGGCCATTAGCGCCGGTATGACATTGGCAATGAACAACTTGTTGGAGCAATTGCCCGAAACCAGCATTGTGATAATGGCCGCCAGAGGGGGGATGACCTTAGAAACAAGCCAGATTCTCGACTTACTCATTGATGAGCGCGCTACCGGCCTATCTGAGGATGAACTGCGCTTTAATCCAGAAGAGATACAACGGGTCATGCGTAAGCGCTTTGGGCGGCAGATTGATTTAACAGACGCAGCAGAACTGGCCAGAGCCACCGACGGCAACATTGCTCAGGTATTGTTGGCCGGGCATATGCAAAGCGCCAACATCAGCCAGATAGCCAGCGGCTTGAAACGGCGCTTGGGCGAAGATCATACAGTGATTTACGATTATTTAGCCAGAGAGGTCTTTGACAAACAGCCGCCGGAAATACAGCGTTTTCTGCTATGGACATCTGTCTTGCCGGATATGACCGTTGATATCTGCGATGAACTGCTGGACATAACGGAGAGTGGAAGTTGTCTCGAGGAATTGGCGCGTAGAGATTTATTTATCACCCGGATTGGTCTAAGGCTTAGATATCACGATCTGTTTGCTGAATTTTTGCAATCAAAATTAAAAGAAGAAGAAGCGGAATATCGCCGGGCGCTGAGAAAGGCGGCCCAACTCCTGGCAGCGCGGTCTCGTTTTGAGGAGGCGGTAAATTTGTATCTTGGCGCCCAGGCCTGGGACCAGGCGGCCTCATTGCTTGAGATGAAAGGGTATTTCTTTTACAACACTGGCCGCGCTTTAACCCTGGATCAATGGCTGAACCAAATTTCTACGGCCGAATTGGCGCGACGTCCGCGCCTGTTGCTGCTGCAAGGCGACATATTGGCCGATCATTTGAGCGATTACGAACAGGCGATAGATTCTTATCAACGCGCAGAAAAACAATATATTAAGCAGGGTGAGCTAATTGGCGCGGTTGAGGCTCAAGTGGGTAGAGCAAATAGTTTGCGTCAAGCAAGTCAAGTGAAAGAAGCGCTGGAATTGATTTCCGACAGCCTGATACAATTGGAGATTTTGGGGCCGAATGATCATATTGCTGCATACGCTATTAGAATTCGTGGCCTTGTCTATGGAACGGCGGGAAATATTACCGGAGCGCTGGCAGATTTTCGTCGCGCTTTGACTTTGCATGAGAAGTTGGGGAACACACATAAAGTGGGTGTATGCCATCACGATATAGGCGTATGTTTGGCGAGTCTAGGCAACATCAGTGGCGCCGATCATCACTACAAACGCGCTGTTCGAATTTGGGAGGCATTAGGAAATGCCAATGATCTGGCCAATACCTTGAATAGCCTGGGGGTACTGTCTCTGGCTATCGGGCATTACGGAGAGGCGTTGAAGTATTTCAAGGACAGCCTGGATATTGCCAGGCAAATCGCTTCACTTCGCCGGAGCGCATTTGCCCGGACCGGTATCGGTGATGCTTATCTGGGACGTCGGGACTATACGTTGGCAGCCGAAGCTTATGCTATCTCGATAGAATGGGCCAGGGAAGCCAGCGTACAATCTCTTGAAGTATACAATCTGATCAAGCAAGGGGAATGTTTTTACGGACAGCAAGACTTTGTTCAGGCTCTTAAATTAGCTAACCGAGCCAGAGAAATTGCTATTGAAGTGGAATTGACCTTTGAACGGGGCTTGGCTTGCGCCCTGCAAGGGAAATTATACGTGGTACGGGCCGAGTACGAGGCCGGTTTTGCGATGTTTGCGGAAGCCATTGACTGTTTTTCAGAAAATGATATTTTGGAACAAGCTAAAGCGCGGCTGTGGTGGGGATACAGTTTGTTTCTTGACGTCCGATCCATAGCGGCTTTTGATCAGTTGCAGAAAGCCATTAAACTTACCCTGACGATGGGAGATTTGATGCCGGCGTTGAGGGCGACAGCGGCAGAAATTCGCCCGCTTTTGTCTCATTTTTTATACCGGATTGATACCCCGGCGGACATCAGGAATAATATCAGTCTTTTTTTGGCGCAAACGCAAAGCAAGCTGGAAATATTTTCTCCAGGTTTGCAGGTTTTTACCTTTGGCCCACCGGCTTTAGTGGTGACTGGCAGGTACAAGCACTTCAGTCAACGGGGGCGAATCCGAAAAATGCCCGAATTTTTAGCCTATTTGCTTATTGAAGGTCAGCGTGAAGGGTGCCGTCGGAGCGAGATGAGCGTTGCGTTTTGGCCTGAGCAAGAACGGGAGAAAGCCTCGGCTAATTTTTATCAAATGATACGGAGATTACGAGACCGCACTTTTGAATCTCAGGATTCTATCATTGCGCAGGATGGTTATTATCGGATTAATGAACATTATCTGGAATGGTGTGACGCTTTGGCGTTTGAGAAATTGTTTGAGCGGGCTGCAAAAGCTTCTTCGGATGAGGCGCTGGTGTTATGGCTGGAACTCATAAATTTATATCAAGGCGAATTCCTGGCGGGATTTGAATTGGGAGAATGGGGGATGACGCGCCGGGCGACGTATGAGAGCAGATTTTTGCAACTGCTTAAACTCGCCAGTGACCGTTTGCTGGCGCAGGGTGATGCCGGCGAAGCGCTCAATGTGGTCAATAAAGGGCTGGCAAGAGACTATTTTAGAGAAGACCTTCACCGGAACGCTTTGCAGGCTTATGCTCAACTTGATTTATACGATCATTTGGCAAGGCATTACGCAGACCTATGCGATGTATTCGAGCGTGAACTTGCCATTGCCCCGGATATTACAACCCAAACACTTTATAAACAATTGATAGTCAATAAGTAGGATGCGCCAGTCACCTGCCGGGAAATATGCAGTTTTCTGGCAGGCGATTTCGAGTTTGGCGGGTGTAGGGCGCGCGCTTACGCCTTCGTGTAGTGTTTTTACCAGGAGATGTCAGAGACAATCTGATAAACTGTGAATATCTATTTCGGAAATTAGTAATATCTGAGGAGGTATGATCATGTTAATCAGATTCAAACTTACAGTGAGCGAATTACTCAGCAACCCAAAAACGCGGACGGTCTTTATTTTGAGCGCGTTGATTGTTGCCGCTCTGGTTGGTGGCGCGCCCAATGATTTTAGCGGCGGTACCGGCGGGTAGTCAAGATAATATTCACACCTAAGATTTCAGCGGGGATATTCAACTCTGTTTGCCAACCGAGTACTTTACCCGGTAATGGTTAAGTTGTAAGTGATGATTGCGGAATCCAAAACTGTAGTTTTGGACTCCATCACTTACTTTTTTACCACTACCAATATTTGTTTTAGGCTTGGTTTTGAACCTGGTAGTTATGGCGGCCAATGGCGGTTGGATGCCTGTAACGCCTGAAACAAGTTCCTTTATCCATCCAGAGCGTGTTGTCGAAGCCCGTACTCGTCCTCCAAGCAGTAAGAACCTTGTCTTGGCGCGTTCGGAGACCAGATTGTGGATTTTGTCAGATATCATTCGTCTTACGCTTCCCTGGCAGCGCACGGCTATAAGTATTGGCGATGCGCTTTTAATTGCGGGGGCGGGCCAATTTATTTTTCAAGCTACGGTGAGGGAGAAAAATGATCGCTAACTCAGGCTATGTTTCTGGCTATACTGAGAAAAGAGTGGCTGAATTTCAAACGCGGCAGCGCATAGCCTTGATTGCGCAGCAAGCGTGCAGAACCATCAAAAGCCATCTTTCCCAGCGCCAGAATGACGCGCACTTGCGGCATCAGCGACCACTCTTGCGCTAAAAAGGGATCGCAGGCGTTCAACTCCTCTCGCGTAGGTTTGTTGCCGGGCGGCGCGCAACGCCCAATGGCGGTGATGAAGCAATCTTTCAGCGTCAGCCCATCGTCCCTACTGTAGGCCTTTGCCTGACTGGCGAATCCAGTGCGGTAGAGCGCGCCAAAGAGCGTATCGCCGGAACTGTCACCGGTGAACATTCGTCCGGTTCTATTAGACCCGTGCGCCCCGGGCGCTAATCCCACAATGAACAAGCGTCCTGCCGGATCGCCAAATCCGGGAACCGGCTTGCCCCAGTAATTCCACTCTTGGCAGGCGCGCCGCTTTTCAATGGCTACCTTTTCTCGCCATTCCACCAGTCGCGGGCACGCCCGGCAAGCGATGATCTTTTTGTTTAGTTTATCCCATTCATTAGTCATTTGTCATTCGTTCTTTGTAGTATTTTGGGTGTGTTTAAAGTGAGTTGAGGAAGGGAGGGAAATGGGGGGATACCCTCAAGCCCCCCTGCCTGCGGCGCTTTTTCTTTAAACACGCCCTGGTATTTTCCCCCCATCCCCCCATCTCCCCATCCCCTTGTCCCCTTGTCCCCTTGTCTCAATCAGGGTATACTTGCTTTACTATGATAAAAACGCCCTTATTAGACTTGAACAAATCTCAATTGATTGATTACCTGACCGATTTAGACCAGCCCAGGTTCCGCGCCAGACAACTATGGAATTGGCTCTATCAGCGCCACGTGGATGATTTTGAGGCGATGACCAATCTGCCCAAATCTTTGCGCGCGCAATTGGCTCAACAAGCAGATCTTAGCCTGTTGACGCCTATTGATACGCTGAAATCATCGGACGGTTTTACGCTAAAAACCCTTTTTGCTTTTCCCGACGGCGCGCAGATCGAGGCGGTGCTGATGCGTTACGCCCGGCGACGCACCTTGTGCATCAGCACTCAAGTTGGTTGCGCAATGGGCTGTCCCTTTTGCGCCACCGGACAAATGGGCTTTAGACGCAATCTATCCGCCGGAGATATTGTGAGTCAGGTTCTCTACTACGCCCGCCAGTTGGCTCCCCGGGGCGAGCGCGTTAGCAATATTGTCTTTATGGGGATGGGCGAACCTTTGGCAAATTATGCCGCCACCTGGGAGGCCATTCGCCGCCTGAATGACCCGGAAGGCTTTGGTCTGGGCGCGCGCTTGATGACCATTTCTACCGTTGGGCTGGTTCCGGCCATCAGACAGATGATGAAGGAACCGCAGCAAGTAGGCTTGGCTGTTTCTCTGCACGCCCCAACTGATACATTACGCGATGCGCTGGTTCCGGTCAATCGCCGCTATCCGCTGAAAATGCTCATGCAAACCTGCCGGGACTATATCGAAACGACCCATCGTCGTGTGACCTTTGAGTATGCCTTAATGGATCAGGTTAATGATAGCGACCAACAGGCCGATGAACTGGCTGCTTTGCTCAAAGGGATGCTTTGTCACGTCAACCTCATCCCCCTCAACCCCACGCCCAACAGCCCTTACGGTGGATCGCCTGTTGAGCGCGTTTACGCCTTTCAAAAGCGTCTTCAGGCCGCTGCCATCCCCACTACCCTTCGTATTCGTCGGGGCGTTGACATTCAGGCCGGCTGCGGGCAACTTCAAGTAAAACACAATGCCCAACGCCATCAAATGTAATGGAGTGCAGGGAATGATGCAAACCGGGGCTGGGGTAATGGAAGCTTTGGTGTGAGATTGATTGCGGGTGGCTTATTTGCCAAAAACGGCTCGGCTTTGTAGACTATCAAACTTGAGTGTTCTTTGCGTCGCTGTGGCGTAGATTATAGGGGATCACACACCTTTTAAGTATACATAAGGAGATTTACTATGGATTTTAATGGTTATTGCGTTAAGTGCCGTGAGAAAAAAGACATCAAGGACGGCAAAGTTGTTACAACAAAAAAAGGCCGTCCAATGGCTAAAGGCATTTGCCCGGACTGTGGCACAACCGTAACGCGCTTCCTCCCCTCCAAGAAAGACAAGTAAGTGCGCTGGCAAAAAGCGCTAAAAGTTATCTTGAAGCGCAAATAAGTATCTGATGCAAAGTGACCGACGCTTTCGGATCAGACCGATAAAGCGTCGGTCACTTTGTTAGCGGGGGAGTGAATGTCGCCCGGTGGCGGCCCTGGTCTTCAAAATCAGTGGGCGGCGGCGAGCAGCCGGCGTCGGTGGGTTCGACTCCCATTCCCTCCCGCCTAATGAAAAGGGCGTGTTTCATTTGAGTTAAGGTGTATCTTGTTTCCACGCTTCATGTGGGAACAAGATACATTAATCCAGGTCATCTAAAATGCCCCCTAACGAAAAACGACTGCTGATAAGTCACCATAAGCCTTACTCAGCAGTCGTTTTATTTGTTGGTTGAGAGGAAATAGTTACAATACTAACGCTATGGAACTTGACCAATCTCCTCCCCCCCCCTCAACCGACTCTCCCTCAAAAAGGCATCTTTCTCGTTGGGAAATTGCCAAGCACGTGCTGGCAATTGTCTTTGCCATTGGTATTTCAGTAGCCATTATCGCCGCCGGAGATACCATCGAGAAATACCAGGAATATGGCTATCTGGGTGTTTTTATTATCAGTGTTTTGGGCAATGCTACGTTGATCCTGCCTGTCCCCAGTTTTGCGGTGGTTATTGGCACGGCCAACACCCTTAACCCTTATCTGGTGGGTTTTGTGGCCGGGTTTGGGTCTGCTATTGGCGAAATGACCGGCTATCTGGCCGGTTACGGTGGGAGTGCCATAATAGAAAACGCCGATATTTATAAGAAGTTGGTCAGATTTATGCGGCGATGGGGTGCATGGGTGATTTTTGCGTTGGCGCTGGTTCCCAATCCCATCTTCGATATTGGCGGCATTGTTGCCGGGTCCCTAAAAATGCCCTGGTGGAAATTTCTGGGGGCGGCTACAGTTGGTAAGAGCGTCAGACTGATTATTTTTGCTCTGATGACCGTTTGGGGCTTTTTGTTTTTCAGCTAAATCAACAGCATTT
Organism: Chloroflexota bacterium; assembly: GCA_011192195.1. GTDB lineage: Bacteria > Chloroflexota > Anaerolineae > 4572-78 > 4572-78 > DUEH01. The sequence goes on along the minus strand of DUEH01000009.1, from coordinate 10,630 downwards.
TAAATGAAAACAGATCTTTCAAGAAGCTCAATCGAGCTTGCTGAAAGACCTGTTTTTGTAAGTAAGCGATGTAGATTTGTCATTGCAAGGACTACGCCCTTGCAATGACAAATCTTTCTTTTTTCACTACTCCATTACCGATGTTTTTTGTTGCCGCCATTATCGTGATGGTCGTCGTGGTGGTTGTCAGGATGACTTCCGGTGTTGTCAGGGGCTTGGCAGTCTTGACAGTCGTTGTTGTGATTATTTCCGCTTCCCATAGCGGGCGGTTCAGACGGCGCTTCAGGCGGTGAAGCGTGATGTTCGCCTCCGCCGCCAGATTGCATATTGCCATTGCAGTTGCCATTGTTGCAATTGCCGCTGTCGTGCGTGCCACTCATTGCGCCGGTGTGGGTGAGGCTTTGCGTGTTGGTAATGTTGTGCTGCCAGTGATACTGGTTTTGATGCTGATAGCTGTAGATGCCCGCGCTGGTGATTGTGCCTGTTCCGGTGAGGATTAGCGTATCGCTGATGGTCTGCCTGCTGTGATGCTGGTTCTGGTGTTGTTTGTTTGTACCGCTGATGGTCTGCGTACCGGTGATATTGTGCTGCCAGTTATGCCGATTTTGATGCAGGTGGCTGTAAACGCCTGTGCCGGTGATTGTTCCCGTGCCGGTGATAGCGCTGCCATAGCCGGGTTGGGGATAATGCTGCCCGCCAGAAGGGTGGCTGCCGCTGTGATGGGCGCGGAAGACCTTGGGGGCTTCTATACCTTCCGCCGCCTCCTGACCGGCCTGATGCAACAATTGGCTGGCTTTTTGCAAGGCTGTGTGAGTTGGTTCATTGATGTGTTCCTGAAATTTCCCCAGGTTTTGGGCCTGCGTTTCAAGTATTGTTTGCGCCTGAAGAAGCAGCCCAGCCATTACCGGCTCTGGTGTTTGGGCGGCTTGGATAAAAGCTTGTTCCAAATGGTGTTGCAAGCGGGTCATTGTGGATGCATCTGGCGTGTTGCCTTGTTGGGCCAGTTCTGCCATTTCCTGGGCGCGTATTTGAGTTAGTTCAAGATGCAATTCTGCTTGTTTTGCCGGCGTGTCCGCCATTGACAAGTGGGCGTTTTCCATTGCCAGTTTTAGCGGATAGAGGCGAGAGTTGGGGAGACTTTCGGCAGCCATTGCCGCTGCTCCGCCTGCGGAGCCAAAAATCATACCGAATACTAATACTGTTTTGATCAATAATGCGCTCATCTGTCTTTGCTCCTTTGGCGCTACATTGGGGGTTGGTATTTGTTTTGGGAAAAAGTGATCCATCCACCCTTTAAGACGCGCCACAAAGCTGATAGGTACGGGAGGCGACGCAAATGCGCTGATTTCGTCCAGAAAATCGCGGCGATCCGCCGCCAACGCTTGCCCCGATGGCATTTCTACAGCGCGCAACGCTTGTAAGGAAGCGCCTGTTTCCAGTAATGGCGCCAAATTTTCCACCAGGTCCGGATTAGCGGCTAAAATTTTTGAAGATGCTTCACCGGTTTGCAGGTGGTTTAGAGCCTGATCCAAGGCATCAGTAAAATCGGTTTTCATAACGGCATTCTCTCCTCTGATGAGGCTAGGCGGCGCTGCAAGGCAGCCAATGCCCGATGCTGCAAAGATTTCACAGCTCCAATGGGCTTGTTTGTAATTTCGGCAACTTCCTGATTAGACAGCCCCTCCAGAAATTTAAGGGTAATGACCTGACGTTGGTCCGGCGTAAGGTGTTGCAATGCGGCGCGAACAATATCTGCGGAGATGCGCTGTTCGGCCAGAGTTACCGGATTGTCATTTGCGTCAATCAGGTCTTCTTTCAAGGGGGCGTGCTGGCGATGCTTCTGTCGGCGGTAGTGATCAATAACCAGATTGTGCGCGGTGCGATAGAGCCACGATTTCAGACTTTTGTTCGGTCCTCGGCCATTTTTTATAGCTTGCAGGAAGCGATGAAAAACCGCCGATGTCAGATCTCGGGTGGCGTCCACTTCGCCTACCTGCCGATAGATGTAGCGGTAGATGGCTTGGTGGTAATTATCATAAATGGCAGCCAACGCGTCTCTATTGAAGGCGCGCGTTTGTTGAAGTTGGATTTGATCGCGATCGTTCACTATTTTTCCCTTCACCCTTTAAGACGCACAAGGGCAAATTGAGATACGGTGCATCTGCCTTGAATTCTAGGCTTTTTTAGGTAATGACACCAAATTGCCTTCACAGAATCTTCACATCTTCCCCACAATCTCCCCACATTTGCCTGTTATACTGCTTCAAAAGGAGCCGCCTATGGCGCAGGGGGTGTGGGGGGTGTACCCAAAAAGAGGGGGGCATACTATCCCTCCATCTTCCCCTCCCGCCATACGCACCAGATGAAACCGGAGGGTTTCACAGGAGAAATAACTATGGCAGAACAAGCAACTTCCCTTAAGAACCGATCTCTGCGCCCTCAGCCTTCCCCTTCTGACCGACGTAGTAGAATGAAGGCCGTTGCCAACAACCTGATTTTGCATCTTCACCCCACGCAAATACCTCGCCCGGCCTTGAAACTTACTTACACTTGGGGCTTGGGCGGTATTTCTACGTTATGGGCGTTTATTTTGATTCTTAGCGGCATTCTGCTGATGTTTCGTTATGATGCCAGCGTAGAACGCGCTTATACCAGTATTCAATTTTTAGAAACGCAAATCCCTTTTGGCTCATTGCTCCGTTCTCTTCATCATTGGTCGGGGAATTTGTTGCTCATTACCACTTTTTTGCACTTGATGCGCGTTTTTTACAACGGCGGCTTCAAAAAAGGACGGGCGACCAACTGGCTGATTGGGATCACTCTGTTACTGCTGGTAGTGACTTTCAACTTCACCGGCTATCTGCTTCCCTGGGATCAATTGGCTTTTTGGGCCGTTACGGTGGGAACCAGCTTGCTGAATTACATCCCCATTGTTGGCGGTGTTATCAGCGGCTTTTTGCTGGGTGGCACGGAAGTGGGGCAGAACGCCCTGCGAAATTTTTACGCTATTCACGTATCCCTTCTTCCGGCCACGCTCATCTTATTAATGGCCTATCATTTTTGGCGCATCCGCAAGGATGGCGGTATCTCTCAGCCTGAGCGAGCGAAAGGGGAGAAGGTTGAAAAACTGACCACCATCCCCTACCTGGTGCAAATTGAAGTTACCGCCGCAATGCTGCTTATCACCACCTTGTTTTTGTGGGCCGCGCAGGTTCCTGCGCCATTGGAAGCGCTGGCTAACCCGGCTCATCCCCCCAATCCGGCCAAAGCCGCCTGGTATTTTATGGGCTTGCAAGAACTACTTTTGCATATGCACCCTCTGGCGGCGATGCTGCTACCCGGCATTGTTCTCTTTGCCATTGCCGCCCTTCCTTACTGGGACACCCGCAGCAGCGATATTGGGATTTATTTTCGCTCTAAAAAGGGGTTGACAATTGCCATTACGGGTGTGGTATTCAGCTTAATTCTGGTTCCCTTGCTGGTTTTAGTAGACGAATGGTGGATTGATCTGCCCTTGATGCTTCCCTTCTTGTCAACCTTGATTTCCAACGGCTTGATCCCGCTACTACTCTCACTGGGCGGGTTGGCGATTATCTACTATTTTCTGCGCGGCATCTTTAGCGCCACGCACAGCGAAGCGCTGGTAGGGTTATTCACCTTTGTCACGTTTAGCTTATTTATCCTGACCCTCATTGGCGTCTTTTTTCGCGGGCCAAATATGGCGCTGGTAATGCCTTTTTAGAGATTGGAAATTTATTTGTTCCCGAACTCCAGTTTGGGAACACACCTGCTGGTGAAACTCTGTTTCGATTATCCCGCAAACAGAGTTTGCTATGCAATTCTGTCCCCAAACAGAGTTTGGGAACAAGTATCCAATGCCCTTTCAGGAGTTTCAACAATGACGCAGCAAACAACGCAAACAGATACCTCAAAAATGACCAGACGTAATTTTTTACAGCTTGGCGCGGGCGCATTAGGGCTGCTGGCTTTGCTGGAAATGGGCGGCGCCAGTCTGGCCTTTCTTGCGCCGCGCAAAATTGAAGGCGAATTTGGCGGCGTGGTCAAAGCGGGCGACGTTGATAGTTTCCCCGCCGGCAGCGTCACCGAATTTCCCGACGGGCGTTTCTTCTTAATTCGCGCCGACGACGGTGGTTTCCTGACCGTCTACCGCCGCTGTACCCACTTGGGCTGTTCGGTTAGCTGGGAGGCGGACAAAAATCAATTTGTCTGCCCCTGCCACGCCTCTCAGTTTGATTTTTACGGCAGCGTAGAAAATCCTCCCGCCCCCCGCGCATTGGATACCTTTGCCATAGAAATTGAAGACGGGCAAGTAGTGGTTGACACTGCCAAACCGCAAACAAGAGATGAATTTGAAGCCAATCAACTGGTTTATACGTAGAAGCTATCAGCTAAAAAGCTGACCGCTGATCGCTGAAAGCTAGAGGAGTTATCATTAAACTGGTTTCACCACAGCGAATGAAAATCAGTTTCGGCGGTCGGCGGTCAATGGTCGGCGGTCTATTTTCAAGGGAGTTATCATTAAACTGGTTTCACCACAGCGAATGAAAATCAGTTTCGGCGGTCGGCGGTCAATGGTCGGCGGTCTATTTTCAAGGGAGACTATTATGAACAAATACTTACTCACCACTATCATTGCTTTAGCCGTACTGGTCATCGCCGTGCCTGTTTACGGCTTCTTAGAAGCGCCGCGTATGGAATCCGCGCAAGCGGAACTGCGGCAGCAGTTTGTCTCCGATGCGGCGGTGATGTATATTGAAAATTGCGCGGTATGTCATGGCGCGCAGGGCGAAGGAATTGGCGCAATTCCGCCCCTTAATACCGAAGGCTTGCGCCAGACCGATTATGACTTTCTCTACAAAACTATTGCTCGCGGACGTTATGGCACGGCTATGACCGGTTGGCACGCAGACGAAGGCGGCATTTATAACGATTACCAAATTGACGAACTGGTTTCCCTCATCCGCTATGCGAGTTGGCCTACGGTGGGTGAACTTTCTGCGCAGCGCGGCCTTATTCCCCCCACCCTGCCCGTTCCCGACGTGGATGAAGCCTTTTTGGAACAAGTGACTGCGCTGGGAGCAGAAGGCGCTGCCTGGGCCGAAGGGATACAACTTTACGCCAACAACTGCACTATCTGTCACGGCGTAACTGGCGAAGGCTCTGAGTTGGGCGTCCCCCTGAATACGCCGGAACTCCGCGCCACTGACGCTGACGAATTGGCTCGCATCATCCACGAAGGCGCGCCGGGTACAATGATGTCATCCTGGGACCAGGTTTTGGACGATGACGAAATCGCCGCGCTGGTGAGTTTTTTGCAAAACTGGGATAAAATTGAAGCCGCCGGATTGGCGTTGACCCCACCCGCTCCCATTCAGATTGACTTGAATAATCCGGCAGAAGTGTATGAATTGGGCGGACGCATTTTTGATACCACCTGCGTCGCTTGTCACGGCGAAAACGGCAGCGGCGGCAGTGGGCCGGCAATTAACAGCCAGCAATTTTTGACCCACAAAAGCGATGAGCAGATCCGCGACGCCGTTATCTACGGCGGACATCGTCCCAACTCAATTATGCCCGCTTTTGGCGACCGCCTTACGTCGGTAGAGATTGACGCGCTGGTGCAGTACATTCGCGCCTGGGAACCTACCGCGCCCTGGGTGGAAAATCCACGCGGCACAGAGCAAGGCGGCGGCGGGCCTCCCTGGATGCGCGCCACGCCGGACGCCAACAATCCTGTGCAGCCTCACGGTCAGGGAGGCGGTCGCAGAGGTAAAGGTAAAGGGGGCGGCGGCGGTGGCCCCTGGTGGCGGCAGGAAGGCGAAACCCCACCCGGTCAATCCGGCGGCCCGGCAGGCGAAGCGCCAATGGAAATGGGGCCGGCTCTTGTCTTCCGGGGCGAAGTGATCAGCGCGCAAGACAACCTGCTCACCTTCCGCAGCGATGACGGCCAAACCCGCGAAGCAATGCTCGGCCCGCCCTGGTTCTGGTCTGAAAGCGGCATCCCGCTCTCCCCCGGCAACCGCATCGAATTGGAAGCCTTTGAATCGCCCGATCACATGGAGATCAATTGGCTCAACAACCTAAGCACCGCTCAAAGCATCCAACTTCGCGCGCCAGAGGGAATGCCGGTGTGGACGCAGTAAGACCAATTAACAATTAGCAATGAACAATGATCAGGCTGTTCAGTTTTGCGGTTATGTCACTGCGAGGAACGAAGCAATCTCCACATTGCAGGCCGGAGATTGCTTCGTTCCTTGCAATGACACGCGCAAAATCTTTAGAACTGAACAGCCCTGGAACAATGACGAATGACCAATGACAAATTCTCCTGGAAAGAACGCATACTCATCATTGCCCTGATTGTTTTGGGGATAGCTCTGATTGGCTTTTTTGGCGCGCGCGCTATGCGCTCCTATGTGCGTCTTCAGCAAACGGGGCTTTCTACCGGCGCCACCGATGTAGAGGCCATCCGAGGCTGGATGACCATACCCTACATTGCCCACGCCTGCAATGTTCCTGAAGACGCGCTTTTTGAAGCGTTGGGCATTCCTGAAGCAGGCAATGAAAAACAGAGTATTATGCAGTTAGCCAGGAAATATGATTTAAAGCGCGCCGATATACGAACAGTTTTTCAGGCGGTCATTTTGAGGTATCAGCAAAACGCCCCACCGGAAGCGGACGGAGCGCCGTGACCGATTTAACCGATTTCTTTCTGACCGGGATGTTGGTCTACGGCCCGCTTGCTCTGTCACTGGCGTTGATGTTAGGGGCGTTGGGCGCGCCGCTGCCGGGAACCCTTTTAGTATTGGCGGCGGGCGCTTTTGCCCGCGATGCGATTTTTAACTGGCCTCTGGCAGCCGTCCTGGCGTTGCTGGGCGTGGCAATTGGAGACAGTATTGGCTATTTTGTCGGGCGCTACGCCGAGCGGTACATTCCGCGCCGCATTCAGGAGAACGATTCTTGGCAGCAAGCGCAAGACACCTTCAACCAAAAAGGAGGCATAGCCATTTATCTGACGCGCTTTCTGTTGACGCCTTTGGCCGTGCCAACCAACCTTATTGCCGGTAGCAGCGGCTACACTTATGGCCGTTTTCTGGTTTTTGATCTGGCGGGAGAAGCGACCTGGGTGCTGCTTTATGGTAGTTTGGGCTACGCCTTTGCCGGAAGTTGGGAAGTCATTAATGAGTTGGCCGGCAGCATTGGCGGCGTATTGGTTGGCGTGGTTGTTCTGGGAGGCGGAATTTATTGGCTGGTCAGAAGAGTGAAAAGTGAATAGCGCAAAATGCAAAGTGAAAATACATTCATTTTGAAAAGGAGTCCAAAGGTCACTTTGGACTCCTTTTTTTATTGCCGTACTTGTCATTGAAGCTAACGACGCTGCCGCAGCGTCAGACTCAAGCCGCTCAAGATCACCAGCCCGCCCAACGCCAGCGCCAAAACGTGAATGGGAAAGGAGGCGCCGCCAGTCTCAGGCAGGGTGGCGGCGAGGACGGTCTGTATCTTTGCTGCCGTCTCGTCAGTTGGTATCCACGTGAAGCCCGCGATCTTACCGTCTTGAAAGGTGTATACTTCTGTGGCTATCAGGGGCGCAATTCCCATTTCTCGGGTGAAGTCAATCCAGGTTGTGGTCTTGGCGGTAACGGTGTCTCCATCTATCTGAAGAACTTCAACCTGGATTTGAAAGTTTCCGGCCACAAGTTCCTCAAACCAGACCCGTATCTCATCCGCGCCGGTGCAGGTGTCGCCAAAAAATTCAAGTTTAACCACCGCGTCATCGGTGAAGAAGGCCATTGCGGCGTCCACATCGCCAGCGTTTAAGGCATCTTCCATAGCTTTGATTGTTGCGGTAGGGTCTGGCTCTTGCGCTTGAAGCGTGGCTGGCAACGCCAACACAATGACAAGCGCCACTATCAAAATCATACGAATTTTCATTTTTTATCTCCTGTTATTGATTGATGTTCAAATTTTGAATCATCGTTTTTTGAGAAGATTATTGTCCATAGGCATTGCCTCCGTTAACGGTTTGGCGGCTGGATTAATGTGCGGTACAATATAAACAAGCAGATGGATAGCGTTACATACTCGCGTAAAACACGCGGGTATGCGCTAACATCGTCTTGTTTTAGGGAGATACCGCCTACCGCCAAGTTTGCCGGTATCTCCTTTTTTTGTAGTAACAACTCCAGTCATTTACAGGAGTGAAAAACTACAGTTTTTCACTCCTGTTGTTGTTTATATCCGCTACTCCTCACACAACGGCTCAACGCGATACTGCGCCCGTTCATCGCAAGTCAAGTCGCGGACGTAGCGGTTGGCGCTCACCCATTCAATCAACTCGTCCAGCGACGGGTCGCTGATTTGCCACTCGATGAGCGCGCCATCCATTGCAACCGAGAAAGCGGTTTGACCGTCGGGACTAAAGTTCACGTCCAGCACCGCTCCTGTATGCTCGCTGAAACGGCGCAGTTCCTCACCCGCCTCAAAATCCCACAGAATGATCGTGGCGTCATCTCCACCGGAAAGTACGTAACGCCCATCGGGGCTGACGTCGAGAGTCCATACCGCGTTATCGTGCCCCAGGTAGCGGCGGATGATTTCGCCCGTTTCAATATCCCACAAGATCAGGCTGCCATCGGCCGAGGCGGAGAGGGCGCTTGTTTCATCCGGGCCAAAATCTGCGGCCAGCACCACATCGGTATGACCTTCAAGGCGGCGAATGGCCTGGCCGGCGGCTACATCCCAAAGCGTTATATTGGAAAAATAGGCTGAGCTGGTGAGGGCGCGCTCGCCGTTGGCGCTAAAGTTGATAGTGGTGATGTCTTCTGTGGCGTCAAAGCGACGGATTATCTCGCCGGTTTCAATATCCCATAAAATCAAATCCCCCGCATCGCCTGTGGACACGCTCTGCGAACCGGCGAGCGCGGTACGTCCATCGGGACTAAAAGCCACACTTCTGAGTATGTATTGATGTCCTTCAAAGCGGCGTATTTCTTCGCCGGTTTCAATATCCCATAACACCAAGCTCTTTTTGCCTGAACCGCTGAAGGCGTCCCCTGCGCCAACCAGAGCCAACTTCCCATCGGGACTGAAAGCCACCTCGCCCGGATGAATGGGGAGACCCTCCCCTTCAAAGCGGCGAACCGCTTCTCCGGCGGCCGCATCCCACAGCGCCGTATCGCCGGAAAACCCGCCGACAAGCAGATACCGGCCATCGGCTTTCACGTCCACAGCGGTGAGCATATCGCCATCCGTTTCAAAACGGCGAAATTCAATTTGATCTTTGGGATGCCACAGGCGTAAAGAGCCATCGGCTGAGGCGGAAAGGATCAGGCGTCCATCGGGGCTAATGGCAACCGACTCTATCTCATCAGAATGGCCCAGCAAACGGCGGGTTTCGCGCCACTGCTCAATATTCCACAAACGCAGGTAGTTGCCGCCGGTGAATAAAGCGGTACGGCCGTCCGGGCTAATTATCAGGTTGCCCGGTCCGCCGCCAAAAAATTCCTGGTTGATTTCTTCGCCCGTTTCAATGTCCCACAAACGCAGCGTCTGATCAATGCTGATAGACATTGCCGTGAGGCCCTTGGGGTTGAAAGCCAGATCTATCACCCTATCCGTATGGCCTTCAAAACGGCGGATTTCTTCTCCGGTCGCCACATCCCACAGAATCAGCGCATTATCCTCGGAGCCGGAGAGGGCGGTCTGGCCATCAGGGCTGAAAATAACTTTGTTCACCCCGCCGGTGTGTCCCTCAAAGCGGCGGATGGCTTTCCCGGTGTTCACATCCCACAAGATCGGCGTAGCGTCATTTGAACCGGAGAGGGCGGTTTCGTTGTCTGGGCTGAAGGCGATGCTGTTCACCTCGCCGGTATGTCCCTCAAGGTGGCGGATGACGTCGCCTGTTTCGACATTCCATAAAATGAGCGCGCCATTGCCTGAACTGGAGAGGATGGTTTTGCCGTCCGGACTAAAGGCCACACCGTTGACCCAGTCTGTGTGTCCGTCAAAGCGGCGCAGCTCAGTTCTTGTCGTCAAATCCCAAAGAATCAATTCGCCTTGCGTACAGGCGCCATCGGAGTCGAGTTGGCTGCAACTGCCTGAGAGGACAATTTTGCCATCAGGCCCAAAGGCGGCGTCCTTAACGCTGTTGCCATGGCCTTCCAGGAGGGCGCGGGTTCCCGGCCCCAGCGCAATGGACGACAGGGCGCGCAGGGCCTCCGGCGGGGGTTGGTCAATGCCGGTCGCTTCCAGGGCCAGGGCCAGCGCCAGATCAACTTCTCCGTTTTCGTTGGCGTCCTGAGCGTCGGCGGCCAGGACCAGGCTGTGATTGACGGCGGCCTCTCGCTGGGCGGTTGAGCGCGCGGCAAAGGCGATGACGGCTAAAATGACGGCGATGACCGACACGCCCGCCAAAAGGAACGTCCCTCGTTTCAAGCGCCCCGCCGCTTGGGTCTGTTCCTCAGCCCTGCGGTGTTCAGTTTCGGCCAGCTTTTGGGCGGCTTCCAATTCACGCTGGCGTTGGGCCTCTCGCTCGGCGGCGCGGCGCTCGCGTAAATCAAGGCCGGCCTGGATGAAGCTTTGTTCAGTCTCGGTCAGATCGCTTTCGCGC
>DUEH01000089.1 GCA_011192195.1 Chloroflexota bacterium | reverse complement strand
GGAAAAGGCAGTGTTTTTAGCCTGACTAGATTACGAACGACAGGGGTTTCGGGTTTCGGGTTTCGGGTTTCGAGTGGGAGCGCAGGCGCGGCGAGCGCCGCTTCAGGCTTTCCCAGGCGATCAACAATGCCCCCTTGCAGATTTACGATTTCGGATTGACGATTTACGATTGGGGTTTTGTCCTTCGTCATTCGTCCTTCGTCACGCTTCGCGGTCATTTGTTCTTCGTCGGCGCTCGTTTCGCCCATTCGCAAATTCGCAGATTCGCCCATTCGCCCATTCGCAGATTCGCCTATTCGCCCATTCGCAGGTTCGCCCATTCGCTCCACAATCTGACCAAGCGTGCGAAGTTCAGCCAGTTCGTCGGGATTGACGGGCGGCAAGTCGGGGTAGCGATCCTGCATCGCGCCAAGAATTTCGACGCGCTTGATAGAGTCGATGCCCAGATCAGCTTCCATATCCATATCGAGTTCGAGCATCTCAGCCGGGTAGCCGGTCTTTTCACTAACGATCTCCAACATACCAGATTGCAGATTTACGATTTTGGGTTGACGATTTACGATTGGGGTTTTATCCTTCGTCATTCGTCCTTTGTCCTTCGTCATTCGTCCTTCGTCACGCTTCGCGGTCATTTGTTCTTCGTCGGCGCTCGGTAGTCGATGGTCTGCGGTCGACGGTCGGCGTTCGTCATTCGTCGCTCGTCGTTCGTCATTCGTCATTCGTCCGTAATACTGCTGCATCAGTTGGATAACGCCTTTTGAATAGGTTTCTTGATTCTGGAGATATTCCTCGTGAACGCGCAGCGTTTCATCCTGATGACGATGAAGCAGCGCTAGATTTTTTTCCAGACTCTCCAAACGTCGGGGGTCAGAAGGAGGCGCTTGTTGAGTCTCCGGTTGAGGCGTTTGCGGGGGCGTTGCCGACCCATTCGACACCTTCGACAGAGCCTGCTCCTTCGGCTGGCTCAGGACAGGCTTTGTTGAAGGGGCAGGGTTGTTTATTGGCGGTTGTGGAGGCAAAAGCTCTGTCACTTCGACACCTTCGGCAGTACGCAGCTTGAGCGCAGCCGAAAGGGGCGGCTGGGCATCTGCGTTTTTGACCTCTGCAACGTGAACAGGGGGCGACGGCTTCCTTGAAGCTTGCGCCGGTAATGGCGGGAGATTTACGCTTGCAATTTCTACTTTTGGCGGAACGACTACGGCGCGCTTCTCTTCTTTGGGGATGGCAAATGTAGCCGGTACAAGTTCGAGGGGGGGGCTTGGATTGGGCGCAGCGGGCGCGGCAAATTCAGGGATAGCGGCGCTTGGCTGATTGCCATTCTTAGCATTTTTTCCATTTTGTAACGCTTTTTCAAAAGCGGCTTGAGTCTTGGGACTCACGTAGTTATGTCCGCTTATCTGAACAGCCATTCGAGCCTTTTTAGCGGCATCAGCGTTCCTGGGCTTAAGGCGATAGGGGTCTGCGGGGCGCAGGGGCAATCCGGCTACGCGCATCTGAACATAAGCTTCGCGTAGTTGGCGGTCGCTTCCCCGTTTGCGCGAGGCATTCAAGGCGATTGCCAAATGAGGTCTATTGCCCAGAATATCTTTAACCAGATTGCTTAACACGCTTCTGGGGCCAATCTCTACAAAAATTCTTCCGCCCGCCGCATAAATATTTTCTATTTCTTGCTGAAATACAACCGGCTTTAAAATATGCTCTTCCAGAGCAACCTGAATATCTCTGGGTTTGAGGGGATGAGGCTGTCCGGTGCTGTTTGCGTAGACTGGAAGGGAGGGGCTGTTGAAGCTTGTGCGCTCGATGGCGCGGGCAAAAGGCCGCTGGGCGTGTTCCACAAGAGGCGTGTGAAAAGCCGCCGATACGGGTAACGGCGTTACAGAATACCCCTTTGCTTTCAGATGTTGCTGCGCCTGTTGTATGGCCGATGTTGGCCCGGCCAGAACAACTTGCCGGTCAGAGTTCACATTAGCGATGGTGACATTTGGCAGGGCGCCGAGTTCGGTCTGTAATTGCCGGGCGTTCCCCTTGACTGCGAGCATTGTTCCGGCGTCAAAATCAAGGTGATCCGGGGGAGCCATCGCTTGCCCTCTGGCTTTGATGAGAAAAAAGTAATCTTCATCGTTGATAACGCCGCCCGCCCAGAGCGCCGTTAACTCGCCAAAACTGTGCCCCGCGACAAAATCGGGGCTAAAGCCGTCTAACTGCATCAATTTGTAGATGCCATAGCTCAATGCGCCAATGGCCGGCTGAGCGTATTCAGTACGCCCCAGCATTTTTGTTTTGGCAGCTATTTCATCGGCATTAAATCCGGGGATGGGGAAGATAACGCTTGAAAGCGGTTCTTTTTTATCGGCAATGAAAAGGCTGTCAATACGGCCATAAGCCTGGCGAATGGTGGGGAAGTTGAGGGCCAGTTCTTTGCCCATTTCAAGATACTGCGACCCTTGTCCCGGAAATAAGGCGACCACTTTACCTTCGGGCGAAACGCCGTTTTGCCGGTAGTAGATACCTTTGGGGTGATTCCATTGTTGCGATTGCGGGTTGTTTTGCAGAAGTTTGATGATAATTTGCAGAAATTGCCGCGTCTCTGCCAGCGATTCGCTGATAAAGCCTACCCGCGCCGCCGAAACCGGCATAATGAGCAATTGCGAGGCGTCGAGCAGCGCCGTATAGTGTTCTTCGCCCGCTTCTGATTGCAAGAGCGTCAATTCTTCTTCGCAGCGAAGCAGCAATTGGGGCGGCGTTTGGGCGGAGAGGTACACAGCCCGGGGCGTGGTGTGCAAACGATAGGGGCCTTGATGTTCGCCGTTAGAGTCTGCCCCTCTTTTTTGGGTATATTCTTCCAGCGCAAAGTGAAAATTTGTGCCGCCAAAACCAAAGGCGCTGACCCCGGCGCGTCTGGGGACGGCGTTATGAGGGCGTATCCAGGGGCGGGTGTGAGTGTTTAAATAGAAGGGCGAATTTTCTATGTTCATTTGGGGGTCTGGCCGGGAGACATTGAGCGTGGGCGGCAATATTTTGTGATGAAGCGCCAGGGCTGTTTTGATAAGGCTGGCCGATCCGGCGGCGGCTTTGGTGTGTCCAATTTGAGATTTTACGCTTCCCAACGCAATATACTGCTTTTTGGGGTTATTTTTGCTAAACGCATCATTTAACCCAGCGAACTCTACCGGGTCTCCGGCGGAGGTTCCTGTGCCGTGCGCTTCGATCAAGCCAACACTGGCCGGCGAAAATCCGGCGTCTTCGTAAGCGCGGCTCACTGCCAGCGATTGTCCCGACGCGCGAGGAGCGTAGATGCTTTTATATTTGCCGTCGCTGGAGGTGCCAATGCCTCTGATAACAGCATAAATACGGTCATTATCGCGCTCGGCGTCTGCCAGGCGTTTCAAGACCAGCATGCCAATTCCTTCGCCAATCATCATCCCGTCAGAATCTACGTCAAAGGGTCTGATATTGTTGTTTCTGGAAAAAGCGGGCGTTTTGCTGAAACTCATATACATAAAAATGGAGTTATCGGTGTCAACGCCGCCGGTTATCATGGTGTCGGCGCGATGCTCAAGCAGTTCGCTCACAGCCATTTTGGCCGCTGCCAGCGAGGCGGCGCAGGCGGCGTCAACCACGCAGTTAGTTCCGCCCAGGTCCAGCCGGTTAGCAATTCTACCGGCAATGACGTTGCCCAGCATACCGGGAAATGAGTTCTCTTCCCAGGGAATGTAGGCCAGCTTCATCTTCTCTATAATTTTTGTTCGCTCATCTTTGGCTATGCCGCTTTTCTCTAAAACTCTGTCCCAAACAGGATATTGCAATCGCGTGGTTAAAGGGGTGATGAGTTTTTGGCCGCCGCCAACCCCCAGGATAACGCCGGTGCGTTCCCTGTTTTGGGCCGTGGCATCGGCGTAACCGGCGTCTTTCATTGCCTGTTTGGCTACAACCAGCGACAGCAATTGCGAAACATCGGTGACTTCAAGGATGTTGGGCGGCAGGCCAAATTCCATCGGATTAAAATCAATATCCGGCATAAAGCCCCCGCGTTTGCAGTATGTCTTGTCGGGGGCTTTAGGGTCAGGATCGTAATAATCATCTATCTTCCAGCGCGAAGGCGGGACATCGGTGATGCAGTCTACCTCAGCGATAATGTTATTCCAGTATTGTTGTAGGTTTTCAGCTTTGGGAAAAATGGACGCCAGACCAACAATGGCAACAGGCGTTTTTTGCAAGGAGGTGTTCATAGCGGGCGTTCTGCTTAATTCATTGGACATTCTTTTCTCCAATCAAGGGTGTTTTGGCTAAACGAAACAAATGATACGTCAGTAGAGGTGTAAAATTTTACGTCTCTACTAAACGTGGTGTGCGACTTACTCCGTTTAGAATATTTTGAATCTGCTTTGGCGGTCACAAGAAGGTATACGCCACTGAACTACAACACTTAACCCTGCGATTGGTCACGGTTTTTGGCTTAATTCAAATATTTACAAAAACGCCCGCGATTTGGAGAGCAATTACCGCTTTAGCCTCAAACTAAAAGTAACCGTTCACCGGGGGGTGAACGGTTACTTTTCAAAAGCGGTTTTTCGAGGAAGAATTTTTGCAAATCTTCATGATTTCAAGCGAAAACAGTTTCATACCTCAGTTCGGGATAAGGCTTATGGGACACAGATTAACACAGATTCCACAGATTTTTCTTTGCTTTATTAACATAATCTGTGTCCTGTTTGAAAAATTAGCGCATAGTTTGGCTTATCCCGAACTCAGGTTTCATGAAACCCTTCGGGTCTTGCGGGATGAATTTTATAAGGTACCCTTGATTTCAAGGGTACGCTTGCTATCATACCCCAAAAAGCTTCGTAGATAAGTAAGCTTGACTACATTTGGGGGAGCTATCGCTAGACGCGGCATCCGACGGCAGACTGCCGTGCTGACCGCCGACACAGGCTCAAAAAATCTTACGGCGGTCATCGGTCTGCCGTCGGCGGGCCTGCTATTTTTCATATCAAAAAAACGTGCTATACTCTTTGACGGCGACTCGCAGTTGAGTCCCAAATCTATATCATTTTGAGTATTCCAAAGGTTGCCCGGCTCATTTTGTCGGGCATTTTTGTTGCAACAGATAAGGCTTCATTTTTGCGGAAGGAGTCAACTGTTGACAGACAACAGGGGCATAGCCCGCAAGGGTTATGCTGTACAGAAGACTCATCTATTCGTAAAAAGGTTCCGTATAAGACGCGGGAGGTGTACCCAAAAAAGAGGGGCATACTATCCCCCTGAACTCCCCGCGCCTATCGGCTATCCGCAAAAAGGAGATTTATCGTGACAAATGAATTTAAGCAATTAGACCTGCGTTCGCAGTTAATGCAGGCCTTAGACGAACTTGGCTACGCCAGCCCTACGCCCATTCAGTCGGCCATTATTCCGGCGATGTTGAGCGGGCAGGACGTGATTGGACAGGCGCAAACGGGAACCGGTAAAACAGCGGCTTTTGCCCTGCCTATTCTGAACAATATGGCCGTGGATCAGGGCTATGTGCAAAGCCTTGTGCTGGCCCCTACGCGAGAACTGGCGATGCAGGTAGCCACGGCCATACACGGCTATGGGCGTCATCTGGGCGTGAGCGTGCTGCCGGTGTATGGCGGAACGCCCTACGGCCGACAACTTAGCCGCCTCAGAAAAGGGGTGGATATTGTTGTTGGCACGCCGGGGCGCTTGCTGGATTTGATCCGGCGCCGGGCGCTTGATCTCAGTTTTGTGTCCACCGTTGTTCTCGATGAAGCGGACGAGATGCTCAGTATGGGCTTCATTGAAGATATCGAAGCCATTCTTAAAGAAACTTCGCCGGATCGGCAGACGACTCTCTTTTCGGCCACGATGCCCCAGCCAATTCGTCGTCTGGCTGACCGCTATATGCGCGATCCCCAATTTTTTACTATCGAACGCAAACAGCTTACCGTAGATACCATTGAACAGCGTTATTATCTGGTCAACGCTGCGGATAAGTTAGCTGCCCTCACGCGCCTCTTTGAAGTCGAAGAGATCAGCAGCGCGCTCATCTTTTCTCGCACGCGCCTTAGCACCGGCGAATTAGCCAATGAGTTGACCGGGCGCGGCTTTCCCGCCGAAGCTTTGAACGGCGATATGAATCAGGACGCGCGCGAACGAGTGCTGAATCGCTTCCGGCGCAATCAGATCAAAGTGCTGGTAGCTACCGATGTGGCCGCGCGAGGGCTGGATATTGACGATATTTCGCATGTGTTCAACTATGATCTGCCTCAAGATGCGGAGATATATGTGCATCGCGTGGGGCGCACGGGTCGGGCCGGAAAGACAGGCACTGCCATTACGCTGCTAACGCCAAAAGAGCGGGGTCGCCTGCGCCGGATCGAGACGTACATCAAGCAGAAGATCAGCCAGTCTACGCTGCCGACGGTAGAAGATATTCAGATGCGTCGGAAAGCGCAATTAGTGGAACGGATGATGATTTGGCTGCGGCGAGGTCGTTTTAGCCAGGAGCGGGAAATTGTGGCTGAATTGGCAGAGGAAGGCCACGACCCGATGGAAATTGCCGCAGCAGCCTTGAAGTTGGTTCGCGCGGGAGAAAAACAGCGTCCAATAGCCCCGCTTGGCGAGGTGCAGGAGTGGCGACAACAGAAATACAAACGAAGCGCTAAACGGGGATACGGGAAAAACGGGCGCAACTCTCACGAAGAGGGCATGGTGCGCCTTAGCCTTGATACGGGCAAAGTAAACGGCATCCGCGTTAACCACATTGTGGGGACGCTGGCCCACTACGCCAAAATTCCCGGTCATTCTCTGGGTAAGATACGTATTCAAAAACAACAAACATTTGTTGATGTGCCGGAGCAGTTTGTAGTGCAGGTCTTGGCCAAAACGGGCAGCTATCGCATTGGCAAGCAGAGCATTAACGTAGAGCGGGCCTAACTGATTTCTCAGTTGTACCTAAATTCTAACTGTGGGTAATTGAGGTGGGCCTGGTTTGGCAGACAGATAGTTAAGCTACAATTGGCAAGGCCTCGAAATTAACTGGATTACGGTACTCCAAGGTCGAATGAAGACGAAACCGGTTGTAAAACGCTTCAATATACTCAAAAACATCAGTTTTAGCCGCCGCTCGCGTTGGGTAATGGTGGTGATAAGTCCATTCTGTTTTCAAGTGACCGAAAAACGATTCCATCGGCGCATTATCATAGCAATTGCCTTTGCGGCTCATACTACACGTCATTTTTGCTTGCGTCAACAACGCTTGATAATCATCGCTGGCGTATTGGCTGCCCCGGTCAGAGTGGTGTAACAAACCAGGGGGCGGTTGCCGGTTGGCGATTGCCATTTCCAGGGCGTCCATCACCGGCTTGCGATGCAGACTGTCGCTCATTGCCCAACCGACAATCCGCCGCGAATACAAATCCATCACTGTCGCCAAGTACAGCCAGCCTTCATCTGTAGCAATGTAAGTAATATCGGCGACCCATTTTTCGTTTGGACGGCTGGCTGTAAAGTTTTGGCCAAGCAGGTTAGGGGCAATCGCATAATTGCGCGCGCTATCGGTGGTCGCAACCTTGAATTTGCGCTTTTGGCGGAC
>DUEH01000088.1 GCA_011192195.1 Chloroflexota bacterium | reverse complement strand
GCAAATAAAGGGGCAGAACTTAACAAACAGTTGGGCAATATGCGTCAATGGGAAGAGTGCCTTGTAATGCTGGCGCACCGGGCGCACTTTCTGAGCCAATTTCAGCGCAGCATAGAAATATGGACTGAATTGTACGAATCAGCCTTGCAACGAGGCGATGCGCAAGCCCAATGTTGGGGCTTGACCGGCCGGGTAGAAGGCTTGCTGCCGCTGGGGCATCTGGACAAAGCGATGGGCCTGCTGGAACTGGCGTTGTCTCTGTTGACAGAAGTTGACGATTATACCACTGACATCAGCGCTTACGGCTTGCTGTCCGTAACCCAATTGCGGCAGGGGCGGCTTGAAGCAGCAGAAAAAACGGCAGAAAAAGCGTTGAGCGTCATCATCCAGTCTTCGCCCACCGCTTATTCCGCGCTGGAAGGCTACGCCGCTACCGCCGAAACCTGGTTGGGATTATGGGAAAGCACAGGCCGGAATCGTTTTAAGGTTCCCGCCCAACAAGCGTGCAAAGCCTTGCGCGGCTTTGCGCGCGTCTTTCCAATTGCCCGCCCTCAAGCCGGAATGTGGCAGGGCGTCTATTACCGTTTAGCCGGAAAACCCCGGCAAGCGCAGACGGCCTGGCGTAAAAGTCTTAAGGCAGCTCAACAATTTAATATGGCGTACGAGATGGGGTTAATTCATACTGAAATGGGCCGGCATTTACCCGACAATGACCCGGCGCGGTCAGACCATTTAAATCAGGCCGCCCAAATTTTTACCCGCTTGAATATTGATCCGCCAAAGATGTAATGATCGCACTAACATCCCCCGGATTTGGCAGTTGTTTCGGCATCAAAGTCCCGTCGTTTGCTAAAAGACCGCCGACGGCAAGACAGTAGACCGCTGCAAAATCAGCCTTTCAACGGTCAACTGTCAACTGTCGGCGGCCGGCGGTCAAACGGGCGCATAAATCTGGTCTCCCCTCCTGTATGGAGAAGAAGGGGACGCTTACGGCGAAAAAAACGTCAACCACCTCTCACCGTTACGCCTTCCAGATCAAAATCACCGAAGAAGATTGTTTCCAGATAATCGCCGTCAGGGGACAGGCTAAAAAGCTCTCCCTCATCGCTAACAATGAGCAAGCGCTGGTTATAGGCGTCCCAGGCTGCGCCGCTTGCTTCGCGCGGCGATACATCGTTCACCCAAATTGCTTCACAATCCTGACGCAGCAAACACGCCGGAAAATCATTGTAGCGCGTTACCGTTTCTGCTCCGTCATCGGCTAAAATGGCGTCTCCTGAATCTAAAAAGCCAAGCCCCTCCACATCTTCCGCTGAAAAAGGAAGGCTGTCCAGACGATAGACATCCCGCACAATCGCCTGACCTGCCTTTTCCTTTGTTTTGAGCCGGTAGAGCATTTTGTCGCTGGCGCCAATAACCCAAATTTCTCCTTGCGCGTAAAACAACGCTGAAGCGTCGCGCGTGAGATTGGGGATGCTCACGCGCCAAATCGGGGTAATTTGCGCGTCGTCATCGCCGGGCAAGGGGATGTCAAAGACGTAAAGCATCGCATTGGCTTGTACTGCCAGCAAAAAATAGCCGCCATTGGCTGATCTCTCCAGTCCAAATAGTCCGTATCGTTGCACATCGCTATTGGGAACAAAGGCTATGCCTTCCGGCCCTTCATCGCCCAAAGGAGGAAACGTCAGATCAAAGCGACGTGTTTCCCGCCGGTCGGCAGGCGCGGCGGGGTCAAGTTCAATGATCCGGGGCGGGTTTTCGCTCAGCAAATAGTAGCGGGGAGGCGACGGTGAGGTACAAGCGGCGCTAATTGCCATCAGCAGCGCCACAACAAAGAGAGTAAATGAGTAATTCTTCAACATTTTCTTGCCTTGCAGGTCAGAGAGGTAAGCTTGAAATGAGTGTGTTTCATTGGGGTTGAGGTGTATCTTTCTCCCACGTGAAGCGTGGGAGAAAGATACACTAATTCAACTTATTTGAAATGATACCGGCAGGGCAGCAAATAAGCAACATCCGGGCGGGGCGCTGAATTCATTTGGGTTGAGGTGTATCTTTTTCCCACGTGAAGCGTGGGAAAAAGATACACTAATTCAACTCATTTGAAATATACCCAATTCATTTATTAGGGTGTTGATGGTATAATAATTATTGAAAGTACATTTGCAGTTAGCCTTATCCAAAGGAGATGCAGCAATGTTAAAACTCCCGATAGCAGCGCAAAAAACGCAATTCAGGCCCAAACAGGGACACTGGACTTATGAAGATTATCTTCGCCTGCCCAATGACGGACGACGCTATGAAATCATCAAAGGAGTATTGCGCGCGGTCAATGCGCCAAACTTTAGACATCAATTTGTGGCAGCTGAAATTTTTGGGGAATTACGGAATTTTGTCAAGAAAAATAATTTAGGACTGGTACTCGCCGCGCCGTTTGAAGTTCATCTATCTGAAACAGTGCGTCCGGTGCAGCCGGACGCGCTATTTATTTGCCGTAAAAGCCTTCCGTCTGCCAACGTCGCTTTCTTTGACGGCGCGCCTGATCTGGTGGTTGAAGTTATTTCTCCCAGCAGCGCCCGCATTGATCGCGTAACAAAATTTGAAGTTTATGAACGCGCCGGCATCTCTGAATACTGGATTGCCAGCCCCAAAACCCGTTCCGTTGAAGTGTACACCCTATCCGGCGGCGAATACGCCCTGCGCGGTGAATATACCGGCGAAGCTCAGTAGCGTATACCCTTCAAATTTGACAAGGGTTTTGCCTCTGGAAGTTATCCGCTTCCGACCTGACCGCAGACGGCAGACCGCAGACCGCCATAAAAACAGGTTTTTCGCGCATTTTCGGCGGTCAACGGTCAACGGTCGGCGGTCTTGGGATCTAAAACCTCTGTCAAATCCAGGGGGTATACGCTATTGAGCCGGCGAAGAAATCATCCGCTCGATAGTGTTGGAAGGCCTGGAAATTATAAACAAGACCTTGTTTGCCTGAGAACTGCTATGAGCATCAAAGCTATCAATCTGGTTGAAGAATCCCAGCCTGCGCAAAGCGTCTACACTGTAGGCGTGCTGGCGCTGCAAGGGGCATTTTTGGAACACATCAATGTCTTGCGTCGATTGAAGGTGCGGGCGCTTCCGGTTCGCAAGCCGGAAGATTTAGACGCGCTGGACGGGCTGATCATTCCCGGCGGTGAAAGCACAACGATTGGCAAGCTGCTGCTTCGCTGGGAATTGCTTGATCCGCTGCGTAATTTTATTGACGCCGCTAAGCCGGTGTGGGGAACCTGCGCCGGATTGATTCTGTTAGCAAAAGATATTGGACAAACGCCGCAAGAAGGGGGCGCGCACGTTATCCCCACGCGATTGGCGGTGATAGATATTGTGGTAGACCGCAACGCTTATGGCCGGCAGACAGACAGTTTTGAAGCTGACTTGCCCGCCGATTGGCTTCCCGGCGGCGGAAGCTTCCCGGCGGTCTTCATCCGCGCCCCGCATATCGAAGCGATTGGCGAAGCTGTGATTCCGCTGCTACGCTACAACAATGAAGTTGTTGCGGCGGTGCAAAATCAACAGATTTTAGTCACCACCTTTCACCCCGAACTTACCGGCGACAGTCGCTTGCACGAGTATTTTTTGTCGCTGATAGAAAGATGTAGGTAGCTCGTAGTTAGCCTCGCAGCGATAGCGAAGTGGCGTTTTACGGCGGCACTCCACTACGTTGCGTGCCTAACTACAAACCCATTTACACAGGAGGAAACCATAATGTCATACAAAAGTATTCTTGTTGAAACCAAAAACCGCGTGGGCGTGATCACAATCAACCGCCCCAAAGCAATGAACGCGCTAAACGGGCAGGTGATGTCTGAAATGGTAGCAGCGCTGCAAGCCTTTGACGCCGATGACGCCATCGGCGCGATGGTGCTTACGGGCAATGAACGCGCCTTTGCCGCCGGGGCAGACATCAAAGAGATGAGCGGCAAAAGCGCCAGCGATATGTTCAAAGGCTCTTTTGTTGACGCCTGGGACGATATTCGCAAAATCAAAAAACCCATCATTGCGGCTGTGAGCGGTTGGGCGCTGGGCGGTGGCAGCGAACTGGCAATGCTCTGCGATATGATCGTTGCCAGCGAGACGGCCAAATTCGGGCAACCGGAAATCAATTTGGGCATTATCCCCGGCGCGGGCGGTACGCAGCGCCTAACGCGAGCAGTGGGAAAGGCTATAGCTATGGAAATGGTGCTGAATGATCGCAAACTGAGCGCGGAAGAAGCGCTGGCTTACGGTCTGGTCAATCGCGTAGTTCCGGCAGAACGCTATCTGGACGAAGCCATTAGCCTGGCCCAGGCCATTGCCGAACGCGCCCCCGTAGCCGCGCAAATTGGCAAAGAAGCAGTGAATCAGGCATTTGAAACCTCGCTCACCGAAGGCGTATACGTAGAACGACGCCTCTTCAACTTTCTCTTTGCCACCGAAGACCAGTCGGAGGGGATGGCGGCTTTTATTGAAAAACGCAAAGCCAATTGGCAAGGACGGTAGGAGACAAGGAGACAGGGGGAGAGGGACGCGAAGCGGTTTCTTCACCAGACAGGGGAATTGAATCAGTCCCCACTCTCTCAATTCCCGTTTTTTAACAAGATGGCTCAACACAAAACTAAACTCAACAACTCAACAATGCAAACTGCGCTGTACCACGCCTCATCCGTTTTTCTGGAGCAAGTTGATGTAAAAACAACGCGCCAGAATATCTGCCAGTTGGTGATTGATAAATTCGGTTTGGAAATGGCTTGGTTAGGGCTGGTGAACGAAAATGACTTCAACGTTCATCCGGTCACCTGTTGTGGATTTCAAGAGGGTTATCTGGACTCTATTCGCATTACCTGGGATGACAGCCCCACAGGGCAAGGCCCCACCGGCGCAGCTATCCGAACAGGAAAAGCGGTTCCCATGAACCGGATTGACACCGATCCGGCTTATGCGCTCTGGAGACCGGCAGCTTTGGCGCAGGGATATAGATCATCCGCAGCCCTTCCCTTGAGTTATGGTAAAAAAATGCTGGGCGCGCTTAACGTTTACAGCAAAAGCCCCAGTCACTTCACACCGGAACGCTTGCAAGAACTTCAATCTTTTGCCAATTTGGCCGCTGTGGCCTTGCAAAAAGCCACGC
This sequence comes from Chloroflexota bacterium, assembly GCA_011192195.1. Taxonomy (GTDB): domain Bacteria; phylum Chloroflexota; class Anaerolineae; order 4572-78; family 4572-78; genus DUEH01. The sequence goes on along the minus strand of DUEH01000088.1, from coordinate 2,601 downwards.
TGTATGAACAAGTGCAACATCACGCCGAAGAACTGGAACAGCGCGTATCCCGCCGCACCGCCGAATTGACCGAAGCCAATCAAATCCTGGAACTTGAAATTGCTGAACGGGAACGAACAGAAGCAGACCGGGCGCGCTTTACCAATAAACTTCGTATAGCTGCCGAAGTTTCTACGCAGTTGGCCGCTATTTTGGATATTGAAGACCTGTTGAGCAATGTTGTTGCCTTGTTGCAGAGTCGCTTTAAATTGTACCATGTTCACGTTTATTTACTGGATGAAAGCGGTGATACGCTGGTTGTGCGCGTTGGGTCGGGGGATATTGGCAAAAAACTAAGAGAACAAAGGCACGTCATTCCACTGAACAGAGAACGAAGCCTGGTTGCCAGAGCCGCCAGATTGCAACAAACGTTGGTAGTGGGGGACGTACACACTGATCCCTATTTTATGAGCAACCCCCTGCTCCCCGATACCCACTCTGAAGTAGCCGTACCGCTCATTGCCGGCGACAGGACGCTGGGCGTGCTGGACTTGCAAGACAATCGCCTCAATCGCTTTACCCAATCTGATCTGGATACATTCAGCGCTCTGGCCGGTCAAATAGCCATTGCCGTACAAAACGCGCATCTTTTTGAGGAACAAAAACGGGTAGAAAAAGCGCTGAGGGAAGGCGAAACCCGCTACCGTAACCTGGCCCTTGAAAACGCCCGCTTATTGGAACAGGCGCGCCAGGACGCTGAAACAAAAGCGGTGCTGTTGAAAGAAGTCAACCATCGGGTAAAAAATAATCTGGCGGCTATTGTGGGGATGCTTTACATCGAGCGGCGTCATATTGGCATAGAAGCTCAGGCCACCTATCAACGCATCATGAAAGACCTGATCAACCGCATCGAAGGGCTGGCAACGGTTCACCATCTTCTTTCAGAATTTGAATGGGCGCCGGTGCCTTTAAACCAACTGGCTGAACAGGTTGTTGCTTCCGCGCTTCAGGCGCTTCCGCCAGATAAGTACATCCGCGTTGATATCCCCCAATCTTCACGCCACGTTTCGCCAAAACAAGCTAACGGTCTGGCGATGGTGATCAACGAATTAGCCACCAACACCATTAAACACGCCCTGACTGGTCGTAAGACGGCTCAAATTAACATTCGTATAGCTGAAGATGAAAATAAAGATATTCTATTTGAATTTCAAGACGACGGGCCGGGGTTTTCAGAAAGAGCGCTTTGTCTGGAATACCAGAATATTGGGATGTACTTGATACAAAATATTGTGCGTAAAGACCTTAGAGGAGAAGTAAGCCTTAATAATACTCCAGGCGCAACAATTTCTATTCATTTTCCGGCAAGTTTAACATTATAAGCAAGAGAGGGTAAAGTGCTGCATCAAGAAAATATTCGCGTTTTGATTGTTGAAGACGATTTTATGGTCAGCGCAATGATCCGGGGACGGGTAGAAGATGCCGGTTATACAGTATTAGGCGAAGCGCAAGATGGTTTACAAGCCATTGAATTGGTGCAAACTTTGCGCCCGGACGTTGTTTTGATGGACATAGAAATGCCCAATATGAGTGGCATTGAAGCAACAAAGCATATTTCTGAACACGAACTTACGCCGGTGGTCATTCTTAGCGCTTTTGAATCGCCGGATTTGGTGAAGAAAACCAGCGAAGTTGGCGCCGGGGCTTATCTGATCAAACCGCCCAACGCCAGAGAACTTAAACGCGGCATTACCATTGCTCTGGCGCGCTTCAAGGATATGCAGGAACTGCGCCAACTTAACCAGGACCTGGACGCTTTTGCCCACACCACCGCGCACGAACTGCAAAATCCCTTAAGTCTGATCAGAGGCTACGCTGAAATTTTGCAAAGTGAAATCACCTCGCCGGTGGAGCATAGGGAATATCTGGATATTATGGTCCGCAATACGCATAAAATGCGCAATATTATCCACGAACTCCTTTTGCTTACCGGCGTGCGAAAAACCAAAGTAGAAGCCGCGCCCCTGAATATGGAAGACATTGTTGCCGAGGCGCAACAGCATTTGACGCATCTGATACAAACGCATCACGCTGAAATCACGCTCTCGCAACACTGGCCGAAAGCAATGGGCCACGCCCCCTGGATTGAAGAAGTGTGGGCCAATTATTTGAGTAACGGGATTAAATACGGGGGTAAGCCGCCGCGTCTGCAACTGGGGGCAACAGAAGAACCTAATGAGATGATAAAATTTTGGGTGCGGGATAACGGGCTGGGACTAAGCCAGGAGGAACAGCTAAAATTATTCGCCCCCTTCACCCGTCTTGAGCAAGTTCAGACAGTTGGTTACGGTCTGGGGCTATCCATTGTGCGGCGCATTGTAGAAAAATTAGGCGGGCAAACCGGCGTTGAAAGTGAAGGTGTCCCCGGCAAAGGAAGTATCTTCTATTTTACCCTGCCTGCCGCCAAGACGAATGACGAATGATGAATGACGAATGACGAATGACGAATGACGAATGACGAATGACGAATGCAGTCTCGTTCCCACGCAGAGCGTGGGAACGAGACTTTTTTCACCCTTCCGCCTTCATCCCTCATCCCTTATTCCAAAATCCACCGTTTAT
>DUEH01000087.1 GCA_011192195.1 Chloroflexota bacterium | reverse complement strand
CCCCTCTTGTAACCATAGGTTTCTATGGTCTTTGACCCCACAAATCAGGGGTATTTAAAACATAGCTTTGTATGGTGACATAAATTCCAAAGTGGAGTATGATGGGGCGATAATGAGAATCCCAAAGAGGAACGCCAAATGACCAACAACAACCTTCACGTTTTAATCGTAGAAGACGAAATTCACACCCAATCCGGCATTCGAGATTACCTGACGCGACAGGGGATGACCGTTAACACCGTCGCCAATGCGGCCGACGCCCTGCGCCTGACCGTCGAGTGGCAACCGGACGTGATTGTGATGGATATTGTCATTCCGGCGCAACAGGGAGAAGAGGCGGATATGCACCAGGGTGACGGTATTAGAGCGGCGCGGCAGATCAAGGCCAATAACCCCGGTATTGGCATCGTTTTCTTCTCCAGCCACCCTTACTTTCGCCCTGAAATTTTGGGATTAGCGGGGCAGGGATACGGCGGATTGGTCTACCTGCTCAAAGGAGCCAGCCCTCCTGACAGGCTAAAAGAAGCCATCGAACAAGCGCATCAGGGGCAGTTGGTCTTCGATTCTCAGGTGGGGCGGGGAAATGCGCAGAAACCAAGCGAAACCAGCTTATCACTGAGCGAACAGGAGCGGGAAAAAGTGGAATACGCCCAGAGCCAAATGTCGCAATTGACTGACAGAGAGTTGGAAATAGTAGAGCAGGCGGCGGCGTCCAGAACGGCAGCGGGAATAGCCAAGGAGTTAGGCATTGCGCCCGGTTCCGTGCAGAGCGCCATGCGCCAAATCTATTCCAAAGTTGGTCTGGCTGAGAGCGAAGGCGTAACCTTGTTGAGCAAACGCGCCTTGTTGAGCAAAGCCTACATTATCTACCGGAGCCGCAATGTCCCCCGACAAAAATGAAGCGGGTATCGCGGTATCGCAATACCTAAAGCCGGAAACTGCGCTAAAATGGTACAGTCGAATGGTAGCCGGCGCGTTGGTTTACACCCTCCTGGTCATACTCTTTTCCCTGGCATCCTTGTGGGTTTTATTAGATCAGCCCTACGGCGGCTTTTTATGGTCGTGGGATAATACTAACGGCGTTCATCGAGCCAGCAAGTTAGCGATTGAATTTAGCGGGGCTATCAAACCGGCCGATTTTATTTTGGCGGTAGCAGGCGAAGATGTTCCGTCCCGTTTTGACTACCTTTTAACCAGAGATATTTATGGATTTGCGACGGAAGTCTGCGCTGATAATCCGCCCGAACCGCCGCCAATGGTCGAATACACCGTAGACCGGCGCGGCGAAATCTTGAATGTTCAAGCGCCGGTCAGTTGCTTCCGCTGGTCAACCTTGCTCCGTTTAGCCGTCATCCCCATAGTATTGGCCTTGCTAATGTGGGTCCTGGCCATACTCATTTACGCCTCCGGCCGACGCCGGCATCTCAATTTGACTTTTGCCTATGTCGTCACCCTTTTTGCCGTTATTGCCGCTATCGGCGCCGCCAACCTGCCCGGCGTCAACAAGGGCTTTACCATTATCGGCACATTTTTCATCAATAACTATATTCACCTGATCTCTACCGCCGCCCTGTTTCACTTAATGACTATCTTCCCGCCGCAGCATCCCTCTCTACTGCTTTATCGCTTGCGCTGGTTTTGGTACGGCGCAGCGCCAATTGCGCTGATGTCCCTGGGAACAATTCGCTTTCGTCTGGCGGCGGATCATTGGCATTCCGGCGTGGGCGCGCTGGATAAATTTGTGGCGCAAACCACGCTGCTATATTTTTTTGGCACCCTAATGGTCTTGCTTATTCGATATGTGTGGGTTTACATTGTTACGCCCTCCAAACAAATCAAGAGCCAACTCAAATGGATTATTCCCGGCATTGTATTAACCGGATTTGTGTGCCCCTTCAGGCAAGCGCTAATCGCTCCCGCAGCGCTGCCTTGGGTTCCTGTCAATCGTCCGGCGTTGCTATTGTGGCTGCTGCCGCCATTGATTGGCATTGCTTTTGCCATTATTCGCTACCAGGCCTTTCCTCACCGTACGCGAATATTGAGATGGCTAATGACATTGGGCGTAGCTATCATCGCGGCCTTGTTGTTGTCCGGCATTCCATTGATGGAGCAGGAAGCGGGCTTTGTAGCGCTGCTGGCAGCCCTTATCGGCGTGAACGCTTTTTGGGTTTTCCCCAATCCTATTCAGCAAACGCTGCAACGTTTTGCCACGCCCGGCACAATTGCGCAGAAATCGCTTGAACAATTCAATCAGGCCATTCAAGACATCCAGGACCTGGATACCTTATCCGCAGCCATCCCCCAAGCTTTAGAAAATTTGCTTGAACTGGAATTTGTCGCTTTGTGGCTGAGATATGACCAGGCGGAGACCCTCGAACTGGCCTTTTACACCGATCAAGCGCCGGCGGATGCGCTGCCGGAGCAACTTGTCGCCTCTGAAGTCTGGCAACCGCAGCCCACTCGCTTAACGGGCGACCTTCTGGCCGAAGCGGGCTGCGATATTATGCTGCCCTTAAGTGTGGGCGAACGCAAAGTTGGCGTTTTAGGGCTTGGAAGACGCTGGACAGGCGAAATCTTTGACGAAGCGGATTTGAAAACCCTGGCGTTGGTCGCCAAGCAAGCCGCCTTAACGTTCAACACCGCCCGTCAGATCCGTGTATTGCGTCTGTTTCCCTTGCAAGTGGAGCAGGCGCAGCTTGAAGAACGCAAGCGCATCGCCCAGGATTTGCACGATCTGACTCAGGCGCAACTCAATCAATTGAGCTTCGCTCTGGAGCGGGTTGATTGGTATCTGGATAGAGACCAGGCGCAGGCGAAACAAGTTTTGGAAGATTGCGCCAGCAGCGTTCATCGAGCTTCTCTGGACCTGCGGGCTATTTTACGGAATTTGCTGACCGATCAAATGCCGGGGCTATCTTTACTGGTCGCCATTCACGAGTACATCGAGCAATCCCGTACCCTTTACGAAGATGTAACCATTCAAGTGCAGGCAGCCCCTAAACTGGAAGCTTCGCTTTCCCCGGACAAAAAACTGGTTCTGCTTCGCATCTGTCGTCAGGCTGTAGACAACGCTTTATTACACGCTCAGGCCAAAACAATAAAAATTACGCTGCAACTGGACCGTCAGCAAAACTCCGTTGAATTTTCAATTGTAGATGACGGACGGGGTTTCATAAAACGCCCAATGGGAGACCTGGTAGAGGGCGGACATCGCGGTTTGTATATTATGACTTCGCGGGCTATCGAGCATCGAGGGCATCTTGAAATCGACTCGACGCCGGGGCGGGGAACAATTGTGAAAGGCTATTTACCCTTACAAGTTATTCCATCCCCCATCCCTATGCTATAATACGCCCCAAAATCACACGGACGGCGTAATAATGTCACCCAAACTAAAAGGGATTCTCTACACCTTCGCTTCGGCGGCTTTTTTATCTGTCACCTTTATTGCCAGCAAACAGGCTCTTCTGGAATTGTCGCCTCTGGCCTTTACGCCCGTGTGGTTTGCCATTGCCTCTAGTTGGGGATTGGGCTATTATACCGTTCAGCCTGAAAAAATATCCTGGAATAAGCTGAAGCCCTGTCTTTTACCCTTGATCTTGTTGGGATTGAGCAGCAGCGTGGCTAACTTCTTTCTGTTCACCAGCGTAAAACTGGGCGATCCCACAGTGGTGGCCTTCTTCAGCCGCAGCGAAACCATCTTTAGCCTGCTTTTTGGGGTGATACTGCTCAAAGAACGCCTCACCGGCTGGCAGTGGATGGGGGCCGCTATAGCCATTGCGGGCGCGGGAATTATGACCTATCAAGGCGGAAGCATCATCTGGACGGTGTTGGGATTGACCGTCATCGCCAACTTTTTTCACGCTACTGCCAGCTATATAGCCAAGCGAAATGTGGCTAAGGTACCGCCCGTTGTTTTAGGTATTGCCAGAACCGTCGTCCTGACCATAGTCTTGGGCGTTGCCGGATTTTTGGCCGGCAACCTGGTCTGGCCCAGCCTGCGCGCCCTCTTGTGGATGATTGGCGGCGCGTTTTTTGGTCCCTTTTTGAGCTTCGTCCTCTTTTACAAGGGGCTAAAAACAATGGATATGGGGCAGGCTGCCATCATCAGGGCCACCCAGCCGCTATTTGTGACCGTCTACAGCTTGATACTCTTCGGGATAACCATTGGCGGCATACAGTTTGCAGGCGGCCTGATTATTTTGGGCGGCGTGGTTTTAATGCTTTCCGGACGCGCCAACGGGGGGCTTTCGATAAGCAATCCCTTGTTGGTTTATTTTAGGGGGAAGCGGGCAAACAAAAAATGAAAGTGTGTTGCGTGATGTGCATATCCCTTGCTCCTTATCTCTCCATTCGGCGGGCCTGCATATAGCAACTTCTCTTGACAACTGTAACCAAACAGGTTACAATGCGATTGTATTGTAAAACCTTCACCATAAAGTCATAAAGGAATTATTTTTTGGACGATGGTGAAGGTTCAAAAAGGAAAGTTGATGATTAAAACCTTTATTCACAAAGGTTTGGAGGATTTCTTTTTTGATGGTTCGTTGAGAAAGATTCAGCCTAAACACTCAAAAAAGCTGGCTCTTATTTTGGATTTATTAGACGCAGCCGCATCTGCTGGGGATATGAATTTTCCCGGTTCCAGATTACATCTTTTGGAACCAAAGCAGGATAAGGTGTGGGCAGTAAAAGTATCGGGTAATTGGCGCGTTACCTTCAGGTTTGAAGATGGCGATGCTTACGATGTGAACTACGTGGATTACCATTAGCGCGTTTTCAGGGAGGATCAAGAGGTAAATGGACTATGCGTGAAAGAAAGAGACCCCCTTCCCATCCGGGACAAATTTTGAAAGAATTATATCTGACGCCGCTAGGTATATCGAATACCAAATTGGCCCAGACGGTGGGTGTATCCCGCAAAACGATTTCTGCGATTGTGAATAAACGCAAATCAGTGAGGCCAGAGATGGCGTTGCGTCTTTCCCGCGCTCTGGACACTTCCCCGGAATTGTGGTTGAATTTGCAAAAGACTTATGATCTGTGGTATACGGCTCAGGAGAGTCAAGATTGGCGGCAAGTGCAGCCATTGCGTTTAGCCGATCCTCTCCCCACATTGCAGGGAGTTCCAGAATTTAAAATAATTGCCGCTACCTCCCACCATCACAGGTAACCGTTGTAACCGTTCCCTCCTTACTGGAATTACGTCATTCCCGCAAGCTTCTCCGCCTACGCGAGGGCAAGTTTAGCGAAAATATATGAGTGTAGCCTTTCGGCTACGCTCACCTGCGGCAAGCCTGTGGCTTACCACATAATGCGTGCGGGAATGACAGGGGGGGTGAATGGTTACTCATCCTGAAAGGACATATCCAATGACGCTGCAACCACTCCCCAATTTACGCGACGTCTTCAAAGCGCAAAAACACGTTTACCGGTATCTCAAGCCAACCCCGCTCTACCACTACGCCGGATTGAGCCGCCTGGTGGGCGCAGAAGTCTGGGTCAAGCACGAAAATCACCAGCCGGCAGGCGCATTCAAAATTCGTGGCGGGGTGAATCTGGCGGCTACGCTCTCCGATGAGCAGCAAAAAGCCGGTTTATTAACCGCTTCTACCGGCAACCACGGTCAATCCATTGCTTACGCCGGACAGTTGAAGGGCGTGCCGGTAACCATTGCGATGCCGGAAGGAGCCAATCCGGGCAAAGTGGCCGCCATTCGTTCCTTTGGAGCGGAAGTGGTCTTTGCGGGCCAGGACTTTGACGAAGCCCGCGAATGGGCCGCCGAGCGAGCCAGACAGACCGGCGCGCTCTTTGTTGGTCCGGCGGATTTCCCCCTCATTGCCGGGGTGGCCACTTACGCCCTTGAAATTTTGCAAGACTTGCCGGATGTTGATACTATCATCGTCCCGGTGGGCGGCGGCAGCGGCGCGTCTGGTGTATGTACCGTTGCCAAAACCATCAACCCGGCCATCGAAGTGATTGCCGCGCAATCGGCGCAGGCTCCGGCGGCGCAGCTATCCTGGAAAGCGGGTGTTCCGGTTGAAGCCAAAATGCGCACCTTCGCCGAGGGAGTCGCCACCCGCGTTCCTTTTGAACTGCCCCAGCGCATCCTGCGCCAACACCTGGACGATTTTGCGCTGGTGGATGACGAGGACATCAAAGCCGCCATCGTTCTGCATCTGGAACACACGCGCAATCTGGTTGAGGGGGCCGGAGCGGTCTCACTGGCAGCAGCGTTGCAATTGAAGGGGCAACTGGCTGGCAAGAAGGTGGCGTTGGTGGTGAGCGGGGGGAATTTAGCGTTGGAGAAGTTGAAATTATTGCTGTGAGGCAGCGATTTCTGCCAATAATGCCTGAATTTCCTCTCGCGCCTCAATGGGGGTGGTCTGGTCTAAAGCAATATTGCGACGACGCAATTCATCCATCATTTCGTAGAGAGAAAGACCGGTATCGGCTGCAGCGCGTTCCAGCGAAATTTGGCGCTGCTGATAGCGAGCAACCGCTTGCTCCAGTTTCCAGCGTCGAACGCCTTCAATTAGATATTTACGCGCCACATCTGTTTTGCGCAATGCTTCCTGTTCAGAAATTGCCGCAATTTCCCGAGCCAGATCGGATGGGATACGGAGGTTAAGTTGTACCGTTTGGGCCATTTTCTTACTCCTGAAGATTGAGTTGGGTCGCAATTTCTTCGGCCAAAGCTTCTCGTTCTAGCAAAGTTGCCGCATTCATACCGATCAGCGCGGCCAAATCGCGTAACAAGGTCTTGAATTCGTTTAACGAAACGTGTCGGTGAAGAAGCGCCAGAAATAACACATCGGCAGCCTGCATAGTTCGCACATTATATGCAGCGGCTACCCCTCGGGGCTTTTTGTCGTGCAAAAGAGTCTTGAGGCTGCGGCGCGCCGCGCAGGCGATGACTTCACACTCACCTGTTCCCAGTCGTGGGTCTGCGTTTAGCGTGCTGGTCAGTTGGATTTCTTGGGCTGTCAACGCTAAACGCACAATTATTTGCTCTTCAATAGCTTTTGCAATACGATTGGCTGGTTTCCTGCGACGCCGTCCCGCTTCTACTGTCTCTTGGTAGACCGCTGGGGGAATAGCCACAGTCCCCACCACTTGGGCCAGAAATTCCAGCTTGTTCATCCTGGCGAAATAAATTAGTGGGGATGCGTCGCTGATAACGGCGATTTTCATTGCAACCTACCAAACAAGAGATAGTATCAATTGCCAGGATTGTAACACAAATCCTTTAGCTCCGTCAAACCGAAAGGATAAACTATGTCAAATAACCCATTCCTATCCATCGACCAACAATTGGTTGGCGATATTTACACCAGTACAGAAGCTATGGACAACCTTATCACCCTGTGCGATGACTTTGGCTCTCGCTTTGGCGGCGCAGAAGGCGAACGCCGGGCGGCGGAGTTTATCAAGGCTAAACTGGAAGAGTATGGCTTGAGCAACGTTCACCTGGAGCCGATTGACTATCTTGGCTGGACGCGAGGCAAAGCCAAACTGGAAATCATCAACCCCATTCAAAAAACCATCCCCTGCATCACTCTGCCCCACTCGCCGCCGACCACGCTGGAAGGGACCATCGTTGATATGGGCGATGGCGCGCCCGATGACTTTGAGCGTCGCAGCGAAGAAATCAAGGGCAAAATTGTGATGACTACCAGCGTCGTCGCTCCCAATAACTCAAAACGATGGATCCACCGCAACGAAAAGTACGGACGCAGTATCTTTGCCGGCGCCACAGGCTTCATCTT
>DUEH01000086.1 GCA_011192195.1 Chloroflexota bacterium | reverse complement strand
GGGTGGCGGAATGGCATCTGCTCACGCCGGTGATATTGAAATAGATGGTCTGTCCAAATTCTGCGCCGCCGGGGTGAGGCGGGTTATCCATCGTACTCCAGCCGTGATACCAGCCCGGCTTTAGCGGCGCAGTATCGTGATCCGAGGTTTTGTTATACCCCATCCTGTCATTGTCCGACAGGTAGGGCGGCAAGAAAAAGTCGCCGCTGCCGTAGAGGGGATAGGGACTTGAAACGCTTTGAGCGTCAGCAGCAATCTGCGATTGAGCTTCGTCAGTAAAAGGTTGGAAGACAGGCGGCAAAGGTCTTGACTTTCCAAGTTCCGGCTCCTGCGCCCAAAGTTGCAATTGATTCGAGACGCTAAAGAGCGCTATCAACAAAAGGCCGGCCAATAAAATGGATACGCTTAATTTTTTAGTCATCAATAAGTCCTTTCGGTTTTTAGCGGTCAGCGGTCAGCGGTCAGCGGTCAGCGGTCAGATGTTGGCTGATAGCTGATAGCTGATAGCTAAAATTATAGCACGTAAAAAATCGTGGGCAAGCATTTTGTAATTTTTGTTCTCCGCCTATAGTCCCATTGCTTCTTAAGCCCTGGTTGTGTTACACTAAGCAATAAATCGCCATTCTTGTAAAAAGACTGGACTTACGCAGTTATCATTTTTTAAGCACGAATAACACGAATTGACACGAATTGACACGAATAAAAACAAAAAATTACGCAAAGCGGTTTCTTCACCAGTGTATATTCGCGTTATTCGTGGTTGATTTCCCGCGTACTGCGTAACTCCTGAAAGAGAGGAATACACGCTAATGGAACTACAATTTTGGGGAGCCGCCCGCGTTGTAACCGGCTCGATGCACCTGTTGACCGTAAATCGCAAAAAAATCTTGCTGGACGCCGGATTGTATCAGGGTCGCCGAAAAACAGCCTTTGAGATCAACCGCGCGCTCCCTTTTGACGCCAGCGAAATTGACGCCGTCATCCTGTCGCACGCGCACATTGACCATTCCGGCAATCTGCCCAGTCTGGTCAAGAACGGCTTCAAGGGGACAATTTGGTGTACCCACGCCACCAAAGACCTGTGCAGTTATATGCTGCGTGATTCGGCGCATATTCAGCAATACGACGTAAAATACGTCAACAAGAAGCGAAAACGACAGGGAAAAAAGCCCTTTGAACCCCTGTACACCGACGCCGACGCCGTACAAACGCTATCGCAGATGCGAAGCGTAAATTATTACGCAAAATTTTCGCCGCTTCCGGGTATAGAAGCCTTCTTCCGCGACGCCGGGCATATGTTGGGGTCGGCCAACGTAACGCTGGACATTGACGATAACGGTCATCGCCGGCGATTGGCCTTCAGCGGCGACATTGGTCGCAAGCACCTGCCCATCCTGAGAGACCCGGAATACGTGGAAGACGCGGATGTCATCATTATGGAATCCACTTACGGCAATCGCTTGCACGACCCCATCGAGAACGCGGCAATAGATTTGAAAGCGCAGGTCGTCAAAACATTCGATCGCGGCGGCAAGATCATCATCCCCTCGTTTGCCGTTGGGCGAACTCAAGAACTGGTTTACGCCCTGCACAAATTGCATGAAAACAACGACATTCCCCAACTGGATATTTTTGTAGACAGCCCCCTGGCCGTCAACGTGACAGAGGTTTTCAAGAATCATCCCGAAATCTACGATGAAGAGATCACCGCTTTTATGAAAGCAGAGAATCTAAGCAATGCCTTTGGCTTTGAAGACCTGCGCTACATTAGAGATGTGAATGATTCTAAAAAACTGAACACGCGCAAAGAACCGGCCATTATTATCAGCGCATCCGGCATGTGCGAAGCAGGGCGGATACTGCATCACCTGAAGAACAATATCGAAGACCCGCGTAACACTATTCTCTTTGTAGGCTATCAGGGAACACACACGTTGGGTCGAAAAATTCTCGATGGAAAATCGCCGGTTCCCATTTTTGGCGATCCTTACGAAGTGCGAGCGGAAATCCACAAACTAGAAGGCTACTCCGGACACGCCGATAAAAATGGCCTGCTGACCTGGCTGGACAAGGCCCGCGAAAGCAAAACGCCCCAACACGTCTTTTTAGTTCACGGTGAAGAAGAAAATATGTTTCCGCTGGCCGACGCTATGAAAAAAAGAGGACTGCCGCATGTAGCAGTCCCCAAGCGAGGGCAAGTATTTGAGGTGTGAGTTGAGAGGGGAGGGGGTGAGGGGGAGAGAGGGTGATTTAGTTAGGAATAAGCCAATGTTCAGGGTGTGAGATCATTCTGACCAGTTTGCCTGTAACGTGATTATAATCGCTATAAAGTTCACGAGCAGCTTCTTTCTCGATATATTCGCACGCTACTTAAAATTCAAGCCAGGTTTGGGTTTCTGCCGCCTCTGCTTCGGCAATGTTCAGCTTATTCACAAAAGCGGCGTGGTAACGCCGCCGTCGCCACGCTTCCGCCAAATTGGCGCACACCGACCGTGATGACCGCCGAATCTGGTCTGTCAAAGAACAAGTTTCTTTCTTCGGAAATCCTTTGCTCAATTTAAATATTTTCATCGCTGCATCAAAGGCTAACTGATACCCTTCTAATTCTCTATGTGTTGTAATTCTCGCCATTCTAAATTCCCCCCCTCTCCCTATCTCCCCCTCTCCAAAGTCTTGATTTCCTTCTCCGGCACGCCAATTTTGCGTTCTGTACCGGCTTTGATGCGAGCAAAATTAGGCCGCAGGGCAATTACCACCCACAACACGGAAAATACGCCAAAAAGCGCGTAGGCCATTGGCGTATGGCCCAACAGGGCAGAAGCAATCAGCGTCAGCAGCCCGGTAATGCTGCCGGAAAAAGACCCCATCGAAGCAAAGCGGGTAATTAGCAGCGCAATCAGCGCCACCGTAATGGTGATCAACATACCCGGAAAAGAGAGCGCGGCCAATGCGCCAAAAAAGGTAATAGCTCCCACGCCGCCCTTGAACTTCAAAAAAATGGAACGATTATGCCCCAACACCGCTGCCGCGCCCGCCAGCGCAGGCACAAGCGGCATATTATGCTGAAAAAGCATCACCGCAAAATAGGTGGGAATCAAGCCTTTGAACGCATCGCCCAAAATGGTCAGCGCCGCCGGCAACAATCCCGCCGAGCGCAGCACATTGGTTCCGCCCGTTTTTCCACTGCCCGATTTTAGCAAATCCACGCCCCATAACCGCGCCATCAAATATCCCACCGGAATAGACCCAAAAAGGTAGGCCACTACAATGCTTAAGATTGCCACTGGATAATTCATCTTAATTCCTCCTTAAATCAATGAACAATGAACAATGAACAATGAATAGTGAATAGTAAATAGTAAATGGTAAATGGTAAATGGTAAATGGTAAATGATAAATGATAAATGATAAATGATAAATGATAAATGGTAAATGATAAATGGTAAATGATAAATGGTAAATGGTAAATGATAAATGATAAATGGTAAATGGTGAAAAATTATTCATTGTTCATTTTTCATTATTCATTGATTTCCGCGCACAGTATTTCCGGCTTGCTCCGATACGTCTTCCAGAGAATTTTTCCGGCCACAATGCCTTGCAAAATTTCACTCAGTTTTTTGTTTACCGGCGCAGCAACGCCCGCCTTCCGGGCGGCGTCTGCTGTCGCTTGGTTTAACACGGTCACTTCAGATTGGTTACGTCCTTTGCGCAGCTCCAATTGCAAGGAAGGGAGTTTGTCGCCGCGCCCGCCAATGAGGATGGGGCGCAAAATGGGTCGCAGCGCAAAGTTGGGCAGCCAGCGCAGCGCCTTTGCCAGCGACGGCAAGGGGTACGATGGCAGCGCCACTACTTCAAGACCTTGCGCGCGCATCACGGCGATGGTCTCTCGCATAGCGGCCAATTCCAGGTTAAAGATGCAGGCTTGCGCCGTCGCTTCGCCGGGGGGCATATCCAAAATGGCCGATGCCGCGTTGCTGATAATGTTCATCAGCAGTTTTGACCATTTCAGGCTTCGATAATCGCTGTATTCAGCGACGATGAATCCGGCTTCTCGCAATGCCTGGGCAATGTCCGCCACCTTCACCCCCGCCGAAACCGGCGACACGCCGATACCCCCCTTGTCTTTAGAAACGACAATTGTCCCCAGTTGAGGAACTTCCACCGGCAACGTGATACTACCCGCCACAATTGCCTGCTGCGGCAAAATTTCTACCAAAAGCTCCTCGTTGCCCACGCCGTTTTGCAGCGACATTACGCGCGCGCCGGGAGGCAATCGTCCGGCCAAATCCACCGCCGCGCTCGCCGTGTCAAAAGATTTTACCGTGAACAAAACCAGCTCAATTTCGGCCAGATTCGACAGGTCATTCAAGTTTTCAACCGCGTAGGGATGAAGTGTCTGCGCAGAACCATCGGCCCAGCGAAGGTGGAGTCCTTTGGCGTTGACGACTTCGACCAACTTTGCCCGCCCCAACAGCGTTACCGTGTGTCCAATTGCCGCCAATCGCCCCCCTGCCAGGCAGCCGATGGCGCCGGCTCCGATTACTAATACGTTAATTTTCACAGCCTCCTGTGATTGGGAGATTAGAGATTACGTTTTCTGTCTCTAACGCGTTATCCACCTGCCGCCGCGTAGCGCCATACGCCATCAACCTCGGTTTCGATAACTCGCCCCTCTGCCTTGAGTAAATCCAGATAGCCCAGCAACATCCACAGCCCGGCAAAGCGATAACGCGGTGGGTAGTGGGCGTACAGTTTCATCAAAAGCGGGGCGACGGTGTGATGTCCGGCTTGTATCAGGCCCAGCGCTTCTAACTTACGCCGGTGAATCCGCTTTCGCTGGCGCTGAATGAGGTCTTTGTGTCCGGTGAAAGGGTCGCCGTGACCGGGGTAAACCTGATGGATGTCCAGTTCTTCCACAATTTCCAGCGAGCTAATGAATTGCGGCAGGCTGGGGACGCGCTCAGTTTTGCCGGACGGCGGCGGGTCGGCGATGGGGGTGGGCGCTCTTGCCAACAACATATCCGCCGCCAGGAATTGCCGCGTGTCAGGTTGGTAGAAGCAGGTTTGGGTGTAGGTGTGACCGGGAGTGTAAACTACGCGCCAATTTGCGCCGCCCATAGCCAGGCAATCGCCATTTTGAAAGGCGGTTGCCCGTTCTGGAGGAAGTGGATCGTGAGCGTTTTTTATGCTCAAGTAGTAATCAATGATGGGGTCGCCAATTTCGTGGGGAAGGCCCAGGCGAGGGAAGAGGTCATGGGCGTAATAGTCAAAACGGCGCTGCCACACGGCAGTAAAATCAAGCAGCCAGGGCAGTCCCGGTTCAAAGATGAGGAATTGGGCGTGGCTGTATTCGGCTAACCAGCCGGCCAGCCCAAAATGGTCAATGTGGGGATGGGTGATGACTATTTTTGCCAAATCATCCACGCCAAGGCCGTAATTGCTCAAGGCGGCTTGCAGGGCAACTTTACTTTCTTCTGATTTTACGCCGGTATCCACTAAAACCGGCTCCGGTTGGGTGAAGAGGTAAACGTTTACTGTACCAACCGGCAGGCCGGTGGGCAGTTCGATTCTGTGAGGGATAATGATATTTTGCGTCATTTGATCTCGTAAAACCCGTTTGGCTACGCTCAGGGCAGGCAGTGTTGCGTGTTGATACTGTGTTCTGAATCCTAGATGCTTTTGGCTCTTTGCGCCAGGAATGTTGAATCATCACCCAGATGCAAACGAATTTCTCCTTCGACAGCGTCGGGGTTTTTGAGTTTCAGCCACCCGCAACCATTCGCCGGATCGTTTTCATCATAGCCATCCCAGCTAAATTCAAAGCGCGCGCCATCTGGATGCGCTACCACTTTACCGTCTGTCTGACCTTCGACCAGCCCAAACTGAAAATATCCCAGATTGTTAGCTTTTATCTCTATGTAAGCTTGAAGCGCCATATTGAAGTAATCTTCATCCCACATTTCCATTTCATAGATATGCCACTTACCTTGAAAGACCGAGCTATTTGTTGCCATCTTTCACCTCATTTTTTGCAAAAAAAACAAATCGTGAATCGAATCAGATTCGATTCACGATTTTACAAGTTTAGCTGTAGAGAAGCAAAAAAGGGGACAAACCAGAGTCCATTTTACACCCTACCCCCTTAAATCAGACTCAATTGGAGTCAATTCTTGACTCTACCTACGATGATTGGGTGAAATTGTTGAAAAAGGTGAATCGAATCTGACTCGATTTACCTTTTTGTCATTTGTCATTCTCTGAGCGATAGCGAAGAATCCCTACCGAGTCGCTCCTTCGGCTTCGCTCAGGACAAGTCTGGAAATAGTCGTTTCGGAGCAATAACTTTTTCGCCTAACCAGATGGGTAGGGATTCTTCACTCCGCTGCGCTCCATTCAGAATGACATAACGAAACCCTGTGATGCACTCCAGAATTTTTCTAATCCCAACTGCGCTCATCCTCTATCGGGCGGGCGTTGGCGGGAAGGGTGTTAGGGGAGAGAAGTTCAACAGCGTCAATTTTCAGGCGAACGGCGGTGCGAACAACGTTTTTGATTTGCTCAACAACGGCGGTCTGGTCAGCGCCTGGGGCAGAAAACTCTATCTTGAGCGCAACCGTATCGCGCGCGTCGGGGCGGCGAACAATGGCCTGCGCCTTGCCCGTTCCTTCCACCGAAGCGATGGCGCCCATCAGTTGCAGCGGATGCAAAAACATTCCGCGAACCTTGATGGCGTCGCCAACGCGGCCCATCCAGCCTTTGATGTGGGTGCGGCTCTCGTCGCCAAAGGCGCTCAGGTCGCCGGTTCCCAGGCGAATGAGGGGGTAGGTTTTGTTGAAGGTAGTCACCACCACGTGGCCTACTTGGCCGGGGGGGACGGGCTGGCCGGATTCCGGGTCTACTACTTCCACAATCAAATCGCTGGAGATGCGCAAGCCCGCTTCGCCAGGCTGCTCGTAGGCAATTACGCCCAGGTCTGCGGTGGCGTAGGCCTGACCGGTAGACATTCCGTATTCACCCTCGAATACGCTGCGCAGCGATTGGGGGTAGGGTTCGGCGGAGAAGAGGGCTTTTTTGATGGGCACAGCTTCTTTTGGTATGCCCATTTCGGCCATTTTGTCCAGTATAATCTTCAAAAAACTGGGCGCGCCCACATAGCCGGTTGCTGCCAAAGCGACGGCAATTTTAGCCTGATATTCGGTGTTACCGGGGCCGGTGGGTACAACGGTTGCGCCCACGGCGGCCAGGCCGTTGTCCAGCAAAATACCGGCGGGAACCAGGTGGTACATAAAGGTATTCAAAACGATGTCTTCAGCGCCAATGCCCACGGCGGTAAAGGCTTCGCCGCGCGCCGCGTCAATGACCTCGTTGGCGCCTTGAGGATCAAACAGGGGGCCGGGGGAGATGAAAATACGACGCAAAGATTTGACAGGCGCGGCCAGCCAACCGCCAAAAGGCGGATTTTCCTGCTGCTGCTTCGCCAGTTCATCTTTGGTGGTGACGGGAAGCCTGGGCAAATCTTCAAGCGATTCTATGTCCGCAGGGCCAAGACCCGCCGCCTGCATCATCTGCTTCACGGCGGGCGCATTTTGGCAGGCATGCTTGATTATCTCCTTGAGTCGCTCATTTTTTGACATACTAACTCCCTGTTTTTAACTTTATAGTTTTATGATTTTATGAAATTGTAAAGTTAAGAAGTTGTGATTCTGAAAAGTTGATTTTCCACCAGCCAAGCCAACGTTTACGGCGTTTGTAGCGCTTGATGTCGCGACAGGATTTGCGCTCGCCAACCAGAATAAGGCCAAGATAAAATTCTTTGATGTCTTCATTTTGGCGCAACTGCTCCACCGTCATTGTCCAGCACAACGCATCCGTTTTCAAGCGCGTAGCCGTAGTTGACAATTTTCAAGGCAACGCGGGCGTTTTGCTCTACCAACAGAATAGTGAACAGTGAAAAATTATTCGCTATTCACTGAATAGTCGAGTTCCCGACATTGTACAAGCGCCATTATACCACATTCCAATTCAGGAACACCCCCCCGCAGGACTAACACCCCACAATATGGATTGTCTTATCTTCCACCTGGGTTGTTCCTCCCAAATATCTCAGCCTC
>DUEH01000085.1 GCA_011192195.1 Chloroflexota bacterium | reverse complement strand
CCCATTGCTTTGCCCACATCGTGCAGCAGGGCGGCTTGCAGAAGGGCCGGGTGGTCTTCCCCGCGATCACGCAGCGATTGCAAAACGGCTATAGCGTGTTGCTGGTCGGCGGCGCTCATCCGCAGAAATAGCGCCATTGCCGGCGAATTTTCGCCCAAAAGTGATTTCGCCAGCGCCAGGTCTTCGGTGGAAACGCCGGGGCGCAGCATCCCTAAAAACTGTTTACTCCTGTATTGTATTTTTTTTAACGGTAAATCGTGAACAATGAATGATGAAGGGTTTTTCGTTGTTCGTTTTTCACTATTCACTAAATAAGTATTCCCACAATCCAGTTGGTGATGCTGCTGAGAAGCGTAGTCAGGCCGGTGGGCAGGAAAACCAGCAGCAGCAAAATCAGGGGGCCAAAGGGTTCTGATTTTCTAAAGGCTTCAGAGGCAGGATAGGGTAAAAAACCCAGCAATACTTTGAAGCCGTCCAGCGGCGCAATGGGCAGCAGGTTGAAAACCAGCAAAATTACGTTGAGCCAGATGAAAGTGAAGAATAATTGCGGCATGGTGGGGATGAAGAAATCGAGCAGGCCGCTAGAAAAGATTGACGTCGATTCGATCACCCCTAATCTGAGGGGGATGGCGGCCAAAATTGCCAGCGCCAAATTAGAAAGCGGTCCGGCCACGGCCACCGTCGCCATTCCCGCTTTGGGACCGCTGCGCAGGGCGTAGGGGTTTACGGGAACCGGCTTGGCCCAGCCAAAACCAACGGCCAAAACCATAATGGTTCCCAATACATCCAGGTGTTTGAGCGGGTTCATGGTCAAACGTCCTTGATTTTTGGCCGTGGAGTCTCCTGATTTGTAGGCAACCCAGGCGTGAGAAAATTCGTGGACGGAAAAAGCAATGGTCAGACTGATAGCCAGCGCCACCAACTGCGAAATCGGCATCCCTCCCAGAATTTTCTGCACAAAGCCGATGATGAAGAAGGCAATGATGGGGCTAAAGTCCATCGTCCCCATTCGGCTGAATGGGCGTAATGGGCGCAAAATGGGGTCTGTAACCCGAGTCAGGAATTGAATGACCGGATTATAAGGGGAAATGCGCGCCCCTGCCATCGGCAGCCAGGAGAGGAGTACGCGGGCCAGCACAAGCCATTTTAATACTTCCAGCAACAAGATGAGAATATTTGTAATGTAATTCATAAGCTCACTTAACTCCAGAATAGAATGTTCTGCGGATTATAGCACGCCCTCGATTATTCTGGAAACCGATTTTCAGGCGATGGCGGGGAATGTGCTATAATGGGGCTATTATGATTGACCCAACCGACATTCGATTAGACGATATTATAAGAATGCGTAAAAAACATCCCTGCGGCGGTTATGAGTGGCAGGTGCTTCGTCTGGGCAGCGATATTGGCATCAAATGCCTGACCTGCGAACGCAAAGTCTACCTTCCTCGCAGCCGATTTGCCCGACAAGTGAAGCAATTTGTTTCGCGTGGATTGGATGAACAGGAGGTGGTGAAGGGGTAAAGGATGAAGGCAGAAGGCGGAAGGATGAATCTGCCTTTTTCTCGTTCCCAAACTCTGTTTGGGAACGAGAAAAATCTTTACTGCCTACTCCTTACCCTTTGCTGCTTGATCTATGAAAAAACGAATCTTGTTCCTGATATCTGACACCGGCGGGGGGCATCGGGCGGCAGCTGAGGCTATTGATGAAGCCATCCACCACCTGTATCCTGATAGTTATGAGACCTTTGTTGAAGATATTTGGATGGAACATACCCCGTGGCCGGTCAATAAACTATCAAGAGTCTATCCCTGGATGACCGGACCCGGCGTAGCGCTTTGGAAATTACTGTGGCTTACCACCACTATGTTTAAATCACATAAGATTATTTTTTCCGGCGTGTCGCCGGTGGTACAAAGACGCATCACGCGATTTTTTACAGAGATCAACCCAGACATCATCGTTTCCGTTCATCCCCTGATGAACCATGTCGCCATTAAGTCAAGGGATAAAGCCGGATTGGGGCGCGTTCCTTTTTTAACCATTGTGACCGACATGGTGAATATCCATCCTGCCTGGATATGCCCTAAAGTGACTTTTTGCGCGGTTCCCACCGAAGCGGCCCGTCAATTAGCTATAAAATTTGGGATGCTGCCGGAAAAGGTGATGGTGACCGGCCAGCCGGTTAGCCTGAAATTTGCCTCTATGTCAGATGATAAAGCGCGGCTTAGGCAGAAATTGGGGCTTCAGGTCAATCGCAAAACAATTTTGCTAGTGAGCGGCGGTGAAGGGTTTGGCCCCGTTTTTGAGATCAGTCGCGCCATTGCCCGGACTGCGCCCCAAGTTCAGATGGTGGTGGTGACCGGTAGAAACAGCGCCCTGAAAAGGAAGCTGGATCAGGTTCACTGGGAAATTCCCACTAAAATATTGGAGTTTGTTAATAATATGCCGGAATTGATGGGCGCGGCAGATATTTTTGTCACAAAGGCCGGCCCCGGCAGCATCAGCGAAGCCTTCATTGCCAAATTACCCATTATTGTGTTTGGCTACATCCCCGGTCAGGAAACGGGAAATGTAACTTACATTCAGGAACATCAGGCAGGACTGCTATCAGAAGACCCAATAGAGATTGCCAGGTTGATCTTGGACCTGTTTAGCGCCGATATCGCCTGTTTGCAGCAAATGACTCGTAACGCCGCCGCTCTGGCCAGACCGGAAGCGTCTTTGACTATTGCCCAAAAAGTGTGTGAGTTGGTTTAATAAGGGCGAATATGGTACAATCGCTTCATCTGACAATTCAGCCTGAATTTAGGGGAGCGTGAAAAATGGCGCGTAAACATCCGGTAGTTGCCTGGCGAGCCACTATCTTTTTTTATCTGGTGTTGGTAGCAGTGATCACAATTTTGGACCTGGTTAATCAAATTTTGTCCCCCGTCAACTGGGCAATTCAAATTATTTTGATTACGCTGGGCGTGGGGATTTTGGCTGTAATTGGCAAAAAATTTCCGGATTTATCAGCGCAGCGAGGAGTCTTGCTGACTTTTAGTATTGGCGTATTGACTATCATTCCGGCTGTGCTGCTATCTCTTAACCCCCCCGGTGATTTTTGGGACCAGTACTTTATTATTGGCTTGAGCATGGCTGCCGGTAGTTTTTTGGGATTTTTATTTGTAAAACTGTATAACAGATCAAGAAACGGTGGTGATTAAATTGTAAGTGATGGCGCGCAGGGCGCCCTGCGCGCCATCACTTATTTTCCTGCCACTACTTCAGGAAACAAAGAACAGGTTTTTTGTGATGGAAGCAATAGAGAAGATAAAATGCAGCGCGGGCATAACCGCTCATAATGAAGAGGCCAATATGGCCCAAATTCTGGACGCAATGCTCAACCAGCGATTGCATCAGGTAGAGATTGCAGAAATTATTGTGGTAGCCTCTGGTTGCACAGACCGCACGGAAGACATTGTGCGCGAGTATGCGCAAAAAGATGCGCGTATTCAACTATTTAGCCAGGAAAGACGAGAGGGAAAAACCAGCGCTATCAACGTGTTTTTGGCGCAGGCCAAAGAAAAGATTTGCGTGCTGGAGAGCGGCGATACCGTTCCCCATGAAGACGCCGTTGAAAATATGGTGCGTATGTTCGCCGATCCGGCAGTGGGGATGACCGGCGCGCATAAAGTGCCGGTGAACACGCCGGAACACGTGGTTGGCTTTTTGTCGCACCTGCGCTTGAAACTGGAACACCAACTTTGTCTGGAAATTCCGCGTCTGGGCGAAATGATTGCCTTTCGGAAAGTTTTTGACGCTATTCCGCCGGATGTGGCAATGGACGAGGCCTTTGTAGAGGCGCTGGTGATACGGCGCGGCTTGCAAGTTCGCTACGCCCCGGACGCGGTAGTCTTTAATATGGGGCCGGAAACCGTGGGCGATTTTGTCAAACAGCGCCGCCGAAACCACGCCGGACACCTCTACTTGCAAGACAAGTACGGTTATCAGGTTTCCAGTTTGAACTCAGGGCGGGTGGTGGAACTGGCGCTGGCCGAAATTTGGGGCGCGCTGCGCTTGATATGGATCCTGTTTGCGCTAGGCTCTCTGGAAGCCTACGCCAGACTGCTGGGCTGGTGGGATTATAAAGTTCGTAAGCGAACCCACGTTGTTTGGGACATTGCCTGGACGACCAAAGAGGTCAAACGCCCCGTAGAGTCAAAGGGCATTAACATCACTTCGCCGCATTTACCGGCCAAGAATGAATGATTGAGTGTAAGTAACCATTAACGGAGACAGGTATGGCTCAAGTTGCTCAAGTAACTTTAATTTCGCCCAGCGGCGTTTCTATTAAAAATATGGTAACTACTCAGGCTCAGGTGCGACGCACTTAATAAATTGTTTTTTAGTGCAAATAACTACCCAATATCGTCAAAATTTGCACTTGCAGGGCGCTTCGTGAAGTGCGTTGCACCTGTTTTCTCTATGGCTGAGTAGTTACCTGAAATCTTTCATTTTTCACCATTACAACAAGCTGATAGCTGACGGCTAATAGCCGACCGCTATTTACGGCAGGGGAACAAAACCCAAATCGGCGACAATCTGCTGCCCGGCGTCGCCCCGAATCCAGTCCAGGTATTCAAGAATCACCCCTTCCGGCTCTCCGGCGGTGTACATATACAACCCACGCGCAATGGGATAGCTGCCATCGGCGCCGGATGCAACGCTGGGCATTATGTAAGGATCGGCGGCGGTTTTAGCGATAGCGATCATCTTTTCGTGTTCGGTCACGTAGCCCAGCCCATCGTAGCCAATGGCGTTGGGATTGCGTCTGATCTCGCTGGTTATGCCCACCGAGGAAGGCATCAAGAGGGTTTGCGGGGCAAAAATATCTTCCGCCTTTTTATCGCCCTTGCGCACAACGGTTTCCAGAAAATAGACGTGCGTGCCGGAGTTGGTCTCGCGCGATAAAATGATGATTTCGGCGTCGTTGCCGCCCACATCTTTCCAATTGGTCACTTTGCCGGTGAAAATATCGGAAAGTTGGTCAATGGTCAATTGGCTGACCGGATTTTCAGAATTGACAATGACGGCTAAAGCGTCAATAGCGACGGTGATCTCCACCGGCTGAATGCCGTTTTCCTGCGCCGCCGTCACCTCCTTATCCTTCATTTTCCGCGAAGCGTTGGCGATATCTACCGTGCCGTTTATCAAGGCGGCAATGCCGGTTCCGGAGCCGCCTCCCGTCACCGCAATAGAGACCGAAGGATCAACCTTGCGGTAAGTTTCCGCCCAGGCAAGCGCCAAATTCACCAGCGTATCAGAGCCTTTGTTCTGGATAGCGCGCTGCGTTGCGCCGCCATTGTTTTTGGAGGCACCGCTACATGCGGAAAGGAACAGCAGAGCAAAAAACGTTAAAAACCATAACCTTTTCAAGGGGGAAACCTCCTGAGGAATTAGCTATCAGCCAGTCAGCTATCAGCTTTTAGCTGACCGCTGACCGCTGACCGCTGACCGCCAAAATAATAACACAAAACAAAATAAAATAAAAATCTATTTGAAGACAGGGCAGGGCTGTTCAGTTCTAAAAAGCAGAGGCGCAAACATCAGGTGCGATGCACTTAACGCATTGTCTTCTCTTGCAATTTACTGCGTAAAATAAGTTAATTTTGCCTTGTAACGCGGTGCGAAAGTGCATTGCACCTACTCTGTACGGAGAACTGAACAGCCCTGGAAGACAGGGGGTGTATTTCAACTTTTAGGCAGGATTTGAAAATTTACCACAGAGGCGCGGAGTCACAGAGATTTTTTATGTTTTTCTCTGCGCCTCTGCGCCTTTGTGGTGAAAACTCGCCTGAAAACTGAAAGGCACCCGAAGATAGGGGACAGGGCGAAACTTTACTTGCATAAAAGAATGTGCTATCTTTGTACGCAGGGAACTACGCTTGCCCCAAAAAAACCTCCTCCCGTCAACGGAGGGAAATTTAAAAGCCTCCCCCTGATTTCGGGGGGGAGGTTTGGAGGGGGGTATAAACGATTAGCGCACGGAAAACGCAATGTCGGCCAATTTCAAACACTACCTCAAAACCATTGAAAACGCGCTTAAACAAGGCATCGCCACCGAACACACCCACCGGCCCGCCCTAAAAGCCCTGCTGGAAGCCCTTGATTTAAGCGTCACCGCCACCAACGAACCCAAACGCATTGCCTGCGGCGCGCCCGATTACATCATCACCCGCAATAAGTTGAGCATCGGCTATATCGAAGCCAAAGACGTGGGGAAATCGCTGGCTGAAACAGAGCGCAGCAAGCAACTGAAACGCTATCGCCGCGCCCTGGATAATCTCATCCTCACCGATTATCTTGAATTTCGCTGGTACGTGGATGGCGATTTGCGGCAGGAAGCGCGTCTGGCGCGTCCCCAATCCGGCGGGAAACTTAAAACCGAGAAAGGCGGCCTCAAAGCGGTTGAAGAGTTGCTGGCTAATTTTCTGGCGCATCAAACGCAAGCGGTCAATACTCCCAAAGACCTGGCCCAACGAATGGCGCGCTTGACCCACATTATCCGCGACATCATCATCACCGCTTTTGAAACGGAACAGGCATCGAACCTGTTACAAAGTTGGCGCGAGGCCTTTGCCCAAGTCTTGATTGCCGCTTTGGGGCAGCCGGAACGCACCGCCGATTTTGCCGATATGGTGGCTCAAACCCTGGCTTACGGTCTCTTTTCCGCCCGCTTGATGGATACGCAACCCCATCCCCCAACCCCTTCCCCTCGCGAGAGGAAGGGGAGTCCCCCCTCTCCGACATCGGGGAGGGGGTTAGGGGGTGGGGTCTTCACCCGCCACAAAGCCCAAAAACTCATCCCCAAATCCAACCCGTTTTTACGTCGCTTTTTTGCCAAAATAACCAGCATCGAACTGGATGACGAACCCTTTGCCCCCTTTGTCAACGATCTGGTCAATCTGCTGGCGCATAGCGATATGGAAGCGGTATTGAGCGATTTTGGCAAGCGCACTCGCCAGGAAGACCCCGTTGTTCATTTTTACGAAACCTTCCTGGCCGCCTACGACCCCAAACTACGCGAAACGCGGGGCGTCTATTACACCCCGGAGCCGGTGGTCAGCTACATTGTGCGCTCGGTTGACTATCTGCTCAAAACCCGTTTCAATTGTCCGCAGGGATTAGCCGACAGCAGCAAGATCACCATCCCCAACTATGCCCCTGCTTTGAAGGTGAAGGGCAAAAAACAAACTCGCAAAACCATCGAAAGCCACAAAGTGCTGGCGCTTGACCCCGCCACCGGCACGGGTACGTTTCTTTACGCTGTGATTGACCACATTCGCCAACAATTCATTCAGCAAGGTAACGCCGGAATGTGGCCCGGTTATGTCAAGAATCACCTGCTGCCGCGATTATTTGGCTTTGAATTGCTGATGGCCCCCTACGCCGTCGCCCATTTCAAATTGAGTTTGCAGCTTGCCGGGCGCGACTTGCCCGATACCCTGCGCGAGCAGTGGGCCTATCACCCCGCCGATGGCGAACGGTTAGGCGTTTACCTGACCAACGCGCTGGAAGAAGCCCACGAAATGACCGGCCTGCCCCTCTTTACCCAGTGGGTGGCCGATGAAACCAACGCCGCCAATGAGGTGAAACGCCATTTGCCCGTGCTGGTGGTGATGGGCAATCCGCCGTATTCCGGTCACAGCGCCAACAAAGGAGAATGGATTGACGGCTTGCTCAAAGGCAAATTACCCGACGGCGGCAAGACCGGCAACTATTACGAAGTGGACGGCAAGCCTTTGGGCGAGCGCAACCCCAAGTGGCTGCAAGACGATTACGTTAAATTTATTCGATTTGGGCAGTGGCGCGTTGAGCAAAACGGCGGCGGTATTCTGGCCTTTATCAGCAATCACGGCTATCTGGACAATCCCACTTTCCGGGGGATGCGTCAAAGTTTGATGCAAACCTTCACCGAAATTTATATCCTCGATTTACACGGTAATTCCAAAAAGAAAGAAGTTTCGCCTGATGGAAGTAAGGATGAAAACGTATTTGACATTCAGCAAGGGGTAGCCATTGGTATTTTTGTGAAGCAGCCCGGCAAAACCGGCCCCGCTAAAATCTACCACGCCAATTTATGGGGAACGAGGGCGAAGAAGTATGAATGGCTTTTTGA
>DUEH01000084.1 GCA_011192195.1 Chloroflexota bacterium | reverse complement strand
TGAAAATTTCTTAGCCGCTGCGCAGCAAGACAAATGGTACAATGCACTATTTTGGCTTATTCTGTCCGGCGTTGCTCTGGGGGCAGGCGTGGCGGCGCTCTTTGCCAGCCAATCCAGAGGAGGATGGTTGGGCTTTGCCGGAGGTGCTTTAATAGTCATCCTGCTCAAAGGCGGCAAGTGGACTGCCATCGCCGCGACAGGATTAATTGCTGGCGCAATCTTAATTTCGATGGGCGCGTTAGCCTTACTGCCCGCCAGTATTTTGGAGCGCTTTATAGACATTCTCCCCTTTATCACCCTGCCGGACATCAGCGCCATCCCCCTCACCGACGCTAATTTTGCCACTATCGAACGCCTGGCCCACTGGCAGTCCGCCCGCGCTATGTGGCGAGACCATCTGTGGCTGGGCGTAGGCTTTGGCAACTACGAAGCCATCTACGCCGCATACTCCCTTGGTCGCTGGATAGAACCCCTGGGACACGCCCATAACTATATCCTCAACATCGGCGCAGAAGCGGGGCTGGTGGGGGCGCTGGGGTATTTTTTCTTCTGGATTTGGGCCATCCTTTTGACCGTCAGAGCAATAAAACACACTCAAACGGGTACGCTGTACCGCGCCATCATCATTGGCAGTCTGGGCATTTTTGCCCATTTACATATTCATAATTTATTCGATAATTTATATGTGCAGGGGATGTATTTGCACCTTAGCATCATTTTTGCTTTAATTACGCTCATTGAAAAACAAGGTAA
This sequence comes from Chloroflexota bacterium, assembly GCA_011192195.1. Lineage (GTDB taxonomy): Bacteria > Chloroflexota > Anaerolineae > 4572-78 > 4572-78 > DUEH01. The sequence continues at coordinate 7,838 of DUEH01000084.1, read as the reverse complement.
CTATACGAATGTCAAGCGTCTCTACCGTTTTGAACAAAGCAAATAAGAAAAAAGAACTCAAACGATTTATAAAATTTGGAATTGTTGGCATCATCGGCTCAGTAGTAGATTTTTCTATTCTCAATTTTCTCATCTTTGTACTGGGCCTCAGCAGCCCCGCCGGAAAAATAATTGCCAATCTCATTTCTACCAGCGTCGCCATTCTCAGCAACTTCACCTGGAACCGGCTTTGGACCTTTCCTGAATCCAGAAAACGCAAAAAACGGGTTCAATTAGTTCAATTCACCCTTGTCAACCTCATTGGCTTGATCATCAACACCGCCATTTTCTTCCTGACCGATCACTATTTTTTCAGCCAATTCTTTGCGCCAAATATATCGGTACAGTTGGCAAAACTCACCGCCATTGGGCTGGTGTTGTTCTGGAATTTTGGAGCTAACCGAATCTGGACGTATAAAGGACTTTAGAGCGAGTGCATATTGGCATCAACTATACTTCAGCGCTTAGGCAGAGGGGCGGCATTGGACGTTACACCAGAGGATTGGTCAATGCGCTTTCCCGGCTGGATTCGCGTAACCGCTACACTCTGGTTGTCAGCAAAGATTCTCCACTAAACTCAACCCCTTCTCTACCTCATAATTTCACCTTCAAAATGCTGCCGCTATCTGAACGCCTGCTGACTATTTTGTGGCATCGTCTTGATCTTCCTCTGTCTATTGACCGCTGGGCCGGCCCTTTCGACCTTTTCCACTCCCCTGATTTCGTCCTCCCCCCCCTCCGCAGAGCGCCCGGCATCCTCACCGTTCATGACCTTTCTTTTATACAGCATCCTGATGGCGCTGCGCCAAAACTGCGTCGGTGGCTTAACAAAGTTGTGCCGGACAGCGTTAATCGCGCCCAACACATTCTGGCCGATTCTCAAAGTACCAAAGAAGACCTGGAAAAACTGCTGAACGTTGCGCCCAATAAAATCTCAATTGTTGGCGCGGGGATTGAATCTCGTTTCAAGCCAATCGCAGACGCGCAAAAGCTGGACAGGCTCAGGCAAAAATATCGTCTGCCGGAGCGCTTTATTTTGGGATTGGGGACTTTGGAGCCGCGAAAAAATTATGAGGGATTGATTGAGGCTTTCAACCTGCTGCAAGTCGATCATCCTGACCTGCATCTGGTTATTGCCGGGGGAAAAGGCTGGCTCTACGATAGTATTTTTGAGGCTGCCAAAAAGTCGCCTGCTTCCTCTCGCGTCCACCTTATTGGCTTTGTAGCCGATGAAGATTTACCGGCGCTGTACAGTCTGGCGCAGGTCTTCGCCTTTCCCTCTCATTACGAAGGCTTTGGCATTCCAGCGCTGGAAGCAATGGCCTGCGGCGCCCCTGTTGTCGCCGCTAACAACTCGTCGCTGCCGGAGATAGCTGGAAAGGCCGCCGTGCTGCTACCCGCTACAGACACAACAGCTTTGTCAAATGCGATATGTCAATTTGTGTCACACCCATCACTACGCGAAGAATATACCAAAGCAGGCATAGAGCAAGCCAAAAAATTCACCTGGGAGACAGCAGCAGAGAAATTATTGAAGGTTTACCAAAGTTTGGCTGAGTAAAAAAGGGGAGTGGCAGGAAAGTAAGTGACAGAGTTTCAAACTATAGTTTGAAACTCCACAGTTATCACTTTTAACCACCACCTAAAAAAGAAAGCCGCCACAGGTATCTGTGGCGGCTTTTTAATGTTTATTCAATTTTACGCATGCGTTGTTACTAAACTAAGGTTCGGTAAGCGTTGCTTGAGCATTTGCTAACCGCTACGGCGGATGGCTTTTTGGCTCTGCCACACGCTACTCTGGCAATTAAACCTTGATGCAATCCCCCAAGTTCACTTACCGTTTGGCTGGTTGATCACTCTATAGGTTTCTCCTTTCTTGTAGTTAGTAACACTTACTGCTAAGAACATAGTACCACAATTCAAGGAATAATTCAAGTAATTTGAAGGAAATATGGCAAAAATGAGAGAATTTTAATCTACGCTAAACATAAATCCCTATTCTTGATCGTACTTATGCGCCCTGCCGCCGAGCAGATTTTTTACCTTTTCTTCTATCTCAATTTTTGCTACCGCCCAGAGAGTTAGCTGATTGACAAAGGCCAAAAATTCATCGCGATGCTTGATCATATACTCCTCATCCAGTTGGTGCTTGATCCTGAGTTTTTTTTGGTGTTCAACCATCCAGGCTAACAAGTCATCCGAGGTTCTGCGGGGAAAAGATTTCATCACTCCACTCTTTTTGATATGCTCGATCATAGGAGCATAGAGGTTGTCATACCAATCAATAACCGCGTCTTCACAAGTAGGATTCTCTTGTTGGCCCTCGCCAAGCAAAAATCTACAAACAGATATTTGTTTGAGCAGCCGGCTATATCGTCCGGGTTCGGTGAAAACAATATCTACTTCCGGCCTGAGCTTATGAAGTTGCGTTTTTTCTAAAAATTGGGCGCATTCTTCCTTGATCAAAAGTTGGTCAGGTTGAATATCTGCTTCGAGGGTGAAAACAGTTGGCAATTCGGTCACGTAAGCTTGTATCGTTTTCCACTTTAATTCCTGAGCGACGGAGACCCGGTGGTTTCCATCCTTGACGAAGTAAACCTGGTCAACTTTGTAGACATCTATGGGGGGGAAACCCTTTCCGGTTGTGGCCAGAGTATAAATTTGCCGCCAGCGTTCTTTGTCCCTACCGGCCCGTCGCGGTAAAAAAGTGCGGTTAAAATCTGTGTAGCGGCCGCAACTGCCGATTATTTGCGCCAGGGGGATGTCTTGCAAACCCAGATTGACTGTGTGATGCAACCGTAACTTGGTCACTACATCTTCAAAAGAGAGTAAATCAAGGCTATGCCCGCTAATTCGACCAATGATGTCTTGCACAAAGGCCTTTCGGTGAGCCTGATCGAATTGATCTTCGCTTCTAATATAAGCTAATCCTTTGTTGTCTGTGTTCATTAGGTCCATAAAGCGCCTCTTTTGCTCTGCTAATTAAATCATATCATAAACAGAAAAAGGTTACAAGTCAAGCAAACCCCAATCCAATCGGTGCGTCAGCCCGGCATATTTCGGCCCCCACCGTCTACTGTTTTCAAATACATTCGCTGGTAAATCCCCCACACGCTCAGGACGCTCACCGCTACTACGCCGCTCACAAAAACCACTTCCCTGGCGCTTAACCCCAGATTGTCAAAGGCAAAACCAGCCCACATTGTAGACAAGGCCGCCGCCAGAGTATAAACTGCCATATCAAAGGCGAATACCCGCCCCCGATACCGGTTGGGAACGGTCATCTGCAGCAGGCCGATACCCGTGCCAATCCCAATAGCGGCGTAAATCAAGCCCAGTGTACCGGAACCGTTGTTTCCAATCCTGAAAATCGTTTCTGCAAAGTTGACCTGAACTACATCAATCGCCCCATAGCTCAAGGCCCCGGCTCCTTTGACCAAAGTAAGCGCCAGGATATGCGGCCGGCGCCAAAGATAGGCGCTGGGGTCCTTGAATGGGATTGGCGTAAAGGATAAAAATMTAACCACGAATAGCGCTAATTTACACGAATATAAAAATTAAAAATTAGTGAAAATTCGTGTTATTCGTGCTTAAAAATGTCTTTCCCATTGAACGACCCCAGTGCCKRWYCSMCCWMAACWWYGWTMAGAAATAGGTAATGGTTAAGTTGTAAGTGATGATTGCGGAATCCAAAACTGTAGTTTTGGACTCCATCACTTACTTTTTTACCACTACCCAAAAAGGAATTTTCACCACAGAGGCGCGGAGGCACAGAGCATTTTATAATTTTTTATTCTCTGCGTCTTTGTGCCTCTGTGGTAAAATTTTCTTGCGCACTGTACAAGAATTTCACTGGAAAGTACCTAATGTAGTCTCGCAATTTCACCGGCGCTTGACAAAAAACAGTTTTATGTTATGCTATTATTGTCAAGTAACGGGAGGTTCGAGCGATGGCCAGTATTTCTAAACAACAGATTTTGGTTTTAACCCTTTTATTGTTTTTTACGGTTTCTATTGTAGGCTGCTTTATCCTTATTGCCGCCGAAAAGATTGTGCCGTTTTAAGAACTGAGAATTAGAAGCCAGAATCCGGAGATTAGAGGTTGGGGATTGGAGACTGCCAGATTAGCGTCTCTAATCCCCAATCTCTAATCTCTTTTTACTTTGGCTGCATGACCAGCACGTCTCCCGTTACGTGATCTCTGCCAAAGGACATAGGCAGGTATTCAACCGCCTGATGCCGCTCGATGAAGTCATCGTAATGAGGGCTGATAACGTTGCCTGATTGTCCGGTTGTGTGGATGAAGCGACTGCTGTTCCAGGCGCTCAAGTCAACAATTTGCCGGTAGCTGGGCACGTGGAATTGGTAGTAGGGGTTTTCCTGATTGGAATATTTGGGCGGCGCTACGTTGACGGTGTACTTATCGCCGCCGTTGGCAATTTCCCGGTGGAAGAAGCGTTTCAGAGCGTCAACTTCGCTGAAAGGAGCGTGGGGATATTGGGTGAGGTGAATGTTGCCCCACTGCCACCTGGACATATTCTTGCCCATTCGATCTTCCAGATCATCCAGCCCCCGGTCAAGGGCTGTTTGGGCTATGTCTGCGCAGTTTTCCGAGGGCGTGGTGAGAAAGTTGTCGCACCACACATTGTTTTCATTGGTCATAATGTTGATCAAAAAGGTTTCGTGGACGCGCTCGGCCAGGTCGTCGTACAGATCGCCGCGCAGGTCGTCTTCAAAGACAGCCGGGCCTAGCTGCCTAAACCACGCCTGGTAGATGCTGGTGGCAATGCTGTCTTTGCCGGTGTCGCCGTCCCAGTTTTGCAGATAGGACAGGGCTTCTTTCTGGCGGTCATCGACGGGGGTGATTTGCAGCAGCAGGGGCAGCAGTTCTCTGATTTGCGCGCTGTGTTGGTCGGCCTGAATGACGGCCATATCGTCCACCGAAATTTTTTCGCTGCCGCTGCTCATCTCTTCGATCATCTCTGAAATGCGTTGGGCGCGCTGCGGCGACGCCCATTGCGCGCTGATGAAGTAGGGATATTCGTCTGAGATGACTTTGTTGTTGGCAGTGGCGATGTAGCCTTTTTCCGGATTATAAGCGTGAGGCAGTTCATCAAAGGGAATCCAACTCTCCCATTTGTAGTCATCATTCCAGCCGGGAACGGGCGCAAGCCCCTGCCCTTTGCTGCGAATGGGGATGCGCCCGGGGGCGTAGTAGCCAATATTGCCTTTTGTATCAGCGTAGACAAAATTCTGACTGGGCGCAACGTAGTAGGAGAGAGCCTGGGTAAATTCTTCCCAATTGGCGGCGTAGTTGAGCTTGAAGAAACCGTCCATTGTGGTATCGTCCGGGGCCAGAGCCGTCCAGCGCATTGCAACGGGCATTGGCGCGCTGCCGCTGACATCGCTGATGAGGGGACCGTGGCGGGTGCTTCGAGCGGCCCATAAGATTGGCTCATCTTCTCCCTTGACATAAATTGGCTCTTCGACAATGGTCATATCAACCCATTTATCATTAACTTTGTACTGGTTTAGATTTTTGGGATTGACTTGCTCTACGTACAGGTCTTGTACGTCCGGGCCAACGTTGGTTACGCCCCAGGCTATGTCTTCATTGTGACCGGCGGCCAAAATAGGCAGGCCGGGGAAGGTGATGCCAATAACGTGGATATTTTCGCCCTGTATTTCCGCCAGATACCAAATGGAGGGGATACGCGCGCCCAAATGGGGGTCGTTTGCCAGCAGGGGAAGGCCGCTTTCGGTCAGTTTGCCGGAGACAACCCAATTGTTGCTGCCTACGTCAAGGCCGCGCAGGTGGAAGAGTGTTTGTAGCTGGGTGTCAATGTCCAGCAACGTGTCGCTGGTTTGAGGGGCGAGTTCATTCTGGCTAAGGATGGTTGTTCCGTCTTCGGGGTATGCTGGCAGCAGTTGGGCGGCGCGTTCCGGGCCGAGCGCCTGCGCCAGTTTCACGCGCAGCAGTTCCATATCGTAATTGCCGCCCAAGTCCCAGGACATCATTTTAGACCACACCAGCGAATCATAAACGGTCCACGGTTCCGGCTTAACGCCCAGAATTAGAAATTCCACCGGCAGAACGTGTCCCTCCTCAAGCCAGGCGTTTACGCCGGCAGCGTAGGCTGTTAGAGCGGATTGGCTTTCCTGGCTCAAGGCAGGCCAGGCGGTTTCGGCGGCGCGATAAGTTCCCAGCGTGCGCAGGAATTTGTCGGTGTCCAGAGTGGCTTCGCCTAAAATTTCGCTCAATCGCCCCGCGCCAATCCGACGCTGGAACTCCATTTGCCACATTCTATCCTGAGCGTGAACGTAGCCTATGGCAAAAAAGGCGTCGTGGTCGGTGGCGGCGAAGATATGAGGCACGCCGTCTTTGTCGCGGACAATTTCAAGCTGTCCGTCCAGTCCGGCCAATTTGACCCTTCCGCTGGTTTTGGGCAGGCTGTTGCGTATACAGGCAAAAGCGCCAATCAAAACCAACGCCAATACCAGTATCAGGCCGATGAGGATGCGGATGATGGTTCGCATAATGAAAAATCCTTTCTGATTTGTGTCAATTTGGAATATCACAGCCTAACACAATCCAGGGTGGATGTCAAGAAATTTGGCGAAGGGCAGGGGCTTTGTTATAATAGCCATCTGTTTTTGAAGCCGAACTTACCATTGAGGTCTTGATGAAAAAACTCTCGTTGATAGCTTACGCTTTGCTGGCTGTGGCAATTTCTCTTCTGTTGACCGGCCCGGCAAAACCGGCTTACTCTTTCTTTCAATCGCCTGTAGACCCCCCTGACTCTCCGGTGGCAACGCCTACGCCGGAAGAACCGGCAGAGCCAACCCCTGCGCCGCCGGAAGAAGCTACGCCTGAACCAAGCGCCACGCCTGTACCCACGCAACCCCCCGCGCCCGCCGATGCGCCCGCCGAACCGCTGCCTACCGCCACTCCCATCGAAGTTCCCCCGGCAGCCGTTCAGCCAACCTTGGCGCCACCCCCCACCGCTGCCCCCATTGACCCTGATACGCCAATGGTGGTCAACGAAGTCAAGTTAATTGACACAGCGGTGCAGATGTTCGCCTGGTTGTGGCTGTGTCTAGGCGTCAGTGTCATTTTGTTGGCCCTGATTCTCTTCCCCTTCCTGCAAATTAGAGGCTCTCATTTGAAACGGAAAAACAGGGATGGCGAGTAGGGAGACAAGCAGACAAGGGGATGCTGCCAACTTCCAATCTCCAACTATTCTGGCGCGGATAAGCCGTAATCTGGAAGGGATTATTGAACCGCGAAGACGCAAAGAGCGCAAAGCTTTTTCTTTTTTTACTTGGCGTGCTTTGCGCCTTCGCGGTAATTTTTTTTACTCGTTGTACAAGCCTGCCCCAAGCAAAGCCGAAGGGAACTTCACTGAAAAGCACCTATTGATGCTGGCAGTTGTGTTGCTTGCCTTTGCTCTGCGCGTTTATCATCTGGACGCGCAAAGCCTGTGGCGCGATGAAGTGGACGCCATCCGGTATTCCAGTGGATCGCTGGGGTATTTGTTGAGCGTTTTGCCGCAAGAAGGGCATAACGGCCCGCTTTATTTTGCCGCTTTGCGTCTTTGGCGCGCCCTCACCGGCGATAGCGAGTTTTCGTTGCGCTATTTCTCTACCGTTGGCGGGGTGTTGATGGTGGCCTTGACTTATCAAGTGGCGCGTCAATTTCGGCTGGCGCGCGCTGTTGGCGTAATTGCCGCGTTGCTGGCGGCTGCGTCGCCGTACCTGATCTGGTATTCGCAAGAAGCTAAAATGTACACTTGGCTGGC
>DUEH01000083.1 GCA_011192195.1 Chloroflexota bacterium | reverse complement strand
TATTATTCAACGTCGTCCTTTTTGCCCATTAGCGACTTTAGAAAATCAATTGGTACGGGGAAGATGACGGTTGAATTTTTCTCTACTGAAATCTCAGTCAGGGTTTGCAGGTAGCGCAGTTGCAGCGTACTCTCTTCGCTGCCAATAATTTTAGCAGCTTGAGCCAACTGCTTGGAGGCTTCAAACTCGCCGGATGCGTGGATGATCTTGGCGCGTTTTTCGCGCTCGGCTTCCGCCTGTTTAGCCATTGCGCGCTGCATGGTAGCCGGTAGTTCCACGTCTTTTATTTCAACCAACGTTACTTTAATGCCCCAGGGTTCGGTCTGTTCGTCAATGATATGTTGCAATTGTTCATTGATCTTTTCCCGATGAGCCAGCAATTCATCTAACTCACTTTGACCAATGACGTTGCGCAGCGTGGTTTGGGCAATTTGCCACGTTGCCCGGCGATAGTCTTCTATTTTCACCACCGCTTCAGTGGGCGTAAAGACTTTGAAATACACAACGGCGTTTACTTTGATGGTCACATTATCTTTGGTAATGGCCTCTTGCGCTGGAACATCCAGCGTGACCACGCGCAAATCTACCTTGACCATCCGGTCAATGAAGGGGATAAGCAGAAACAGCCCCGGCCCTTTGGCGCCCACCAATCGCCCCAGTCTGAAGATGACACCCCGCTCATATTCCTGAACAACTCTAACGGCCATTACCAGGAATATCACCAATAAGAATACGCCAATACCAACAAAACAAAACAACCCGGATAAAACGCCTTCCATAATTAAACCTCCTTGTTTAACTTATAGAGTTTTTGTAGTTTACAGATTTATTATACAGTAAGGGACATTTTCTCACTAACATATACCCTTGCAATTTGAGAGGATTTGTGCCCCATTTGACCGCTGACCGCCGCGAAACCGGCCTTTCGGCGGTCGGCGGTCAGTGGTCGGCGGTCATTATTGCCCTGCTATCGCAAATACGATGCGCCGTTGACATCAATTACGCCGCCGGTGAGCCACTCAGAGCCGGGAGCGGCCAAAAAGAGGACGGTGTGCGCCACTTCTTCGGCGGCGGCAACGCGATGGAGCGGGCTTTGAGCGCGAATTTCGTCGCCGCTTGCGCCGCGCAACGATTCGCGCGCCATTTCGGTTTGCACAAAACCGGGCGCAACGGCGGTGACGTAGATATTATGCGGCCCCAGGTGTTTGGCCAAGGATTGGCTCATCGCGTGCATCCCGGCTTTACTGGCTCCGTAAGCGGGGGATTCCGGTTCCCCGCGATAGGCGCCGCGCGAGCCGACGTTGATGATGCGTCCCCCGCCCTGTTCAATCATAAATCGGGCGGCGCAGTAGCTGGCGTTAGCCGCGCCCAGTAAATTAGTCTGGATGATTTTTTGCCACTTGGCCTGCCAGGTAGCGTAATCCACCGTGTCCAGCGGGTGCGCTTCAAAGACGCCGGCGTTGTTGACCAGAATATCCAGTCCAGCCAAGGTTTCGACTGCCGCAGCTACCATTTGTTCTACTTCATCGGCGCTGCTCATATTGGCTTGCACAATAATGTGTCCTGTGTCGGGAAGGCTGTTGAGCGTTTCTTCGGCGGCAGCGCGATTGCTGTTGTAGTGTACGGCCACTTTCGCCCCGGCAGCGGCGAATTTTTGGGCAATTACGCGCCCAATTCCCCGCGATGCGCCGGTGATGAGCGCTTTTTTCCCGTCAAGATTGAGATTCATAGGTACTTTCCAATGATTTTTTGTACAGTGAACCAGAAAATTACTGTAACCGCGCGAATGGCGAATCCGGTTTATCATTCGCCATTCGCAAATTCGCCATTCGCTTAGTCCCGCTTGAACTTGCTGTAATCCGGCTCTTGATAACGCCCCTTGCCAAAACCTTCGATGTCTACCATCGCCTGAACCTTAAGCGGCAGGCCGTACAATTTGATGAAGCCTTCGGCGTCTTGTTGGTTATAAACGTCTTCTTCGCCAAAGGTGGCGTAGTCTTCCCGATACAGGCTGAAGGGGGATTTTCGCCCCACAATGCTAATATTGCCTTTATAGAGTTTCAGGCGAACCAGACCGGTGTTCTGCTCTTGCGTTACGTTTACAAAAGCGTCCAGCGCGTCGCGCAGGGGAGAGAACCAGCGCCCGTTATAAGCCAAATCTGCGTAGCGCAGGGCGATGACTTGTTTGTAGTGGAGCGTATCTCTGTCCAGCGTCAGTTGTTCCAGCGCCTGATGGGCTTCCATCAAAATAGTCACACCGGGCGTTTCATATACGCCGTGACTTTTCATCCCTACCAAGCGATTTTCCACGATGTCAATGCGCCCAATACCGTGTTTGCCGCCCAGTTTGTTCAGCGTGGTCAGCAGGCTGATGGGTCCCATCGCCGTGCCGTTGATTTTCTTGGGATAGCCAGTCTGGAATTCAATTTCTACGTATTCTGCTTTGTCAGGCGCTTTTTCCGGCGAATTGCTGAGTTGGAACATCACTTCTTCCGGTTCCAGCCAGGGGTCTTCCAGAACGCCCCCTTCGTGGCTGATGTGCATAATGTTGCGGTCTCGGCTGTAGATGGACTTTTCAGCGCTTGCTACCGGAACGTTGTGTTCTACGGCGTAGTCCAGAGCGTCTTGCCGGCTGCGGATGTTCCATTCTCGCCAGGGGGCAATGACTCTTAGTTTGGGATTGAGCGCCTGGTAAGTCAATTCAAAGCGAACCTGATCGTTCCCTTTGCCGGTGGCGCCATGCGAAACGGCGTCGGCGTTTTCCATAGCGGCAATTTCCACCTGACGTTTGGCAATCAGCGGGCGGGCGATGCTGGTTCCCAGCAGGTATTTGCGTTCGTAAACCACGCCGGCGCGCGCGGCGGGGAAGATATAATCGGTGATGAACTCCTCGCGCAGGTCTTCGATGTAACATTTGCTGGCGCCGGAAGCAATGGCCTTTTCTTCCAGGCCGTCTAATTCCTCTTCCTGCCCCAAATTGGCGCAAACGCAAACTACTTCGCAGCCGTAATTATTTTTGAGCCAGGGAACAATGACGCTGGTATCCAGACCGCCGCTGTAGGCCAGAACAACTTTTTTTACTTGTGCTTTGGACATACTTTTTTCTCCTTCTGAGGGGGTTGCTAAAAAATGAGCATATTTGAATGCAAATAATACAACTTATTTCAAGCGAGCGCAACCCGATAGGCTTCTTTATTAAGGCCAGGATTGCTCATTGCTGTTTTAGCGGGTACAATTTAAGGCAATAGTAAAAATGATAAAAATGGAGGGAAACCAATGAGCAATCCAACAACATCAGACTCAAGCAAAAGACTGGCTGTACTGGAGAGGCGGATGAAATTGATGGAACAGGCTTTAACTGCCGAACAAAAGAAGACGGCTGAAATGCAGAAGGTCATTGCGGTATATGCCAATGATCTGGAGCAAACGCTGGATATTTATGACAAGGCTTTTGGGCAGGCGGCCAAAAGCTATGAGCCAATCATCCAGCGCGCCTTGATTCTGTCCAAACCAACAGTTGCGGGTGGGGAAAAGCCCTCGTCGCGTCCGGTTGTGGTGGATAAAAGGGGGAAGGTACTAAAAGCGGGGGAGCCAGGTGAAGAACAGTCTTTTATGGACAATGTGGTAGCCATTATGGATGACTTGCCTAAAGCGCTGGCCGCCGTAGCCCTGATCATTTCACTCTTCACCGGCGGAACTTCGATTGTGTCGCTGGTACAGAGTAATTTTGCCCACAATCAGGCCGCCGAAGCAAAGGCGGAAGCGGGAACTGCAAAAGTGGACGCAGTGGAGGCCAAAAAAGATGCTGAAACCGCCAGGCAAGGAGCCGGAGTAGCTCTGGAGACGGCAGGTACCGCCCAAACTGATGCTGCCCAGGCCAAGAGTGATGCTGAGACAGCCAAAGAGAGTTCGGCAACGGCGGTTCAACAATCCAGCGATGCGCAGGTGGAAGCCGCCGCCGCCAAACAAGAGGCTGAAACGACTGCGCAAATTGTAGATAAACTGGCTGATTCGGTAATGAGTGACCAGGGAGGCCCCTGAGGCGAATGGCGAATGGCGAATGGCGAATGGCGCAAATCAACTCTATTCGTCATTCGTCGCTCGTCATTCGTCATTCGTCGCTGTTGTTGATCACGGCCTGAATAATTTCGTTTTCTTCCTGTTGCTGTTTCATATAGTCGGTGATGAACTGGCTTTGACGCTGTTTTAGCGCCAGCGGCGCCACCACGCGCAGATCACCCAGCGATGCTGTTTCACGTCCGTCGGCGGCGGCGTAGGCGCGAGCGGCCTCGAACATAGTGATTTCGGCGCGGTGGCTTTCAATTTTTAGCGCTTGCACCCAACGCAGGCCGCTTGCTTCTACGCCGTCTGCAAATGTTACTTTTGACAGAATATCGCGGGCGTTTTGAACATCAATCAGCGTTCTTTGGGTTTCAAAGTCCCATTGCGCCACAAATTTATAAGGGTCTTGCTGATAGTCAACTGCGCGGCGATACACTTCCTGACGATCACCGAGATTTGTCAATCCCCTGACCACAACCCTCAACCCAAAACGATCTTGTATTTGCGGGCGCAACTGCCCCTCTTCAGGATTCATCGAGCCAATAAGAAAGAGGCGGGCGCGATAGGTTGCCGTCATTGAACCGCGCCGTACGGTGAACATCCCCTGAGCGGCAGCGTCTAAAATGGCGTTGATGATGGCGTCGTCCAGCAGATTCACTTCGTCAATATACAGAACGTTTTGATCGGCGTGAGAGAGAATGCCGCGTTCCAACTGCACTTTGTTCTGCTCGATGGCAATTCGCTCGTTGATGCCGCCCACCACGTCTTCCATACGGGCGTTTAGGGGCAACTCTATCAAGCGCATTGGTTCCGGTACGGTGAGACTTTCGCCCAGACCAAATTTTACGGCGCAGTCGGGGCATACGCCATCCACTCCAAAATTCAGAACAGCCTCTTCAGTGCATCCGTGAACGCATTTGCTTCGTTTCACGGAAGGCATTAGATCTGTTAGTCCGCGTACCGCCGTGGTTTTTCCCGTTCCACGGGGTCCAATGAGCAGCGCGCCGCCCACCGCCCGGTTGATGAGCGACAAGAGCAGCGCCAGTTTCATTTCCTGCTGTTCGACGATAGACAGGAAGGGGAAGCGAATTGAGTCGGCCAGTCCCAAATCTTCTCTGGAAGCTCTGATAACTTTTTGGGCCACGCTTTGGGTTTGTAGAAGTTGCAGCAAGTGTGAAGCTGGTTTGGGCATAATAGCCTCTTAACCACTACCATAAAAACAAGGGAGCAGAATTTCTGCTCCCTTATTTTTGTTGATCGGATAATTCAACTGCGGGTAACGCCTACTCTTCTTCTTGTTCTTGTTCATCCCCAATGGTGGGAACTTCAGCGCTGACTTCCAGACCTTCCTCATCCAGAATATCTTCTTCCTCTTCTTCAATGAGTCTGGGCGGCTGGATCACTGCGACCATTGACTCTGGACTGGAGTGAACGATGATGTCTTCAGGCAATGTCAAATCGGAAACGCTGATTGATTTTGAGAAACCCTCGATGCCACTGATGTCTACTTCGATGGATTCCGGCAAGTTGCCCGGCAGCGCCTCGATTTCCAGTTCGTTGATGCCCGTAACCAGTGTGCCGCCTTCTTGTTTGATCAGATCAGATTCGCCAATCACATAGATGGGGACGTTCACGTTTACGGTTTCATCCATCACTACCGCGTAAAAATCAACGTGGAGTAAATTTTGCTTGAGGATGGAATATTGAATATTTCGCGCCAGCGCCGGAATAGCTTTTTGTTTGCCAACTTCTACAGCAATCAGGTTTGTGCCTCCCGCCTGGTCCAAGGCGCGATGCAAATCTTTGACCGGAATCTGAATAGATTGACTTTCTGTTTTTCGACCATAAATTTCAGCGGGTATCAACCCCGCTTCACGTAAAGTTTTGACTCTTTTCCCAAATACTTCACGCGGTGCTGCTTGTAGTTTAATAGTAGCCATAGCATGTCTCCAAATTTCAAAGTCGTTTCAAACCGCAATAATACACCACCCCCCTAAGTGATGCAAAATTCGCGTCTTGATTTATGCGTTTATCCATAAGGGATTGCTGTAAATCCATCCCCGCCATTTGGTTTTAAAGACCTTGTAGCACTCCACCCGGTACACGCCCGGTTCCGAGGCCAAAAACGTGAGCGATTGGCCGCGCGTTGTGGCAATTACTTCACCATCTTTCAGCAAGCGAATTTCGGCGCGCTGGGGGACAGTGACGCTGAGTTCAACCATATTCAATTCGCCCGGAGTGATTTCGTCGCCCGGCATAATTTGGTCTTGCGGAGAGGCGTCGCTGAAGATGATTTGGCCGTCGGGGTTGGCGGCGGTGAAGCGAAAGCCGCTGGTGTCGCCAATGTGGTCGTAGGCGACAAAGTAATGACCGCGCCGCAGCGTATCGAGTACCTGCTGCTTGGCCGTTTTCAGGTCTGTGGAAAGAGGATCGTCCAGCAAGAGATGGGTGCGCACCGCGCCGAAGAGGTCTTTGTAAGGGAAGAGGGTCCGGCTGATTGGTCCCATACTGTAGGTGTTGGCGTGGGCGTCTGATCCGCCGATGGCGAATACTTTTTGCCCGGCCTTCAGTAAGGTGTCCCAGTAGGCCAATGTTTCCGGGAAAGGAGCGGTGATGAAGCTGTCGGGGGAGAGGGCGGCTTGCAAGGCTTTGGGTTTGCTGCTCAAACAGGATTTGAACTCTGACATATAATTCCAGATTTCCAGGCCGGTGTAGCCGCTGACTTCCCAATGTTTCCAGGGAATTTCATCCTCGCCAAAGCGCGGGGCAGCCCGTTCAAAGGGGTGGGCGATGAAACCCACCCCGCCGATGTCGTTGACCGCGTCAATCAATCGCTGTGGTTCGGCGGCGTATTCGTTCAGGTCTCTATCCACGCCCAGACAGAGGTAGTGACTGTGTTCCGGTTCCTGGCTTCTATCGTTGATTTCGATGCCCATTAGAACCAGAACATCGTCATACCATCCCTCCACATCGGGAACATAAACATTGTGGTCGGTGAAGACCATCACATCCAGACCGGCCTGTCGGCCTGCTTCGATGACTTCCTCGTGCGTACCGCTCCCGTCGGAATGGGCGGTGTGTTGGTGAAAATTGGCGGCGTATTCGCGCATAGTTATTGGCTCCGTATAGGTTGTGGTATAATGATAGAAAGGAGGATGCGATGGTTATTGAAATTATGGATCAAAGGTTGATACAACAAATTGGCCGAATTGCCGCAACCGAGCAGCGCGCGCCGGAACAGATTGTAGCCGATGCGCTCCGTTTGTACACAACTCAGCCGCGGAAAACGTCTGGCGTTTCATTTTTGCTTTCTATTGCCGGACAGGGCGATTCCGGCGTGAATGATGTTTCAATGCGAGACGAGGAAATATTAGCAACGGAGGTTGATCCAGCGCGCGGTTGGCGTGTAGAGAGGGAAGATGAAAATCCTGCTTGATACCAATTTTTTGTACGCGCTGAATGACCTGCGCGACGACAACCATAAACGGTCAGTTGATTTTTTGAGCAATTTGACGACTGCTTCATTATTTTTACCCTCGCCCGTGTTGCCGGAATTGTGTTACCTTCTCCACTCCCGTTTGGGGCATCTGGCAATGCGTAATTTCCTGACCGGTCTAGTTGACAGCGATATTGAACTTGTGCCGGTTGACGTCGCAGATTTACCCAGAGTCAATAAAATTTTGGCTCAATATGCGGACGCCAGACTCGATTTTGCCGACGCTTCGATTATTGCGATGGCAGAACGGCTTGGCATTACTCGTATTTTGACATTTGACCGTCGAGACTATTCGATTGTGCACCCCCGGCATTGTAATGCCTTTGAATTGCTGCCATAGCGGGCTTTACCAATTTCCTGTTCTACTCTCCAACATTCAGCCTCTAACCTCTAATTCCCAATCTTCTAGCTACGGTTTTGGCGGTATCTTCAATACTTGCCCTACCGAAATCCTCGCTGGATCAGACAACACATCCCTATTGGCTTCAAAAATGATGTTCCACAATTGAGCGTCGCCGTAGAATTGAAGGGCGATCTTGCTCAGGCTGTCGCCGGGTTGAACGGTGTAAAGCGTGTATTCCGGCTCTGACGAGGGTTGCAAAAAGCGTTGATTTTGGGCGACCAGTTCGTCTAACTGTTGCTGCGCAGTATTTTCGTCGCCGGAGATGTGCTGAACCAGAAGCGCGCCGCGCTGCCGATATTCGGCCAGTAAATCCGGGCTGATGTCTCCGACAGCGGTTACGTATTCCCACCGACCGGCGGCAACTTGCGGCGCAAAACTGACATCGGGCTGAAATTTCCAGATATAACTGAGCGCGGCATTCAAATAGGCGTCCGAATCGGGCAGGATGATGACGTGTTGACCGGGTTCCGGTTCGGGGAGCGGCGGCGGTGGGGGCGATTGTCGCAGCAGGTGGCGAATTTGGGCCGGGTCTACATTTGCGCCGGGACATTGAGTGGCGTTTCCGGCCAATTCCCGATGCCCGCGCACGTTTTCGATGGGGATGTTGTATGCGTCCATCAAGCGCCGGATGAGCGCCAGCAAGGAGTCCATTTGCGCCTGATTGGGGTGGGTGTGATCAT
>DUEH01000082.1 GCA_011192195.1 Chloroflexota bacterium | reverse complement strand
GGAGGCGTTATGGAAATCTATAATTGCCACATTCATACCTTTAGCAATCAAAACGTCCCGGATGGGTTTTTGGCTTTTAACCTTTTGAAATACCTGCGCAGTGGACAAAGGGCAGCTTTTGTGAGTTACTGGCTCAAGCGAATCATCCCTTTCACGAACAACGATAAACTTGAGCGTCTGGCAAGCTTTTTAGACTACGGCGCAAAAGGCTCGCAGAAGGTCATTTTTCAGAGCATTCGCGCGTTTTATCCTCGGGATGCAAAGTTTGTCGTTTTGGCGCTGGATATGGATCAGATGGGCGCGGGTGAAGCGCCAAAGGATTATCTGCACCAACTGGCCGAGTTGGAAAGTTTGCGGGGGCAGTATCCGCAGGCCATCATCCCCTTCATCAACGCCGATCCTCGGCGGGAGGGGGTGGCAGAATTGGTGAAAGAATACATTGACCACCGTCATTTTGGCGGTATCAAGTTGTATCCGCCACTGGGTTACTATCCCTTTGATGAGGGATTACACGATGTCTATCGTTTTGCAGAGGAGCGGCGGATTCCTGTCATTACGCATTGTTCACGGGGAGGAATTACCTTCAAGGGCAAAGTTACGCCGCAGATGCGCAGACATCCCAAAACCGGCAAACGTCTGGAAGGTACTCATCCTTCTACCTTCAGCGATAACTACACGCACCCGGAAAATTATCGCTGGGTCCTGGAAGAATTTCCCAACCTGAAACTCTCTTTTGCCCATTACGGCGGCGGCAAAGAGTGGAAAGAGTACCTGCATCGCCCCCGTTTTTCAGAGGGGACCGATAAATCCTGGCTAAAAATCATCAGTGATTTCATTGAAAGCTATCCCAACATCTACGCCGACATTGCCTTTACTGCTGTTGACGACAGCTTGTGGCCTTTGCTGAAAGTGTTGGTCAATACCCCCCAACTGCGAGAGAAAATTCTCTTTGGCTCCGACGCTTATATGGCTCAACTGGTCGGCTCGGAACGCGAATTTAGTATCGGGATCAGGGGAGCTTTGGGTGAAGCGGACTACCGGCAAATAGCGGAAATCAACCCCAAGCGTTTTCTGGCTTTTGAAAGGGACTAAGGCAAAGGCGCGGTTATGAAAAAAAATCTCATTGGTCATTCACCATTTACCATTCACCATTTACCATTTACCATTCACCATTTACCATTTACCATTCTTCTTCTGCTGCTATTTATTTTCTCCGCCCCTGTTGCCGCCGATTCTCCCCCGGTCAAGGCGGGCGTTTTTGAGGAAGTTCCGTGTTCAATAAGTACGCTAAAACTGGAAGAACGCAGCGGCGGCGTAACCTGCGGTACGCTGACCGTACCGGAAAAACATAGCGCCCCAAACGGGCCGGCTATCCAACTGGGCGTGGTCATCATCCACAGTTTCAGCGACGCGCTCGCCCCCGATCCTCTGATAATGCTGCAAGGCGGTCCCGGCGGATCCACTATTGACACCTACGCCCTGCCGATGCTTGGTCAAACGAATATCCGCGTCCAACGCGATATTATTCTCTTTGACCAGCGCGGCACAATGCACTCAGAGCCGTTTTTGGCCTGCCCGGAATCGCTGGCCTACACGCAAGAAACGCTGGACAAAGACCTGAGCCTGGAAGAAGACATCGCCGGAAGCGTAGACGCCGAACTGGCCTGCCGCGACAGGCTGCGTTCAGAAAACATTGACCTGTCGGCCTATAACAGTCTGGAGAACGCCGCTGACATTGAAGCCTTGCGCCTGGCTCTGGGCTTCGAGCAGATCAACCTTTACGGCGTTTCTTACGGCGCGTTGCTGGCGCAGCACTTTATGCGCCGTTTTCCCGACAGCGCGCGCAGCGTTATTTTAGATGCGGTAGTACCCACTCAAACCAACTTCATCACCCAAATCCCCTACACAATGGATCGCGCTTACAAAGCCCTTTTTAGCGCCTGCGCCGACGACCCGCAGTGCAACACCAACTACCCTGATTTGGAGCAAGTCTTCTTTGAGCTGGCAGCAAAATTAGACCAGGATCCGTTGCGCGTCCCCCTTACCGACCCGGAAACCAATCGCCGGTATCAGTGGCATTTTGACGGAAACGACTTGACCGAGACCGTTTTTCAACTGCTTTACAGCAGCGAAATTTTGCCCGCCCTGCCAATGCTCATTTATGATCTTAAAGATGGTCGCAGCGATTTTCTGTCTACTATTTTACCCCTGCTGATCTTTGACCGCACCATGAGCAACGGGATGTATGATTCGGTGATGTGCGCTGAAGACAGCGATTTTAGTCTCGCAGATATGGCCGTGGGCGGCGCGCGCACCGAGTTTGTAGACAGCAATCTTATCCAGGCCGATGCTTTTAAATCCTTGTGCCAACAGTGGGGCGTCCCTGATTTGGGAGCGGAAATTGACGCGCCCGTGACCGGCAAGGTCCCCACCCTGCTTCTTTCCGGCCATTTTGACCCCATCACGCCGCCTGAATTTGGCGAGATGGTGGCTAAAAACTTGTCCCGCAGTTACGCTTACACCTTCCCCAACACCGGACACGGCGCTTTTCTATCCAGCCATTGCGCGGAAAATATTGTTCTGGATTTTTTGGACAACCCGGCAACTTCCCCGGACGCAACGTGCATTGAGCAGGAAAGCGGCGTAACCTTCTTATTGTCCAAAGATATTGTGAGTACCCCGGCGATGGGCAAGGTGTTGGGATTGTTCAGTGGGCGCTATTTGGGCGCTGCGGCAATTCTGAGCCTTGCGCTGCTGATTTTGCTTTCGGCCTTCATTGTTTGGCCGCTGGCCTGGCTTATTCGCGCGCTGATGGATCGCCCGCCGACCAACCCGCCGCGCTGGGGGTGGGCGGCCTGGCTGTTGGTGTGGACGCTGGGCGCGCTGAGTTCGCTCTTCTTGCTGGGCATTGTTGCCTTGATCATTGTTGAAGGCTTTATCAACGAAAATGAGATACAATTGCTGCTTGGCGTTCCGCGCGTGTGGGGACCGTTGTTTGCGCTGCCGCTGCTGGTTGCGGGATTGTCGGCGGGAGTTGTTATTTTTGCCCTGCTCAGTTGGAAGGGCCGTTACTGGTCAATCTGGAAACGCCTGTACTACAGCCTGCTGGCGCTGGCGGCCATCAGTTTGGTGATAGTATTTTTCAATTGGGGAGTGATAGCGTCTTAAGGCTTTTCTATCGATAAAAAATTCCTGAAAACAAATCTCACTAACATACTACCCCTGCAATTTGACAAGGTTTGCGTTCCCGTTTGACCGCCGACCGCCGACGGTTGACCGCCGAGAGGTCGATTTTGCAGCGGTCTGCGGTCTGCTGTCAGCGGTCTTTTGGCAAACGACGGGATTTTGATGCCGAAATGCCTGTCAAATCCGGAGGGTATATGTTAGTGAGAAAACAAATAACTAATTTGTGAATTGAGTAGTTACAATTAATCAATTATTTTATTTCCAGCTTGGTCTGGAAATAGATTAGGCGCTTTCTAATGAGTTTATTCAATTCAGACAATCACCTGTTACAACTGGCAAAAAGCGGCTACCGATTGCCGGAATCGCTGCAAAAATACGCTTCGGCGCTGGATAAAATTTACCCTGTCATTGCCCTGGTGTTGGCGGTGATCTTCATCTTTATGGCGCAAATCGGCGGGGGAATTGCGGCTTTTCTCATTCTAATTCCCCTTTCCCTCTGGCGCAGTGGACACTTACCTACGCTTGATAGCCTGCTGACGCCTGACACGGGCCTGGAATCTGCCATTTTGTTGATTTTCACTTTTGGGCCGATTTTTTTGATTGTGTGGGCGTGGATTTTTCTCTTTGAGAAACGCGCGCCCTGGACAATTGGGTTGGAACGTCGCCACGCCTTGCGAAATTATTTGCGCGGGCTGCTGATTGGGCTGGCGACCTTTGGCGCATCGGTGGGGATTTTGGCGGCCTTGGGCTGCGTGGCCTTTGAGCAGGGCGACCCGCGCAAACAAGGGATGGCTGCGCTGGGGGGCGTACTCATCATTTTGCTGGGCTGGATGGTGCAGGGCGCGGCGGAAGAAGCGCTTACGCGGGGCTGGCTGCTGCCGGTTATTGGCTCGCGTTACACGGCGATGGTGGGCGTGGTGTTGTCGTCCTTGCTCTTTGCCGCGCTGCACCTGCTCAATCCCGGCGTCAGCCCCATTGCTGTGTTGAATCTCTTTCTCTTTGGCGTTTTTACCTCGCTATTTGCCCTGTACGAAGGGGGCTTGTGGGGAGTTTTTGGCATCCACGCCGCCTGGAACTGGGCGCAGGGGAATTTGCTGGGCTTTGAAGTCAGCGGCAATCCGGTCAACGTAACGCTTATCAATTTGATGGAAGTTGGCCCGGACACCATCACCGGCGGCATCTTCGGCCCGGAAGGCGGGCTGGCGGTGACGGCGGTATTACTCATCAGCAGCGCGCTGATAATGATAATGAAAAATGAATAATGAATAATGAAGAGTGAAAAATTATTCATTATTCATTTTTCATTCTTCACTGTATTACCGCTCCTTTATCTGCGCTGGTTGCCATTCTGGCGTAGCGTTTGAGCCAGCCGGTTAAATGACGCTCCGGCGGGCCGGGCCAGGCGGCTTTGCGTTTGGCTAATTCTTCCTCACTCACCAACAACTCAATTTTTCCGGCGGGAATGTCAATTTCTATCGGGTCGCCGTCTGCAACAAAGGCAATGGGACCGCCTTCCGCCGCTTCCGGGCTGACGTGGCCGATGCACGCGCCGCGCGTGCCGCCGCTGAAGCGTCCGTCGGTAATCAGGGCAACGCTGTCGCCCAGCCCCATGCCCATAATGTTGCTGGTGGGCGCCAGCATCTCTTGCATACCGGGCCCGCCCTTTGGCCCTTCGTAGCGAATGACCACCACGTCGCCCGCTTTTATGTCGCCGGAGAGGATTCCGGCGTTGGCGTCATCGTGGCTGTTATAAACTTTGGCCGGGCCGCGATGTTGCAGCATTTTCGGCAGCACGCCGGCGCTTTTCACCACCGATCCACGCGGCGCCAGATTGCCAAACAGAATGCTCAGTCCGCCGGTCTGGCTGTAGGCTTCATCCAGCGCTCTGATGCAGGCCGGGTTTTGCGTGGGGTGATTGGCAATGGTTTCGCCCAGCGTTTTGCCGCTGACGGTCAGTTGATTCAGATGCAGCGCGCCCGGCTTCTGGCTCAGTTCATATAAAATGGCGCTGATGCCGCCTGCGTTGTCCACATCTTCCAGATGATAGTGCGACGAAGGGCTGACTTTACACAGGTTGGGCGTGCGCTGCGAAAGTTGCTTCAGTCGTTCCAGCGGATAATCCAGTTCGGCTTCCTGAGCGATAGCCAGCGCGTGCAGCACGGTGTTGGTGCTGCCGCCCATAGCCATATCCAGCGACAGAGCGTTGTCAATGGCTTCTGCGGTGACAATATCTCGCGGTTTTAAGTCCATCTCTACCAGTTCGACGATCTGCGCTGCCGCTTGTTTTGCCAACTCTTCTCGCCGAGGGTCAACCGCCACAATGCTTCCGTTGCCGGGCAGCGCCATTCCCAGCGCTTCACAGAGGCAGTTCATACTGTTGGCGGTGAACATCCCGGAACAAGAGCCGCAGGTGGGGCAGCTCACTTGTTCCAGTTCCAGTAGTTGTTCGCTGGTAATTGTCCCTGCTTGCAGTTCGCCTACGCCTTCAAAAACGCTGATCAGGTCTACTACCTGCCCGTCGGCGGTGACGCCCGCTTTCATTGGCCCGCCGCTGATGAAGATGGTGGGAACGTTCAGGCGCATCGCTGCCATCAGCATGCCCGGTACAATTTTATCGCAGTTGGGAATGCAGATCATGCCATCAAATTGGTGGGCGGCAATCATCGTTTCCACCGAATCCGCAATCAGTTCCCGGCTGGGGAGGGAGTATTTCATCCCGTAGTGTCCCATCGCAATGCCGTCGTCCACGCCGATGGTGTTGAACATAAAAGGCACGCCTCCGGCGGCGCGCACTGCCTGGCGGACAACTTCGCCGAATTTATCCAGATGGACGTGCCCGGGGATGATGTCAATATAGCTGTTGGCAATGGCGATGAAGGGTTTGTTCCAGTCTTCTTCGCTTTGAATAACGCCGGTAGCGCGAATGAGGCTGCGGTGCGGGGCGCGCTCAAAGCCTTTTTTGATGGCGTCGCTTCTCATTGTTTTCTCCTTGCAGGGTTTGTTGGTACAATGGTACTATTTGTTTTGTGATGCGCAACTACAGGTGAGGCAGTGGGTTATAAATTGCGTAAATCAGGGAAATTCTTTACAGTTTCTTTACAGTTTTTTACCTGATTGTCTGGTACAATAGAGGCAGTCTTAATTCTGATTTTTTATCTTTGTGAGCGATGAGGTGAACAATGCAGGTTCCTTCACAATTGTTGAGTATCGGCAGGGTAAGTGATTCTTCGATGTCGCCTTTGTATCAGTGGCCCAGGTTGCTGAAGAAGACGGTTTTTGTTGGCGCGGCTATTCTTTGTTTGGGAATTTACGCGCTGTTAGCCGTTGGGGTGATGGGCTTGCTGGCGCTTTTCTTTGCTGCGATGGCAGGTTGATAAGCGGACACTTTTTTGATTGCGCTCAAGCGGCGCAGCTTTTTCAGGCTGCGCCGCTTTTTTGTTGCGTGTCGCACGTAGGGCTGACGGTTTAATGCTGCAAAATGCCTTGCGCTATAAAGTCGCCGACTTCGGTGGCGCCTAGAATTTTTTCATCGTTGCAGGCCAGGTCTGCGGTGCGATAGCCTTCGGCCAGAAAGATATCAACCGTAGATTCAATCAGGTCGGCTTCTTCGTTTAGGCCCAGCGACGTTCGTAATAGCATAGCGCAGCTCAGGATAGTTGCCAAAGGATTAGCGATGCCCTGCCCGGCGATGTCCGGCGCGGAACCGTGAATCGGTTCGTACAGCCCTTTGGCCCCTTCGGCCAGCGAAGCGGAGGGGAGCATACCCATCGAGCCGGCCAGCATACTGGCTTCGTCGCTGAGGATATCGCCGAACATATTCTCGGTCACAATCACGTCGAAGTCGCCAGGCCGGCGGATGAGGTGCATCGCGCAGGCGTCAACCAGCATATCTTCATAGTCTACGTCCGGGTAATCTTGCCGCACTTCGTGGGCAATTTCGCGCCACAGGCGGCTGGAGGCCAGCACGTTGGCTTTGTCAACGCTGGTGATTTTTTTGCGTCGCTGTTGAGCCAGCGTAAAGCCCACGCGCAGCAATCGTTCAATTTCGCCTTCGGTGTAATACATTGTGTCCAGAGCGGCGCGGCCATTTTCTGTATCCTGCCGACCCTGTGGCTGTCCAAAGTAGAGACCGCCGGTCAATTCGCGGATGATGACCATATCCACGTTGGCAATCACTTCCGGCTTAAGGGTGGATGACTGCGCCAGCGCGGGGTAGATTTTTACCGGGCGCACGTTGGCAAACAGCCCCATCTCTTTACGAATACGCAGCAAGCCCTGTTCCGGGCGCACCGAAGCGGTGGGGTCGTCCCACTTTGGCCCGCCTACCGCGCCGAGTAGAACAGCGTCGGCCTGTAGGCAGGCTGCCAGGGTATCATCGGGCAAAGGATTGCCGGTTTCGTCAATGGCAATGCCGCCGATCAAGTTTTCGGTGAAGCTAAAGTTGTGGTCAAAGCGTTGGGCGATGGCGTTGAGAACTTTGACTCCTTCGTTGACTACTTCGGGGCCAATGCCATCGCCGGGGAGGAGGGCTATTTTTGCTTGCATGTATATGTCCTTTCTGTTGGCGTATTTTGTTCAGATTATGCAACTGACGGTAATTCATTTGCTTCGCCAGTGCGTACAGGTAATTATGATGATAGTGTTTGGTGCCGCCGCTTAAATAGACGCTTTTGCGTTCTCATAGCGGCAGGGCTACAATAAGATTACAACCTGCCCTGGGAACTTCCTGAGCTTGACGAAGGGCGCAGCCGAATGGGTAGGTTTGGGGAGGAAAAATGACTGTGTTGGTTACCAGAAAACAAGATGCGCCTAAACGTATCAAGATGATGACAGTAGAGCTTTTCCCCCAAGTGGGGTCTATTTTGGACAGCGTTGTGGGAGTAGGCGAGACTCCAACTCAAAAAATTACTCATCTGTTGTTGAGCGAGATCCATCGTCATCTGGAAGCGTGTGAACGCGAACAACTGGAGCTGGAAATTGCGTATGGCCTGGAATACGCAGATTTTGAACGAAAACTGGAAGCCGGCGATCTGGGGAACGAATTTGAGTATGAAATTGAGATGGATGCGTTGAGATGGAGTGATCTGATTGTTGAAAAGAAGTATTGGCTCCATCAACTCAATCAGCTCAAAGGGCTACTCAAATGACGCTGGACGAATTCCGCCAGGCGCTTGTAAAAGCTCTGAATTTGCATTTCCCCCGAACAAAAGTAACCATAGCCACAAGCCGTGGCATTATCTTGACTGGCAAGGCTGAAATAAATAGTGACACATTTGTGACCGTCTATTTTAATACCTTGACTGGCAAGACCAGTTATGCGTTGATTCACTGTGGTCAACGCATAACCGGCTATGACAACTATAAATTTTGGCATCACCATCCTTTGGGAGCAGTTGAACAGCACATCCCCTGTACGAAACCAACGCCGGAGAGTGCGCTGGCAACATTGGCCGCAACGTGCGCGGAATTATTATAGCGGGATTTAGTCAGGAGAGAAAATTGCCGGAAATATCACGGTTCCACGGCGTGGTCATCACAATGTATTACGAATTTGGTCGTCACCAGCAACCACATTTCCACGCGCGTTACGGAGAATACAAAGCCAGTTTTACCATTATGCCGCCAGTTTTACTCGCCGGCG
>DUEH01000081.1 GCA_011192195.1 Chloroflexota bacterium | reverse complement strand
TCAGCCGCCGACCAGCCGGGGAAGCCAAACAACATACTCTTGGCCTTGTAGCCCAACATATTCAGGGCGGTAGTCGCCTGACTGGAGGTTTGACCGGTGTAGCAGTAGATCACAATATCCCTGTCGGCAGGTAGTTCAGCCAATTTGTCGGCAGTAAAGAGGGCGGTGACGCCAATGTTGACCGCGCCGGGAACGTGGGACAGGGCATAGTCTTCCGGCTTACGAACATCAATGATGAAGGGATTGTTGCCGTCATCGCCGTCGTTCAGGTTATCAAATACACCAACAGCGGCAATGTGTTTGGGGCCGCCGCTGAAGAAATCGTCGGCCGCTTCTTGAACAGGACCTTGAGCCATGGTGACCACGCCAGTCAAGATCAGGCTGAGTAGAATCAAGATTGAAATAAAGGTGGACTTTCTTTTTACCATCGCTTCAAACTCCTTAGCAGTCGTTTTGTGACAAGGTTGCTTCAATTTTCAAGATTGAAGCAACCTAAAACGCCACTTTTTAGCTTCAAGTTAGAAGTGAGGTGGAGGGAAACTTCCCCTCCACCGCTTCTAAAGCTTCTCAACAAAAAGGTTAGTTTACTTCCGGCGTAGATAAGCGCCTGCGCCTACCAGGCTGCCGCCAAACAAGAGGTAAAGCCAGGTGAAGCTGAAAACAACGCCGCCGGTGGCCGGCAGTTGCGCCGGTTGGGCGGGCGCGGGAGCGGCTTCCGGGGTGGCTGTTGCTTCCGCAGCGGGCGCGGCGGCCGGGGCGGCTTCAGCAGCGCCGCTCTCGGTGCGGTAGTTGGGAGATTTGGCTGCGTCAAAGGAATACCCGCCATCAGACGACCAGGAAGCAAAGCCGAACTTCAAGTTGGCCGCATCATAGCCGAGCATATTCAGGACGGAAGTGACCTGGCTGGCGGTTTGGCCGGTGTAGCAGTTGACCACAACTTGCTTGTCGGTGGGGATGCCGGCCAGTCCGTCGGCGGTGAAGAGGGTCTTACCGCTGGGGTTGTTGATGGCGCCAGGAATGTGAGACGTGGCGTAGTCTTCGGCCGAGCGCACGTCAATGATGAGAGGGTCGTTACTGTCGTCGCCATCGTTCAGATTTTCGAATACGTCACTAGACTTAACGTTCTTGGTGCCGTTGATGAAATAAGCTTCGGCAGCGGCTTGCGCGGTGTCGCCCAGCGCGGCGGCGGGAGCATTGCCGCTTTCGGCTGCTACGGCTTCATCGCTGGTTCTGTAGTCGTGGCGATCTGTGTCGTTATTGAAGGGTTGCGAGCCACTCTGCTGGTCCAGCATTTCGTTTGACCAGGAGGGAAAGCCAAACTTCATACTCTTGGCCTTGTAGCCCAACATATTCAGGGCGGAAGTGGCCTGACTGGAGGTTTGGCCGGTGTAGCAGTAGACCACAACATCTTTGTCGGCGGGGATTTGGGCCAGACCATCAGCGGTGAAGAGGGCTTTGGCGCCAATATTGGCTGCGCCAGGGACGTGAGACAACTCATAGTCTCCGGCCAAGCGCATATCAATGATGAAGGGATCGTTGCTGTCGTCGCCGTCGTTCAGATTCTCGAATACATCGGCAGCGGTGATGTGCTTGGGGCCGCCGCTAAAGAAGGCATCGGCTGATTCTTGAACGGGGCCTTGAGCCATGGCCACGCTGGTCAGGATCAGGCTAAACAGAACCAAAATTGAAATAAAAGTGGATATTCTTTTTAACATTGTTTCAAACTCCTTTTAGGTTTAGATTGTAGATTTGGGTTGATTTGATGAACAATTTACGTGTATCTCTAACTCTAAATACGTTTTTTCATATACGCTATGACCTCCTGATTTGTAACCGTTCACCCCCCTCCAACCTCCCCCCGAAATCAAGGGGAGGCTTTTAAACTTCCCCTCGTCAACGGGGGGATTGAGGGGGGTAGAGGTGAACGGTTACCCTGATTTTCCCCTCCTGCAATGAAATATTTGTGTTCTCCAAGGCCTGAGCAACCCGGATAGTTACGAATATTTCTCCAGACCACTGATCTTCAACGATGGCGACAAAACTGCCTCATTGTGACACAATTCACATTTCCGGCCATATTATAACATTTTTTCTTATACATAGCAACACTTTTGATAAGTTTTCCTTATAAGACTTGTTTATGGGTAAGCATAAGGACTTGTTATGATTAAGGGTCTCCAAGCTATTGTTTTCTACATACAAGCATGTTACAATATTCACAATTGCTTAGTCGAGACAGATCCAATCAAGGAAAAATGCGTTATGTTAGGTATTTATGAACTAACGATCTTTTTAGCCGCCGCCGAAACCGAAAACTTTTCCAAGGCGGCGCGCCGGTTGAACCTGTCACAGCCCGCAGTAAGTATGCAAATTCGGACGATGGAACAGGAGCTTGGCATCACCCTTTTTCATCGCGCCGGGCGAACCTTAGCGCTTACCGAACAGGGGAAAGCGCTGGTACCAATGGCCCGCGATCTGGTAAAACGCTCGCTTCAAGTTGAGGAAGAGATCGAAGTCTTGAAGGGGGAAGTTGTCGGGCATCTCAAAATTGGTTGCAGTACCACGACCGGCAAGTATTATCTCCCTATGTTGATCGCCCGTTTCAGGCAGCGGTATCCCAGAGTGCAGGTGACAATTTACAATGACAGCCAAACGAAAATTTCGGCGTCGTTATGTGACGGCGAAATACATCTGTCTGTGATGAGCGCCCGTCCATTCTGCGCAGATGCAAAATACCACCACTTCTTTGATGATTACGTTGTTTTAGTAGTGGGGCCAGACCATCTCTGGGCTGAACGCGATAGCATTGCGCCGAAAGAATTGTCGGGGGCAAATTTCATTCTGCGCGATACACAATCGGGGACGCGAGAAGAAGTGAACAGGGCGCTGAATAAAGTGGGCATAACTCTGGATGATTTAAATTTAGCAATGGAAATTGGCAATACAGAAGCCATTAGTATGGCGGTGGAAGAGGGAATTGGGGCGGCCTTTATCTCCCGCGTAGTGGCCCGGCGCGGAATTGAGCTGGGTCGGCTGAAAGAAGTGCGCGTAACCGGATTATCACTTCATCGAAAGATATTCATTGCCTACAGCCGCCGCCACCCAAGCACCCGCGCTCAAACTGCGTTTTGGGATTTTGCGCTAGAGCCAGAAAATCAAACTTTGCTCAAAACAGTTGTATGAGAATTTCAATATGCTGACTTCAAAAACCCTGCAACAATTCATCACTAAACACAATATCCAGGCGAAAATTCTTCACCTGAAGGAACACACCCGCACCGTGTCAGACGCAGCGCGGGTGCTGGGTGTGGAAGATCAGCAAATTATCAAATCGTTGGTATTTTTAGTAGCGGATGAGCCAATTTTGGTGATTGCCAACGGAAACGCCAAAATTGATTCACGCAAGTTGGCAAAGCGCTTTGAGGTGGGACGCAAAAAGGTAAAGTTGGCTTCGGCGGAACGGGCGCTGGAGATCACCGGCTACGTAGTTGGCGCAATGCCCCCTTTTGGACACAAAACGCACCTGTCTACCCACATTGACTCTGGCGTCACCGCTCTGCCGGTCATCTACGGCGGAGGCGGTGATATTTACGCTATGTTAGAACTTCGGTCAAAAGTGTTATTGCAAGTAACAGAGGCAGAGATACTATCGGTAGTGAAGGAAGTCAGTACTTCAGTGACCGGTGGCGACGGCGTAAATCCCACAGAGCCAGAGGAAAAGCCAGACGTCTGAGGCTGGAGTGATCTACCCGGCCACAAAAAAGTATGCGCTCCCCCGCCTACCCGCTACTCTGCTCCCCCGAATGTTGCTGCTTCCTCAGCCACAGTACGCCGCCGGGCAAGCTGCCCAGATAAATAATTGCCTGCTTGACCAGCGACAAGGCAAAAGCCAGCGTCTCTGGCACGCCCACCAATCCGTAAAAGTAAACGTACAGCGCAGACATTGCGCCCAACCCGCCAATACTGATGGGCACAATCAAGATCACGGCAATAATTGGATTGAAGAGAAAAATATAAACGGGGGGGATGTAGCCGTGCAGCCCGGCGACAATAGCAATATCCACCAAACTGGTCAGCAAAATATTGGCCACGCCCAGCAAAAACGCCCACAAAAGCGCCATATACTGATAGCGATACGCGCCAAAAGCATCTGAAAGCCGCCCGTAGAGGGGAGCCAGAGGTTTTAAAAATTTCCAGTTGAAAATCCGGC
Source organism: Chloroflexota bacterium (assembly GCA_011192195.1). Taxonomy (GTDB): domain Bacteria; phylum Chloroflexota; class Anaerolineae; order 4572-78; family 4572-78; genus DUEH01. The sequence goes on along the minus strand of DUEH01000081.1, from coordinate 4,764 downwards.
CAATCAACGCGCGCAGGCGATGGCTGAGTACAAGCGCAAATCCGCCCACCATGGCAATTAAGCCGATGACGGCTATAATCTGAACCTGAGCCATATTTTGCGCCAGACTCTCATTCACCGCCATTGTCCCCAGCGACCCGCCGCGCATCAAAATATTGACCACCACCAGCGCAGCAACTACCGCGCTGAACATATAACCCATCAAGCCAATAATTCTGTCCACAATCACCGATACAGCGGCATCTGCGCCCCGGTCGGTGTAGCGCGCCACGCCAAAGCCGCGTATTACGTCGCCGCCCACGTTGGCGGGCAAGAAATTATTGAAGAAAAAGCCCACAAAGGTGTAATTGATCAAGGCCATCAGCGGCACGGGGACTCCCTGCGCCCGCAGCAAGATATACCACTTTACAGCGTTGACAATAATTGCCAAAACAAAAAGAGCCAGAGCCGCCAACAAGTACCAGTAATTGGCTCCGGCCAGGTAATTAAATAAAATCTCTCTTTCTGCCGGGTCGGAAAGGAATCGGTAGAAGAGAAAAGCCATCAGCCCCAGGCTGATAACCACCTTTATAAAAGTGGATACGCTTTCCTTTTTCATCTGTCACCCACAAATAAAATTTTAGTTATAGCTTGGAAATGTTGAAGATATTCTCTATTTCTTCCAGCACATCCGGCAAGGCAGGAGCGGACGAAGCAATTACATTGGCTTCGTCGCCATTATGCTTGTGATGCGGAAAAGCAGGCAGTTTCAATTTCCGGTGGTGTTCCGTATTGTCGTAGCGGAAGATAAATTTATCGTCTTGCTGATAGTGATAAGCGTAGGTGTACCGTTCAACGCTAAATTCAACGTCCATAAATTCGCGAATGTATAAAACCGACCCGTCCAGAAATAGCATTGAGCCTTTTATGTATCCCTGGTAGCTGCTGCGTTTATCATACCGAATGCTAATTGCCGGGCATTGCTTGACAGCTTGGCGAATACCCTTAAAACAGTCATCAATCTGCAAACTGAATCTCCCCTAAAGTTTGAAGCTTGTTCTGCAACCTGCTTAATGTTTTGTACTCTCCCGTCCATTCAATAAAATCCAGAGTTTCCTGAATCTCATCGTCGGTCAATTTTTGATAAAATTCAGAGGTACTCATTTCGTATTTTTGTTCAAAATCACGTAAATTATGTCGAGTTCGCTTCAAACTCAACTCAATCATTCTCAATTCAGAATGTAGCGCCGATTTCACCATATTTTGTAACTACTCAGCCANWAGWGRAAACAGGTGCAACGCACTTCACGAARCGSYYTKCAAGTGCAAATTTTGACKRTATTGGRYAGTTATTTGCMMKAAAAARCAATTTRTTAAGTGCGTCGCACCTGAGCCTTAGTAGTTACCAATTGAATAGGTAAACGTTCAGGAATCATTTGGGCGGCGCAGGAATCGCCCCCTCGTTCCCACGCTTTGCGTGGGAATGAATACTCAGACGCTCTGCGTCGGCTTGTACGCGGGGGGACGCAGAGCGTCAAGGTATGCGTTCCCACGCCGGAGCCTGGTAACGAGGGGGGAGTGAACGGTTACGTATGGTAGATGAGCGGTTGGTCAGTTGAGGGGGAAGTAAAAAAATGGCGCGGGAGATTAGAAATTGGAGATTGAATCCGCATCCACAAAAGAAATTTTGCAATGGGCTTGCAGCGCTTTTGGCAAAAATATTGCAGCCACTTCTTCGTTTCAATCTCAAAGCGTGCCGCTGCTGCATTTGATCTCGATAGTTTGCCCCAAGCTGCCGGTAGTCTTCATTGATACCGGCTTTCATTTTCCCGAAACCCTGGCTTTCAAAAATGACCTGCAAGCGCGATTTGGCTTGAATATTTTGGTAGCGCGTCCGGCCATTGATAAAAAAGAGTTGATAAGGCGCTACGGCGCAGAGCCGTACTACACGCGCACCGATGACTGCTGCCGCATCAACAAAGTGGATCCCTTGCAGCAAATACTTGAAAATTACGCCGCCTGGATAAGCGGCGTTCGCCGCGACCAAACCACCACGCGCCGCAAGCTGCCGGTACTGGATATGCAAGAGAGCGGCAAGCTAAAGATCAACCCCATGCTCCACTGGACGAGCCAAGATGTTTGGGACTACATTAAGCGACATCGCTTGCCAACGCATCCCTTGCTGCCGCAGGGCTACCTGAGCATTGGCTGCGCCCCTTGCACCCAACCGGTACACAACAGCAATGATGAGCGCGCCGGTAGGTGGATGGGCAACGATAAAGACGAATGTGGTATTCATTTGGATTTAGAGAAGGGGAGAAAAAGCAGAAGGGTGAAGGTATCCTAACTGGATAGCTGGATTCCCACTTCTGTTTTTATTCCATTTATGATAAAATATAGGTGGCGGTTAAATTGTGGACATGCGTAGAACAAGGAGCAAACTATGCTCGAACAAGTACTGGAACACCCAAAAACCCAAAAACGCCCCCCTTTCCGTATGCCCCGGCAGGGAGAGTGGACCTATCAGGATTGGCTCAACTTTCCCAACGACGGTTGGAAATATGAAATCATTGACGGAGTGTTATTTATGGTTCCCCCACCCGCAATCAAGCATCAAAGTTCGTCCATCAGTTTAGCAGTCAAAATGTACAACCACGCCGGCAGGTATGATCTGGGCAAAGTGTTAGAAGCCCCCTGCGGCGTTCAGTTGCCGGGCCAGCCGGTGCCGGTGGAACCGGACATCCTCTTTATCAAAAAAGAACGCCTGAACATTATTGGCGAAAATTACATAGAAGGCGCGCCCGACCTGATTGTGGAAATCCTCTCTCCCTCAAACCCCAACCACGACCGAAAAACTAAATTCAAACTCTATCAGGAAGCGGGCGTGCCTGAATACTGGCTGGTGGACTATCGAGCCAAAACGGTAGAAATTTTCACCCTGCAAGCGGGGCGTTACGTCCCCTCCGGCCAATACGGTGAAGGCGAAAAGGCCGCCTCAAAGGAGTTCGAGGGGTTTGAAGTGGCTGTCGGAGCGCTGTTTGATTTTTAGTAGGGACTAACCGCAATCTCTGTTAGGGTCAGCATATCGCCGCCGAACAGAACCTCTCCGGTTTGCAGGGGAATTCGTTCACCGGTTTCTCCGTTGTACAGGCCCACAGCCAGACGATACCCGCCCGGCGGTAAATTCGGCGGCAGCGTTATTTGGTGGGAGTCGCTGATTGGCTGGTCGGGCAACCAGGCGGCGGTGGGCGCTTGACCGTTGGCGGGCCAGCTATCGCGCTGGGCAATGCGTTCGCCTTGCCGGTTTAGCAGGTGAACAAAGACGGTGTAGTTGTTTTGCAAGGGCCGGTTAGTTTGCCAGTGGAGTGTCAGGGCAAGGGCGTCGCCGGGGGAGAGGATGCGGCGGGGAAGGTCGTAGCCGCGCAAAGAGATACCCCGCTCAAAATTCACCTGCCAATTCACGTCGAAGGGGCCGGGGTTGGGCAACAGGCGAAACTTGTACTGAACGCCGTCGAAGTATTCCCTCAACGCCGCCGAAGTTCCCCCGTTTTGCAGCAACAGTCGTTCCCCCGTTTCAGGCAGAAAAAGCCCCACTACAAAATTTCCGGTTGCCGGCGCGTAAGTCAAGCCGGGGATAGAAAGCGTCAGGTGATCCTGTACGTAGCCCGTCGCCGGCCATTGGTCGGCGGGGAACAGCCCGCGCCCGGCAAAACTTTGGCTTTGGGCGATGATTGCGCCGGTTTCTGCGTCTACGGCGTGGACAAATACGGCGTAAGGCCGGTCAATCGGCGCGTTGGCGCGCCAGTACAACGTCAATTTCGCTAATTGTCCCGGCTGCAAAGGCGCGTCCGGCAGCGCGTAACCGCTCAACGTAATCCCTTCCTCAAATTGAATATTCGTCGAATAAACAGAAGCGGGCAGGCTATCCAGTATCGGCGGCGGGGCGTAGGCGGGGCGCAATACAAAGAAGAGACTGTACAGACTTACGCCCAAAAAATAAGATAGAAGGAGAAAGGCAAATGACCGCGAAGCGTGACGAGCAACGAGCGACGAATGACGAATGACGAATGACGAAGGACAAAGGACGAAGGACCAATGACTGGCCCCCCACACGGTCAGCAAAGCCAGCGGAACAATAGCCGGAAAGAGCAGACGTCCCTGAATACCGCCGGCCAGAGCCACCCATTGCCACATTGTGGCTGCCGTTGCCGCCAGCCACAACAAGGGCAGCCACATTCGATGAGCTATGGTTTGCCAATCCTTGTTACGCCCCAGCAACCATAGCGCCATCCCCACACCCAGGCCCAACCAGGAAAACCGCAGAATCAAACGGTAAATTGTGTAAAAAGCTTCGGGAATGGTAATATTAAGCCAGCCGAAAGTGGCCCAAAAAGAAATCTCGGCTTCCAGAAATCGCTGCCACAGTTGCAAAGGCGTGGGCAGTTGCGGCGAAGCAACATTCAGATAAGCCAGCATATAATTACGCAGCAGTGGATCGTGATACAAAAGCTGGTTGCGCCAAATCCACCATCCGGCTACAGTCAACGCGGTTAAAAGCATAATGAATAGCGAATAATGAATAGTGAATAGTTTTTGGTTTCTGGTTTTTGGTTTCTGGTTTCTGGGTGGTAGGTGGCGGGCAGTTGTCGGCGGTCGGCGGTTGGCGGTCAGCGGTTGAACTATCCGCTTCACAAAAACAGCCGCCAGTCCCAAGCCCGCTATCCAGCCGGTGGGCTTGGTCAAAATTGCCAGACCGGCGAGCAGTCCGGCGGCCAATCCGTGACG
>DUEH01000080.1 GCA_011192195.1 Chloroflexota bacterium | reverse complement strand
CCAGCGAACGATTTTCCTCTTTCCAGCTTTCCCACGCGCTACAACAACCTCATCACTTGAATCGGCAACCAGACGCACAAGCAAACTGGCGTCAACGCAAATTGGCGTATTCAGCATCGCGCGCCTCCCTTACCTGATGAATGATCTCGTCGGGAGGGGGAAGCGCCGCGCCTTCTAATTCAGCGGCAATCTGTTGCCGAGATCGAGCGACCAGATTTGGCGGCAAATGGATGGCGACTTTGCAAACCTCACCCCCTTGCAATACCGTTTCCAGGATTTCTACTTCAACTGCCTGCTGCAAAATTTCTTCCCGGATACCCTTGTAGAAACCGGCTCCGCAATAGCAATAGGTGGGCGAAAGGGTCTCTGAGGTTTTCAGCGCGTCTCGTATTCGGGGGCAATGGCAATAGTATTGCCGCTTTTTTTCGGGGTCTGTTTCTTGCATATATTCGATGAGGAAGCCGCTTTTTGGTATCTTGGTGGCGATGATGGTATTGCCCTGCTTCACCCCCGCCGACCCCCAGCCCCGCCGGACAATCTCTTCGATGAGCGCATCGTCCAGGCGCATCACATTCTTCAAAAAGTCCTCGAATTGCGCTTGCAACATTTGACGAGCCAGATCAATGTCCCGGGTTTCCGCGTATTTTTGCTTGATCTCTTGCAGATTAACCTTGGGATACTGACAAGCGCAACCGGTCATGATCTGTCTGCGTTCCGCTTCGTCTCCTACTGCGGCGTCCAGTCGTTCCATTGCGCTTTTGGACCACGCAATTACAGTTTGCCGGCTTGATTGCGACGACAGGTCTTCGCTCCCTGCCATCACCTCCCTGCGAATTTCTTCCCCCGCAACCTCATCCAAACAGCCAGCGAATTTTGCCAGCCAGGTTCGCTCAAAATCGTACGTTTCTTGCATTAGACGCCTCCCCTGCTCACTCCATTTCCCCAAAGTGGTAAAAAATAGCCGAAGCCGCAACCAGTCCGGCGGTTTCGGCGCGGAGGATGCGCTTGCCCAGCCAGACCGGCTGAATGGTGTAGCCGTGCGCCAATCGCGCTTCGTCCAGGGTGAAGCCGCCCTCTGAGCCAATGAAAAGACTTAGGCGCGATGGCTTTTTAGCAACGGCTTCCAGCGCGGAGCGCAGGCTGGTTGCTTCGGCGTCTTCCCAAGCCAATAAGCCTACCCCTTCCATGCTGCTGGCTCGCTGGCAAGCCTGACCAAACATCATCGCCGGACGAAGTTCCGGCAGCATCCCCCGCTTGCTTTGCTCCGCCGCTTCTTGAATAATGCGCTCCCAGCGCAGCATCTTTCGGTCAATGGATTCCACGTCTCCCAGCACAGACCGTTCGCTGATGACCGGAATGAACTCTGTAACGCCCAATTCCGTTCCCTTTTGCAAAACCCACTCGAATTTCTGCGCTTTCAAGGTTCCCTGATAGAGACTTATTTTTAGCTCCGGCTCCCCCTGCGCAACCCGCGTCTCGATAATTTCGCCCACCACCACGCTTTTTGCTACGCGGGTCAGGGTGACGCAATATTCCTGCCCAAAATTGTCCAGCACAATGATCTTTCGACCCGATTTCATACGCAAGACGTTTTTGATCTGATGAGCCGTATTGCCCAGGATGCTCACTTTTGGTTTTTCAATCCATTCGGCGGGAATAAAAAATCGGTGCATGGCTTCCTACCCTGATCCAAAATTATACAGTGACAACGCGTGATACATCACAATCCCCACGCTGGTGGCTAAATTCAAACTGCGAACATTGGGGTTTTTCATAGGGATAGTATAGCAGGCATCCGGATGGCTTTCCAAAAGCCATTCGGGTAATCCGGCGGTTTCGCTGCCAAAGAGAAAGGTGTCGCCGGGACGGGGGGTGATTTGGGTGTAGGGGCGCTGAACTTTGGTGGTCAGCAGATAGGCGCGAGACATATCCAGCCCGGTATAGAATTTCTCCCAGTCCGCTTCGTAGCGGATGCGAGAGAATTCCCAATAATCCAGCCCGGCGCGCTTGAGATATTTATCGCTGAGGGTAAAGCCCAATTTGCCAACTATCACCAGTTCCAGGTCGGCGGCGGCGCAGAGGCGGGCGATGTTGCCTGTGTTGGGGGGAATTTGAGGATCAATCAGGGCTACGGTGAACACAATTGCCTCAATGCTTCCACCCACACAGGATGATCGTTCAGGCAAGGGGTCAATCGCAATTCCTCTCCTCCGGCCTCCAGAAATGCCTTCTGGCCTCGTATGCCAATTTCCTCCAGCGTTTCCAGACAATCGGAGGCAAAGGCGGGGCAGATAACCAGCAGGTTCCGCACGCCAGACCGCGCCAGCCGAACTATCTCCTCATCGGTGAAGGGTTGCAGCCAGGCGTCTCTGCCAAATCGGGACTGGTAGGCAATAGAATACTTGCCCCTTGGAATACTCGCTTGCTGAACGAACAACGCCGTGGTTTCGCGGGTTTGATAACGATAACAAGTCGCGTGCGCCGCTGAAGGTGTATCGCAGCAAGCGTCAGAGACCAGGCAATGGCCGCCGGTGGGATCGGTTTTTTTGAGATGGCGTTCCGGTATGCCGTGATAGCTGAACAGAAGATGATCGTAATCCCAATCCAGCGGTTCTTTCGCGCTGGCAACCAGCGCTTCAATATAGAGCGGGTTGTTGAAATAAGGGGGCAGGATTTCCAGCGGAACAGAATCGTTGAGCTTGGCAAGCGCCTTTTGCGTCGCGGCGACAACTGTTTCATAAGTGGGCATAGCGTAGTGAGGATAGAGGGGAATCAAGAAAATTCGGTCTACGCCTTGAGCGAGCAAGTTTTTCAAGCCGCTTTCGATGGATGGATTGCCGTAGCGCATCGCCAGGGCAAGGGGCGCATCCAATTTCGCTTGCAGTTTTTGCTGTAATTTTTGGCTGATGACAACTAAAGGAGCCCCTTCGTCCCACCAGATGGATTGGTAGGCGTGGGCCGATTTTTTGGGGCGAGCAGGGAGAATAAAGCAACTCACAACGCATCGCCGGATGAGATAGGGCATATCCAACACCCGCTCATCCATCAGAAATTCATTCAGAAAGCGGCGCACATCAGGCGCAGCGGGGGAATCCGGCGATCCCAGATTGACCAACAAGACTCCCCCGCGATTGGCGAGCTTATTCAATAGCTTCCCCTAACGCGGTAAACCGCAACCAGAAAGAGATTATTGAACCGCGAAGACGCAAAGAACGCCAAGCTTTTTAATTCTTCCCTTGGTGTGCTTCGCGCCTTTTCGGTGAAATTTTCTTGCAGGAGTTACGCAGTTGGCTGCTAAAATGTCATCCATTCGGCAGACTCAGGGCAGGTCCGAGGCCGCAGGCCGAAGAATCCCTCAAAACTATGCGTGCAAGACAGGCTTGTATGGATTTTTTCGGCAAAAAACGCCTCAAAATGACATTAACTACGTAACTCCTGTTTACGATTAGTTTTGGCGCGCAACCTTAATCGTCAATCGTAAATCTGAAATCGTAAATTGGCCGGGTGCAAACAAATTTTGCAAAATCGACAATTCTTTGTCGATAAAAAAGCCTGAAGAGGCTATTACGCCCCTGCTGCCGCGGCAGCCGCTTCAGGGTGCGGTGTGCGAGAGAGATATTCTTCCACGCGGAAAAGGTTATCCCCGGCGCGTTTGACAATGTTGAGCAGGTCTGACATGCTGGAAACTTCTTCCAACTGCTCGGTGACAAACCACTGCATAAATTGGCGAGTCAGATGATCGTTTTCTTTCACGGCCACGTCTACAATATTGTTGATCTGATTGGTGACGGTAATTTCCTGATCCAGCGCCAGTTGGATGCACTCTTCAACAGAGTCAAATTCATTTTTCACCGCCGGAATAGCGCCGATGGCAGGGACAGCCCCGGCGTCATTGAGATATTGCAGCAATTTCATCGCGTGACCGTGTTCTTCCTGCGCTTGCAGGTGAAAGTAGCCGCTCAGTTCCGGCAGCGTCTCCCGGTCAAAATAGAGGGCAATCGCCAGATACTGCATCGAAGCGGCAAATTCTTCTACTACTTGCGCGTTAATGACATCGCTAACATTTTGTTTGATTAACATTTTTTCTCCTTATTGATATGAATTAGGTGTGTTTAAAGTGAGTTGGGGAAGGAGGGAGATGGGGGGTTACCCCCCAAAGCCCCCCTGCCTGCGGCGCTTTTTCTTTTACCCATTTTAAACACACCCATATGAATTACACTACATCTTTAGCGTAAGTTGGCTTTTCCACGCCGCCCATTTTATCCTCAAACAGCGCCAACACAAAAAGCAGGGATGACAAGCGATTGAGGTATTTTAGAATATAGGTGTTTTTTAAATCGCCCTGATGCTGCAATCTGGCAACGGCGCGTTCAGCGCGGCGAATGACGGTGCGGGCCAGATGCGCCTGCGCGCCGCTGAGCGTATCGCCGGGCAGGACAAAGCCGCTGAACCCGCCAGCTGCTTCGCCAATTTCTGCGGCGGCCTTTTCCAGCCACTCAACGTCGCTCTGGTCAATGACGCGGGCAGGAAGTTGCGCATTGTCGGCAACGGCTAATTGCCCCATCATCAAGTACAAATCGCGTTCTACGCGAATGACCAGCTCCTTGCTGCGCGGCTGACAATTTCCCGCGCGCAGAACAGCCAACACCGCTTGCGCTTCGTCAATGGTTCCGTAGGCTTCCGGGCGCGGATGAAATTTAGAAATGCGTTCTTTTTGGCCGTAGATGCTGGTAGAACCGTCATCGCCGGCTCGGGTGTAGAAAACAGGTTTTTTACTCATAGGGGTTTACCTCTGGCGAATGGCGAATGGCGAATGGCGAATGGCGAATGGCGAATGGCGAAGTAATTGTAATTGATTGAAGGTTAAACGCAATAAACGCTTCACTTTATGAAGAAAGTGGGCTATAATACAATGAAAAATGAAAAATTATTCACTTTTCACTATTCACTGTTCATTGCATTTCAAGAAAGGATGTAATATTATGAACCTGAGCGACTACCCCCGTCCCCCCGCCGACAATGGACGAGGCGTTCATTGGTCTCCCAGCCAGTACCAGTGGGGCCAAAAAGATTGGCTCAAATGGCAAAAACACATTCTGAAAATGAACTTGAAATGGATAAAAGTCAACGTTCCGCCGGACTACAACGCCGAAGCAATTGTCAAACGCTTGATTGACATCGAAGTGATGCCGGTCTGTCGCTTCATTTGCAAAAACCCTGCGCGCATTGGCGGCGCCGTTGAAAAAACCATCGAGCGACTGGTGGCTTTGGGCGCGCGCTACTTTGAAACCAACAACGAACCGGACGCCGACGTGGAGTGGGAAGGCTACCATCGCCCCGAGGGTTGGGAACAAATTGTCATAGAAAACCTCATCTACGACGCCAATCGCATCCACAGTATTGGCGGGTTTCCGGCTCTGGTAGCCTTCAACTGCGGGCCTAATGAATCGCGCAATCCTATTCAAATTCTCTTGCAAACCCCCGGCGGGCGCGAAATTTTTGACAAGGGCTTGTGGGTATCGCTGCACAATTACGGCAAGGGACGCCCCTTCAACTACCCTAATGATCGCGTTAGAATGTTCGGCGATCCGGTGAGCGAAGAAGAATGGCTGGATCAGGGGCAACCGGAGTTTTGGAACGATGAAGAGACGGTAGAATTTGTGTGGCACAAGGCCACGCGGGAAGAAGTCAATCGCCTGCGGCAAGTACAAAAAGACCCGCAAATAAGCATTATGAGCGATATAACCGGCTTCAGAGCCTACGAATACTGGAATACTCTCATCACCCGGGAAGGGCTAAATTCCATCCCCATTATGATGACCGAAGGGGGCTGGGAAACCGGCGACCGCCTTGACCCTTTCTACCCCGAACCCACGGCGCAACGCGCTTCGGAATTGAACTTGAAAATGTTCCGGTTTATGCAGGGCGACATCGAGATGACGCTTCACAAACCGGATGAAAGCGTTGAATCTTCCCCGTCGCCCGATTATCTCTTTGCCCTGATGCCCTGGCATATCGGCGAAAAAGAGTTCGGTCTGGACACCTCCGGTCAATGGGAGCAGGGCGCGTGGTTCACCCATTGGTATGACCAAAAATTCGGGTTGCAGGGAGAACTTCCCATCATTCAAATGCTGCGCGACCTTCCTTCAAAAGCGCGCGCCGACGGCCCCGTACCGCCGGAATGGGCTATGCGAAAAGACTTGATGCCGGACGATGCCCCGAAGGAATGGGATTATCGCTTTCTTTATCTGGGAGACGGCATCAAACTTGAGCGAAGTTCCGCAGACGGAACAAAATGGCGGGTGACAAGCGGATTGTGGCAGGATAAAGACGAGGTAAATAAAGAACCGCTTCCCCCCGGCTACATTATGGTCAAAGTTCTTGACACCAATGGCGATCCCGTCGAAAATGCCAGCGTCCGGATCAGTCGCTCAGACGCCAGCGACACCATTTTGACCAAAGGACGCTTTGACCGTTATATGGGCAACTATAAAATGACCGGCACCTTGGGAACTTACACGCTGCAAGTCACCTATCAAGACTACCCTTCTGACAAAGTTCACAATCCGGGACTGGGCGGCGAAGCGCCCCGATCCGACTTTGACCAAAGCAGCTTCTTGTTCACCTTCCAACTTGCCGATGTCCCCCAAACGTCGCCCCCGTCCACCTCTGGTGAAGAAAGCGCTTCGCATCCCCCGCCCGCCGAAGAAAGCGATACACCAACGCCCCCCAACGCTGCCGCTCCCCCCACTCACAACAATGCGGAAGAGATGGGTATTAAAATTCATCCCCTCGGCTCGCGCGCCATAGCGCGCATAAAAAAAATTCACCACTACACCTCATCGGAGCGAATGGGCAAAAGTACGCTCTATCTGGACGTGGTAGACGCTGAAGGAAAACGAATTTACGGCGCTGTGGCGCTGGTAAAAGACGCTGCCGGGCGCGCCCTGCGCATTCCCATTGAAAAACCTCTCAGCGAACCGGGCGGTAACGCGCCAATGTGGCCGCATAACCTCTACCGTCTGACGGGAATTGAAATTAGAGGAAACCAAATTCCTACCCAAAACGTCACCGGTCTGCGCTCTCTCATCTCTGGTCACGGCGATGGACATTCTTTCCTGATAGTTATTCAAGTAAGCGATGAGTGACGCGCAAACAACCGCAGATGACATTAACTCCCCGCTAATTTGACAATGCCAAATTTCGCGGCAAAATTGCATTTCGGCAACCGGGACCGCCGACTACCGTCAGTTTGTTTACACAAACATTCTGCGATAATCGACGGTCTCGTTTTGCGCCTCACACAAACCCAAGTACAAGGAGAACCCTTATAATGCCCCAAAAATTATTCCTGTTTTTTAGCATCCCCCTGCTTTTCCTGACAATGGTTGCCTGTAACAACGCGCCATCCGCAACGCAGAACGCAGCCATTGAAGACGCCCCAACAACGCCAGCCGAAGTAAAAGACATGGTATCCTGGTATCAATATGACCAAAACAACGAAGACCCCGCCAGCGATGAGCGCGTAGGCAACGAATACCTGCGTAAAACCATCCCCCAATTCAACAAGGAATTTGAAGGAAAATGGAACTGGATAAACCAGCCAAAAGCCTTTGACAAAATAATACCCGAAGTGGTTGCCGCCGTTCAATCCGGCGCAGAAGTACCGGACATCTTCATCATCTTCAACAATCAGAGTATTGTCACCTTTCACCGGCACGGAACGCTGCAAGACCTTGGAGACTGGGCGCAAGCGCAGCCCTGGTTCAAAGATCTGGACCCCAACGCGCTGGAAGCCTGCAAAGGGCCGGACGGCAGCCTGTATTGCATTCCCATTGCGGAACGTCCGCAGTTTGTTTACGTATGGAAAGATTACTTTCCCAATGGCTACCCTCAAACTCCCGCCGAATTCATGACCGAAGCGGAACGTCTGAAGAATGACGGCGTATACGCTATAACCTTCTTTGGCTCTACCGACAAAGGCGGCACAGGACTCACGCGCGCCATCTGGACAACCATAGCCTCTTTTGGCGGCGTACTGGACGACGGGCAAGGCAATATGCTGCTCGATACGCCGGAAAATATTGCCGCCATAGAATTTCTGCGCCAAATTGTTGCCAAAGGATACGCGCCGGAAGTTGCTTTTGCCGGTGGATTTCAGGAAGAAGGCGCTTTTAAAGACGCTTCTGCCGCTTCTTTTCCCACCGGACTTTTTGGTTATCGCTATCTCAACCCGCTCACCGCGCCCAGCGGCAAGCAGTACGCCAAAGGGAACGCGGAAGATGCGCCGGACGCCGTTGCCGCCGGCGATCTCACCCTTTCGCCCTTTTTAGCTGCCGCAGGGCAGAAACCGGGGTGCAACATTGGCATTGCCGGATTAGCCATTCCCGTTGGCGCTAAAAACGTGGAAGGCGCTCATGATTACATCAACTGGCTTATGAGTCCGGCGCAAAACGCAGATTGGGTGTTGGGCCCCGGCGGCGGCTTTCCTGCGCTGCAAAGCGCCCGTTCCGCAGAAGTTTTTCAATCACCTTTTTATCAAGAAGCTGCCCGCGCGATTGAAGCCAGCGCCTGCCGCCCCTGGCACGGATCGCTGGCGCGCCCGCAAGAAGCGCAAGAGTTGATTATGCGTACCGTCTACAAACTCATCAAAGAAGACCCCACCGCCGACATTGCCGCAGCGCTCATCCAGACTCAGGATGAATACAACAGTGAACAGTGAATAATGAATAGTGAATAGTGAATAATTTTCGTAAGCGTTCACCCCCGTCCCCCCCCTCCCTGAGGGACGCGAAGCGGTTTCTTCCCTCGCTCATCTCGTTCCGACGCTCTGCGTGGGAACGAGATGGAACAGCGGTCTGCCGTCGGCGGTCTAATTTTCACACCGCAAGTTTGCAAAAATAATTATTCCATGCTACGATGCCGTTTACCTGTAGTAAACAATGTTTATTCCTACCGTACAAAATAACCTTATAACC
>DUEH01000008.1 GCA_011192195.1 Chloroflexota bacterium | reverse complement strand
TATTTGGGTAGTGGTAAAAAAGTAAGTGATGGAGTCCAAAACTACAGTTTTGGATTTCGCAATCATCACTTACAACTTAACCATTACCAAATTTTGTTGCTTCGAAGCATCACTTACCGTGTAACCACTACCCAAAAAAGAACGACTGGCAAGTCGTTCCTTTTTTGCACCTTCTTGTAACCCTATTGTCAGCTTTTTGTCCGGTTCGACCATCAAGAGTGTGTTAGACTAATATCAATTGACCCAAAAAACGGGGAACCATTTAGTCCCCTCGTTCCCAAAACTCTCCCTTCGACTTTGCTCAGGACAGGGTTTGGGGACGCAATTGCCCCGGAAACTCTGTTTCTGCCACACCCGAAACGGGGGTTTCTCTTAAGCAAAAAGGAGGAGAAGCATATGTTAATGAAAAGAATCTCCCTTCTATTCAGTCTAATCTTGATTTTGTCTGGTTGCCAAAGCAAAATATCGCCGAGTATTACACCTTCGCCAACCTCTGGCAATGCACAATCATTGTCGCAATTTGTGACCGACATCGAAACACTTGCTCAAAATTTCTCTCAAACCCTTGAAATGGCGGATGCTTCATCTGCTGAAGACTTGCCTGAAACTATTCATCAATTACAGGCAATAAGAGAAGATGTTCGCAGTCTCACTGCGCCTTCTCCTGCCCTGCAAACAAAAGTAGCCCTGGATAGCTATATGTACTCAAAAATTCAATGTTATTTCAAACGTCTGGTCACACCAAATCCGACAATTGAGTGGACAACCGAGTCGGAGAAAGACTTGTGCAGTCTGTCAGCTTCCAGGTTGGATTATTTCCATCAAAAACTCAATGAACTTGAAGATTAAGCCTATTGTCAGCTTTCACTACCCGGCATCCTGGCAGATTCACCTTCCCGGAAGCTATTTTGAAGCTAAGTTGCTCGAATTATGGAACGATTCTGGCCTGAAATCGAGCTTCCAAAAACAGGTTTGTCGGGTAAAAAAAATATTTACAAGGAGCCGCCTATGAAATGAGGGAACTCAAGCGTAATAATCCAAAATCTGAAATCCAAAATCGTTACAAAGGAGGTTTTATGAGTACCATCAGAAAAGTTATAAAAAAAGTGGCGGAGGACGAACAATTCCGGATGAGCGCCAAAGATTTTCTTTCTGCCCGCGAACAAGGCGGCTCTGCCGGAACGCAAATTGCCCAAATGACGACCGCGCTGGAAGACGCGGCCCAGGTACTGAATCGCAGTTTCACGCAGGAAGAAGAAGAAAGCGGCGAGTATACCAACATCATCTCGCCGGTGGTAATGCCCAAAGATTCTCGCTCCTGGTTCTGGATCGTCAATGTTTTTGGACTGTTGTTTATTGGCTTGCTTGGTCTGGTTTTTACTTCCGCCCTCGGAAGCATCCCCGGTTTTGGAGACCTCAAGCTGGGGCTGATCCTGTTTGGCCCGCATTACTGGCTGTTATGGCTGGCGCTGATTGGCTTTAGCGTCTGGAAAAACAGCTACGTCACCATCCCCGATGGCTGTCAGGCCCTCATCACCAAGTACGGCAAGGTAGAAGAAACGGTGGGGCCGGGCAAAAAGTGGCTGTTCCATCCCCGAAAAAAGGTGAGCTACATTGTCAACACCACCAAAGAGTATCCCTACAACGCGCCCATTCGCAAAGCGCCCACGCAGGAACGGGTAGAAGCCTCGGTTGACCTCTTCCTGCAATTTCGCATCGAAGACCCCGGCGAGTTCATCTTCACGCTGGGCGGCGCCAACGGCTTCTCTGAAAAACTGCACAACGCCGTCAGCGAAGTGTCCCGCTCGCTCATCTATCAGGAAAAAGCGGAAAATATCTACGATCTGGTGGGCGAAAGCACGCAAGGTATGCTGGTAACGTTGAACAATCAATTCCTGCCAGCCGTCCGATTTGTCAGCGCCAACATCACCCACGCTGAACCGGCCAGTCAGGAATATCGAATGGATCTGGCCGCCGCCGAAGTGATGAGAGTAGCCAAAGAAGCCTACACCTACCAGTACGAGCTTGACCTTCGGAAAGAGCAGGATGAGGGAGAATTGAATAAAGACCTGGCTTCGCTGCGCGAAACGTTGTCAGGAATCAACGCCGAAATCGCTGCGCATCAAGCCCAAATTGACACCGCCAGAGAAAGGGCGGTCAACCGGGCCAACGCCCACGCCCGCCAGCGCCTGATCGAAGCCGAAAGCGAGGGCAAGGCTAACGCCGCCCTGCTGCAAGCGCAAGCGCTGGACATCAAAGCCATCAACAGCGCCCGCTACCCGGAAATTCTTGAGTATCGCTACCAGCAGCGGGTTCTGGACAAAATAGAAGCCGTCGCCGACAAGCTGCCCCAGATGATCAACGTTGGCCCCACCGCCGAAAACGATATTGACTTTATGGCCGTTGCCCAACAGATGATGGGCTTAAAAGAAACGCAGCTCTACACGCCGGAAGACATCAAAGCGCTTCGGGAACGGGCTGACCAAATCAGGGCGCGTATTCAGGAACGGGGCAAAGAAATCAATGACCTGCTTGAAACCGAAACCAGATTGGAAGGGAGGAGAATATAATGGCTCTGTCGAGTATTGCTAACAGACAAAACTTTTCAAGAATCAAGGAAGTTGTAGCCGCCTGGGACAATGTGCAACAACTGCTCCGTTCCGGCGAACAAGGCGATCTGGTTCCGGTGGTCATCCCTGACGACAAGCGCAGCTTTGGCTGGCTGATGTGGTTTGCCCTGGCTTTTTACGCGCTGATTACGTCGCTGCTTTTGATGAGCAGTTCTTTCTTACTCTGCGGCGGACTGACAACAGCCCTGGTTTTTTTGGCCATTGGCGCGTTGAGCATGTGGCGAAGCGCCGTAGTAGAAATTGAACAGGGAACCACCGGCGTCCTGTCTCGTTACGGGAAAATTGAAGGAACCCTGAAACCGGGCCGTCACCTGCTGTGGTGGGCCTGGGAAAAGGTGGAATTTATTGTGGATACCTCCACCGAAATCCCCTACACTGCGCCCGTCCTGGCCTCGCCTACGCGAGACAACGTGCCGCTGAAGGCGATTGAGTTCTTCCTCAAGTTTCGCATTATTGACCCGCTCCTCTTTGTGCGGCATATTGGGGCCAGCAACTTTGACATTGTACTCAGCAGCGCTGTGCAAGACGCCATTAGGCGCCGCAGCCGTCAACTTGAAACGGCCCGCGCCTACGATTTGCGCGGCAGCGACGTGGGCGACATGCAAGCCTACCTGAACAAACAAATGCAGCCCTACGGCGTAAAGATCACCGGAGCCAACATCCCCGATGTGCAACTGCTCGACCAATATCGGGAAAACCTGGCCACCCGCGAGCGGGTCTCCAAAGAAGCAACGGCTTATGAAAAGGAATGGGAATTGCTCCGCAAACGACGCACAGACACCACCCTCATGGAAATAGAGCGGGCCAAAAAAGAGCGGGACGAAAAACTGATTGCGGTAAGAGAAGCAGCCAATAAAGCCCGCGAAGATGTCGCTCAAATGCTTCAGGAGCGGGAAGCCGAAGCGGAGAAAATCCGGCTGGACATTGAAGCCAAAGGCCGGGCCGAACTGAAAGCTGCCGAAAACGAAGCGCGCGCCCTGACCAGTCTGGGGAAATCGTATCAGGACAACCAGGCCGTACTGCGCTACGATCTGGAAGTTAGACGGCTGGAGGTAGCCGAAGAACTGCTGCAAGCCGCGCCGCGCCCCATTGTGGTCAACAGCCAATCTCAAGACGCTTCCGCCCTGTCCACCCTGCTCCTGGCTCAAATTCTACCCGATGTGATGCAAAAACCGCAGATTGAAAGGGATGCCCAGTCGTTTCGGCAAGAATTAGGGATGCAAAACAGAGCGTGACTGCCAACTAAATGAGATCAACATCAATGAAAGTAGGAATACTGAGCGTCATTTCGCCGGAAGCAGTTGTTATCAACCGGGGCGGTACGCCGGTTGACGCCTACATTCGCTTTTTTGAGAGGTAGGGGGCTGAACGATTACCTTGCCCCTTGACACCGATAACGCAATGCGTTATAATATCTATGACGCATTGCGTTATTTTGGTCTCTGGAGGTAAAAATGAACTTACTGAATACGTTAGTAACTGAACAAAACAAGCGCTTCACCACCCGCGACGGACGACAGGTTCATATTCGGCATTTGCTTGATAACGACACGGCGCTATTGGTAGATTTTTTTCACCATCTATCGGACGAAACCAAGAAGTTGCGCTTCCACGCCAACCCCAATAACCTGCCGGAAGAACGCATCTGGCAGGAAGCCGAAAATCTCTCTCACCTGGACCCGGATTGTCAGGTAGCCCTTGTTGCCGTCATAGAAGAAGATGGCGTGGAACACGCAGTAGGCGTGGCTCGCTACTGCCGAAACGCCCCCGCCGATACCGAAGCTGAAGCCGCT
The DNA here is from genome assembly GCA_011192195.1 of Chloroflexota bacterium. Taxonomy (GTDB): domain Bacteria; phylum Chloroflexota; class Anaerolineae; order 4572-78; family 4572-78; genus DUEH01. Next base: position 28,020 of record DUEH01000008.1, on the reverse strand, counting down.
ATCGTCATCCGTGATGATTATCAAAGTGTTGGCCTGGGAAAACATTTGATGTGGGAACTCGCCGAAGCCGGCCGCTCGATGGGCATCAAGGCGTTTAGCGCGTGGGTTATGGCTGAAAACAGGCGGCTTTTCCGTATGATCAGCCAAACGCCCTTCCCCCTCAAGCGAGAAACCAGTCACGGCGAAACCCACGTTGTAGCGACAATCGGATAGTAATAAATCTTCGCCCCCTCTGATGGTCATTTACGCGTTTCTATGCTATAATGAATTTGCGTTGTTTTGGTGAAGGGGCATATTGTAGCGTTGGTTGGCGCCTCTTTTGTCCCCCTCATTTCATTGTTTTTCTCCTTTTGTGCAAAGGGGCTTGCCGGTTGGCAAGCCCCTTTTGCTTAGAGTTATCATTCCCGCATGTTTTTAGCGGGAATCTATGTATGCGTACAACCTTTCGGCTACGCTCAAGCCGCGTGCCGAGCCTGCCGAAGTGGCAAGCCCATGTCATTTCCGCTTAATGCGTGCGGGAATGACATGGGGGGGGAACGATTGCAAAAGTTTGACATCGCCAACCCCTTGATTTACAATCTCCTTAAATGACAGGAGGCAAGGCTTATGACAGTGAAAACAATTCCTGTAGCTGATGCGCCCTTTTCCCCGGCAGAAGACACTCTGCTGACGGGCGAAGAACTACACGCAATGGGAGATATTGGCCGGAGCGAGTTGATCAAAGGGAGGCTCATTAGCATGTCGCCAACAGGACATCCGCACGGATACATTGAATTTATCATCGGCAGAATACTGGGCAATTTTGTTCACCAACACAAACTGGGGCGTATTCTGGGCGGTGAAGTGGGCATCTACATTGAACGCTACCCGGATACCGTGCGCGGCGCGGACGTGGCCTTCATTTCCAATGAGCGGATGGCTCAGGTGAAATCGCGCAGCTACCTGGACGTAGCCCCGGAACTGATTGTAGAGGTGATGTCTCCCGATGACCGCTGGAGCGAAATAATGGAAAAACTGGCGGAATACTTTGCCATCGGCGTCAAGGTCGTCTGGGTAGCCGATCCCAAATTACGGCAGATTTTCGCCTATCGCTCCCTGACCAACGTAGAGCATTTCACCGCCAACGAAGAGTTAATCGCCGACGACGTGCTGCCAGACTTCAAAGTATCGGTGGCAGACCTGTTTGGAGAATGATGCCTCAATTCAAACTACGCTCAGACTTTCAACCCTCTGGCGACCAGCCGGAAGCCTACATCCCCCGCACCGACCTACCCGCTCAAACGCAAATCCTTCAAATTCAACTGCAAGCGGGTCATCCCGTTCCAGATATTGAATTCCAGCGTGTACACGGCGTCAATACGCGCCCCTCTGGGAATCGAAGGCCAGACTTCTCCCATTCCAAAGCCAATAGCATCCCATAGTTGCTTGCCGTCAAAAAGATTTAGCTTTAGATGATTTTTGTCTTTGCCCACCAACTTGTGGAATTTAACCTCGAGATTTTTAGTAACAAAACGCGGCGTAGCGTTACCGTAGCCAAAGGGTTGCAAATTCTGGATGTCGTCAATCAGTTGATGCGTTACGCCGCGCAGGTTAATTTCCGCGTCAACGGTCAGCGTCTTCTTCAACGAAGCGCTATCAAAAGTTTCGCCGGCAATGGCGATTAAACGCTCCTTAAAAGCGTCCAGATTTTCATTCAAAATAGTGAAGCCGGCGGCTGCGGCGTGTCCCCCGTGTTTCACCAGCAGATCGGCGCATTGATCCAGCGCGCGGGTAATGTCAAATTCGGGGATGCTGCGTCCGGAGCCTTTGCTCGTCGTTTCGCCCAACCGGGCAACCAGGGTTGGGCGATAGAATTGCTCTGTCAAACGCGAAGCTACCAGGCCCACCACCCCTTCATTGAATTCGGGATCGGTGATCAGGTAGAGGGGATCCAGCGAATCGCCCTGCATGATCTGCGCCCTGGCGCTGTTGACAAATTGCTGGGTCATCTGCTGACGCTCAACGTTAATGCGGTGCAGTTCTGCCGCCAATTTTTGCGCCTCTGCCGGGTCTTGCGTGGATAAAAGCCGGTACGCGCTGAGCGCGTGGGTCAAGCGTCCGGCGGCGTTCAGCCGCGGCCCCAGGGTGAAGCCAATTGTCCCGGCGGTGATGCGCCCCACTTTGAGTTGAGTCTGCTCGATGAGCGCCTTTAACCCCACGCGCTGCGGACGATTGATATAACGCAAGCCTCGCTTAACCAGCGCCCGATTTTCACCCACCAGAGGAACCATATCCGCCACCGTGCCGATGGCGACCAAATCAAGCAAGTCTTCCTCTTGCAGACCGGGGCTGTTGGCCTTTTTTGGCGTAGCGACTTTTAGCGCCTGCGCCAGTTTATAGGCCACGCCAACCCCCGCCAGATCTTTGAATGGGTAAGCGCAAGCCGCCTGCCTGGAATTGATGACCGCCACTGCCGGCGGCGTCACATCGTAGCCGTTATCATCTCCGGGAACCTGATGGTGGTCGGTGATGATAAATTTCAGGCCCAGATCGTTGCCATAAGCCACCTCTTCCGCCGAGCGAATCCCGCAGTCAACGGTCACAATCAGCGCTGCGCCCTTTTTTGCCAATTCCGCAATAGCTTGCTTGTTCAAGCCGTAACCTTCATCAAAACGATCAGGGATATAAGGTTCTGCGCGGGCGCCTAAAGCTTGCAGCGCCTGCGTCATCAACGTGGTAGAAGTCACGCCGTCGGCGTCATAATCGCCGTACACAACAATCAGGCCGCCCGTTTCTATCACACGGAAGATTTCGTCTACGGCTTCGGTGATGCCTTTCATCAAAAAGGGATCGTCGCTGTCAGAGACGGCGTCAATAAATTGATGCACCTCATTTGAGCGAAAGACGCCTCGATTGTAAAGAATCTGCGTCACCAATCTGGGCACATCAAAAAATTGCGCTAAATGCGCTTCGGGGGCGCGGGGATATATTTCCCAACGTTTGGTGGGGATTTTTACGGCCATTGATACCTCCAACACAAAAAAAGCCCCTGCAATTGCAGAGGCTTTATTCAACTAAGACAAGACTATTCCAGCCAGCCCTGTCCCTTGAGGAAAGGCGTAAGGCCGGGGATTTCAAAATACTCACCCTGATAGGCTTGGTAGGCCCAGTAAAATGTAACAAACCACAGTAGCAGCGGCACACAGGCAAGAATAACTGTCCAGCCCAAAACAATGCTCAGAATCACCAAGATAACATTTACGGCCAATGCCTGCACCGCGTGGTATTTTTGGAAAGGCCGTTCTTTCATGCTCTCTACCAACAAAATAACTACGGCTATAATCCCAATGGGATAGGAAAGCGCCGCCCAAAGTTTGTCATTGCTATCAATTTCCATAATCTACAGTCTCCTTTATTTTAGTGTATTTCAGATACGTTGATTGTAGCACAACAAGACTGTTGGCGCAATAACAATTTGGGTAATGGTTAAGTTGCAAGTGATGATTGCGGAATCCAAAACTGTAGTTTTGGACTCTATCACTTACTTTTTTACCACCACCCAATTTGAATATACCGTTGTTGTGTTTAGCATAGCCTTTAGCTATAATACTAAGCGCTGTTGCGTCAACTATGACATTATTTTAGCATCACCGGAGGATATTTGTGCGTTCAGGATTATTTAGAAATAGTTTTATTTATTTATTGATCATCGCCGCCGTTTCAGCGTTGGTGTTGAGTATGATGAATACTCGCCCCCCCGCAGAAGAGCTTGACATCAGTACCCTGGCGGAGCAGATCAACAAGGGAGAGGTAGAACAAGTCACCATCAAAAATAGTGGCGACCTGTTAATAGAATACAAAAGCGGCAGGCCAGAGGAAACATCGAGAAAAGAGCCGGACGTGAGCCTGTTTGACACCTTGACAAATCTGGGCGTTGCGCCGGACAAGTTGGCCGATGTCAATGTTTTAGTCGAAGCAATAAGCCCCTGGGACGACTGGATTGCTCTGGGTATCACCTTGCTGCCGCTATTGATCATTGGCGGGTTGCTGTTCTTTATGGTCAGGCAGGCGCAAGGCTCCAATAGTCAGGCGATGAGTTTTGGCAAGAGCAAGGCCAAAATGTTCACCGGCGACAAACCCACCGTCACCTTTGAAGACGTAGCCGGCGCAGAAGAAGCCAAAGAAGAACTGAATGAGGTGGTTGAATTTCTGCGCGAACCGGAAAAGTTCATTTCGCTGGGCGCGCGTATTCCCAAAGGCGTGCTGATGGTTGGCCCGCCCGGCTGCGGCAAAACCCTGATGGCCAAAGCTGTCTCCGGCGAAGCGGGCGTCCCCTTCTTCTCTATTTCCGGCTCTGAATTTGTGGAAATGTTTGTGGGCGTGGGCGCCAGCCGCGTGCGCGATCTATTTGAGCAGGCCAAGCGCAACAGCCCCTGCATCATCTTCATTGATGAAATTGACGCGGTGGGGCGGCATCGCGGGGCCGGATTGGGCGGTTCGCACGATGAGCGAGAGCAGACCCTGAACCAGATTTTGGTGGAAATGGACGGCTTTGACACCGACACCAACGTCATTATGATCGCCGCCACCAATCGCCCCGATATTTTGGATCCGGCGCTGCTGCGTCCCGGTCGCTTTGACCGCCGCGTGATCATTGATAACCCGGACTGGGTGGGTCGGCGGGCAATTTTAGACGTGCATATGCGCGGCAAGCCCATTTCCGCCAATGTTGACCGCGACGCTCTGGCTAAACGAACCATCGGCTTTGTGGGGGCAGACCTTGAAAATATGGTCAACGAAGCCGCCATTCTAGCCGCCCGACACAACAAAAAAGAGATTGCCCAGGCAGAACTGGAAGACGCTATCGAGAAAGTGCAGCTTGGGCCGGAACGTCGCAGTCGCATTGTCCCGGATGACGAGAAAGAAGTTGTGGCCTATCACGAAGCCGGTCACGCGCTGGTTGGCAAAATGATGAAGGACTCAGACCCGGTGCAAAAAGTAACCATTGTCCCCAGAGGAATGGCGGGCGGCGTTACCTGGTTCCTGCCGGAAGATGATCGGCAAATGGTTGACGAAGCGTATCTGAAAGCGCGACTGGCCGTGGCGCTGGGCGGGCGCGTGGCGGAAGAAGTTGTCTTTGGCGAAATTACCACCGGCGCCAGTTCAGACCTGCAAACGGTCACCGGCATTGCCCGCTCGATGGTGACGCAGTACGGTATGAGCGAGGACTTGGGACCAGTCACCTATGGCGAAAAAGAGGAGCTGGTCTTTTTGGGCCGCGAACTTGGCGAACAACGCAACTACAGCGACGAAACCGCCCAGGAAATTGATAATGAGGTGCGTCGCTTGGTGGAAGACGCTTACGTCCTGACCACAAAGATCATCACCGATTACCGCGACAAACTGGACGAAATTGCCCATCGCTTGCTGGATGAAGAAACGCTTGACGCCAAAGGATTCGCGGCGATATTCGGTGGGGCTTCTGCCTGACCATCACGTAAAAACTAAAAAGGGAGGCCAAAATACGCTTTGGCCTCCCTTTTTTAGTTTCGCCACACCACAAATTACTTTTTCTTCAATTCCTCCGCCAACAACTCCCGGCGCAAAATCTTGCCGACCATTGTCTTGGGTAATTCATCCTTGAACTCAACAAATTTGGGAACCATATAGGCTCGCATTTCCTTCTTGCACCAGGCTCTAAGTTCCGCCTCGGTCATAGATTCCCCTTCTTTGAGTACCACAAAAGCTTTAGCCACCTCGCCGCGGCTTTCGTGAGGCACGCCGACCACCGCCGCTTCCAGAATACCGGGGTGGGTATAGAGGGTGTATTCTACCTCGTTGGGGTAAATATTGAAGCCACCGGCGATGATCATATCCTTTTTGCGGTCTACAATCTTAAAGAAGCCCTCTTCATCCATGACGGCAATATCGCCGGTATGCAGCCACACGTCGCCGTTTTCATCGGCGCGGAGAACGTTGGCGGTTTCGGTGGTCCTGTTCCAGTAACCCTTCATCACTTGCGGGCCGCGAATGCAAAGTTCGCCTCGCTCGCCCTGAGGCATAATTTTCTCGCCTGTGTCAATGTCCACAATTTTGAAATCAGTATTGGGAATAGGTACGCCAATCGTGCCGATTTTGCCCCCTTTGACCACCGGGTTAATGCTGGCCGCAGGTGAAGTCTCGCTCAAGCCATAAGCCTCTACCAGTTTTCCGCCGGTAACGCGCATAAACTCTTTTTGCACTTCGGGCGGCAGCCCGGCGGCGCCGCTTAAACAAACTTTTATGGCGCTTAGATCATATTTTCCGGCCTTCACGTCGGGGTGATTGTTGACAGCCGTATAAAGGGTTGGCACGCCGGGGAAGTATTCGACTTTGTATTTGCTCAGATTTTTCAACACGTCATCCAAATCTCGGGGATTGGGAATGATGACCTGGGCAAAGCCTCGATAAACAGACCAATTCTGGCAAGCGGTCATTCCGTAACTGTGGGTGAGAGGCAGCGCAGACATCAACACGCTTTGACCCGACACGTGATCAGATACCCAATTAGCCGCCTGCACGGTATTGGCTATCAGGTTTCGGTGGGTAAGCTGCGCGCCTTTGGGTATGCCGGTGGTGCCGCCGGTGTACATCAATACCGCCGTGTCGTCTCCCGATACGTCTACGGAAGTGAGGTTTCCACTGCCGCCGTCCTTCAAAAAATCCTGAAACCAGACGGTATCGGCGTCGCCAGCAATGTCTACCCTGTGTCGCTCGCCATTTTGGTCCGGCTTGTTCTCTTTAAGCAAGGTAAAGAGGAGTTTCAACAGCGGGGGGAAATATTCCTTGATATTGGTAACAATAACTTTCTTCAGATTTAGCCCATCCCTGACCTGTTTCAGGCGGTTATAGAGCAAACTCAAGGCGACGACATAAGTTGCTCCTGAATCTTCAACTTGATGGGCAATCTCTCTGGGCATATAAAGCGCGTTGCTGGGAACCAGAATACCGCCGGCCCGCAATGCGCCATAGTAGGCGATGGTGTACTGCGGACAGTTGGGCATATACAGCGAAATCCTGTCGCCCTTTTTGAAGCCGTCTTTTTGCAATGCCAACGCAAATTGATTAACCTGCCGATTCAATTGCGCGTAGGTCATTTTGTTGTTATAAAAAATGATCGCCGCGCTGTCGGGGTATTTTTGCGCTGTGTTGCTCAAAAAGGTGTCCAGCGCAACGTCGGGAATATCTACGCTGCCTGGAACGCCTTCATCGTACTGTTTGTGCCAAATTCTTGTTTCCATTTTGCCGCCTCCTTTAGTAGTGGGTGATGGGCAGTGGAGGGTGGATAGTTTTGCGGTTTCTACCCATTATCCACTACCCACCACTTTTATCAATTTCTACAAAAAAGGCCACTCGGCAGAAAGAGCGGCTTTTTTGTTCTGACCGTTGTTAAGTTATATCCAAATCTAAATTCTTAACCCTAACTCAAGCCGCCGCAGCCATACCAATAGTCAGGCGTTGATTAATAGCCTGCCAAAAAGTGACTACTGCCTCTCTCTTGTTATCAAAAAAATCTTCAAAAAAACCAGGCGCATTTAACGATGATGGATACGCATATTGTTCACCATCATCACCAAATTCTATCACCCAATCATCCGGTTTACAAGAATCAACCTCCTCAAATAACTGATAGGGATATAGATATGGTCGGCCTTGATCATTTAAAAGGCGCAAATCATCTGCTTCTATCCCAATTACAGTATAATGCTGGCGAAAAGTCAGGTCTGAATAATGTGCGGTTAGATGTTTCAGTTTTACAATCATAATTGTTCTACCAGCTTCAGCTTTATCTCAAAACGGCCAATACTGTGGTATTCGTACCAATGGTACTCATACATAGTTCTATCTATTTCAAAAGGGGGCTACTCTTTTTAACCCATTTTGATTTTCGACCACCATACTGATTGACTAATCGCTCAACATCACGAATACGCTTGCCTTTGGCAATCACCCGCGATTGTGAAATTATATGTCGAGTAAGCCTGGGTATATCTGTTTCCACGGTGCAGTCATTATATCTAAATATTGTAGTAACTACCAATCCAGAGAGGAGAAAAAAGTGCAACGCACTTTACATACCACTTTACAGGGTGAAACTGGATTGTTTTGTGCATCAAGGCGATTCGCTAAGTGCGTCGCACCTGGAAACCGGGTATTAAGCCTTCTTCTGCGCTTCTTCTTCTAATAACTGCCGCCGCAAGATTTTGCCAACCATTGTTTTGGGTAGCTCATCGCGGAACTCAACGTGCTTGGGAACCATATAGGCGCGCATCTCTTTTTTGCACCAGACGCGCATTTCGGCTGCGGTCATTGTTTTGCCTTCCTTCAACACGATGAAAGCTTTAACTACCTCGCCGCGCGTTGCGTGCGGCACGCCAACTACGGCGGCTTCCAGAATATCGGGGTGGCTGTACAGCACGCCTTCAACTTCGTTAGGATAAATATTGAAACCGCCGGCGATGATCATATCTTTTTTGCGATCCATAATCTTCAGGTAGCCGTCTTCATCCATCGCCGCAATATCGCCGGTGTGCAGCCATACGTCGCCGTTTTCATCGGCGCGGAGAACGTTGGCGGTTTCGGTGGGCATGTTCCAGTAGCCCTTCATCACCTGCGGGCCGCGGAAGCATAGTTCGCCCGCTTCACCCATTGCAACTTCTTTGTCGCCTGTTTCGATGTCCACTAATTTGACATCGGTATTGGGGACAGGAACGCCGATGGTGCCGATCTTTCCAGTTGACATAATGGGATTAGCGGAAGTCACCGGCGAAGCTTCGCTCAAGCCGTAGCCTTCTACTAACTTTCCGCCGGTAATCTTCATAAATTCTTTTTGGACTTCCTGCGGCAATCCGGCAGCGCCGCTGATGCAGGCTTCAACGGATGACAGATCATACTTTCCGGCTTTCACATCAGGGTGATTGTTAATGGCGGTGTACAGGGTTGGCACACCGGGGAAGAGTCCCACTTTGTGTTTTTCGATGTTCTTCATCACATCGTGCAAATCACGCGCGTTGGGAATGAGTACCTGCGCAAAGCCACTCATTACGCCCAGGTTTTGCGAAACGGTCATAGAATAGCTGTGCGTCAGCGGCAGAGCGGTCAACACAACGGTTTCGCCGTCTTTGATCATCGGTATCCAGGCGCGCACTTGCGTGGCGTTGGCTACAGTGTTGCGGTGACTAAGCTGCGCCCCTTTGGGTACGCCGGTGGTGCCGCCGGTGTACATTAGCACCGCCGTGTCTTCCATATCAGTCTCTACCGGCGTGGGGTTCCCGGAAGCGCTTTTCAAAAAATCCTGAAACCCGACTGTATCTGCGTCGCCGGAAATATCCACTTTATGCGTTTCGCCGTTCATATCCGGCTTGCCTTCTTTGAGCAAGGTGAAAAGGAACCTGGTAAGGCCGGGGAAGTACTCTTTGATATTGGTGACGATGACCTTTTTTAAGTCCAGACCCGCTCTGACCTTTTTTACCCGCCCGTAAAGGAGGCTCAAAACCACCATATACGTAGCGCCCGAATCTTTCACCTGATGGTCAATTTCGCGGGGAACGTACAGCGGGTTGCTGGGAACAATGACGCCGCCGGCTCGCAGCGCGCCGAAGTAGGCAATAGCAAATTGCGGGCAGTTAGGCATATACAGCGAAATACGATCTCCCTTTTTGAAGCCATCTTTTTGCAAGGCAGATGCAAATTGATTAACCTGCCCGTTGAATTGCGCGTAAGTGATCTTGTTGTTAAAAAAGATCAGCGCGGCTTTGTCGGGGAATCGTTGGGCGGTCTTGTCCAAAATCTGGTGCATTGGAATATCCGGTATCTCCACCGTAGCGGGAACGCCCGAATCGTACTGTTTTGTCCAAATTTTCTCCATTGGAAACCTCCTCTATATTTTATTGGATAGCAGCCAAGCCCTAAGTAATAAAGCTGGAGCGCAAAGCCAACTTTACGACTCCATCACTTCTTTTTACCACTACCTTATGAATTAATAATAGCTTGTCACCATTACCGATAAATCTCTCGACGATGACCAACTTGGTGAATTACAATAATATGCTCATCCTCAAGAACCTGATATAATATGCGATAGTCACCAATTCGGAACTTATAAAACTCGGAAAGGTTGCCTGTCAGTCTTTCACGGTTGATATTATCCATATTAGTCGCTAACCAATTAATGCGTTTCACGACACGGCGACCAACAGCTTTATCCAATCGCTGTAAATCGTGTATCGTCTCATCTAAAATCCGAATTTCATACATAGTGTGTAACTACTCAGCCACAAGCGGAAACAGGTGCAACGCACTTCACGAAACGGTTTTCAAGTGCAAATTTTGACTGTATTGGACAGTTATTTGCCAGAAAAAGCAATTTGTTAAGTGCGTCGCACCTGAGCCTTGGTAGTTACCATAGTGTTTATCTTAATCCAAGTCGCTGTACAATGGCATCAAATGGCTCCCCTCGTTCCCCTTGAGCAACCATTTGTTTCTGACGTAAGAGCCTGTCACGAACAACTTGTTTAATTTCTACCTCTTCATCAAGATCACCAAAAAGGTTGATGAATTTTTGCTCAATGGTAGTCTCAATGATTTTTACTAATTCATCTTTTGTCATTTGGGCTACTAGAGTTGCCATATTATTACTCCTAATTGACGCTAATTACCGACCTAAACACGCCTAACTATAACATACAGTACTTACGCAGTCAAAAGAAATCAGGTTACTCGTCATAAATTGTAACAATGGATCAAGTAATTATGTCACCTCAAGAAGTCCCCTGGAAACTGATAAACATCTTACGCCATTCATCGGGAACGCGCGTCATTCTGCCATCTCTGGTGATGCAGATATGTCTAGTGACGCCAGTTGCCAATTTTTGACCGGTTTCCGCATCAAACACCGTGTAGCTAAATGTAATCTTCCGACTTTTCACCTCATCCACCTGGCATTGCGCGGTTATCAGGCGGTCATATTTGGCCGGAGCGATATAACGCACTTCCGCCTCGGAAACAGCCAGCGAAACGCCTTCGGCTTCAAAGGCGGTGTAACTGGTTCCTTTAGCGCGCATAAACGCGCTGCGCGCTTCTTCAAACCAAACCAGATAGGCAGAATGGTGAACAATTCCCATCAAATCTGTTTCCGCAAAGCGGACGTGAAAGCTGGTTTCTTCGCTTTGGTCATTTGTCATTGGTCATTTGCCCCTTGTTCTTTGTCATTCGTTATTCGTCCTTCAAAAACTGTTCGCCGATGGTGGATTCAATGACGCGCCGGGTCAACAAGTACCAATCTTTGATGGTCTTAAAGCGGTCCGCCGGGGTTGTCAACAAAGGAAGCTGCACATTTTTTAGCGTGTCTTGCGCGGCGTAGGTGTAAACCGGATGGTACAACACCAAAGAAGGAAGTTCTTCGGCAAAAATTTGCTGAAAGGTGTAATAGGGCGCAATGCGTTGGTCTTGTTCAAGCGCTGTTCTGCCCGCTTCCAATGCCTCTGAAGCCGGAATGTTATCCCATCCGGCAAAGTTCTGCCCGTCTTCAATCTGGGTCTGATGCCAAAAGCGGTAGGGGTCTGGATCGCCCGGAAGTTCAACTTCAATTAGCGCCGCTTCAAATTGACGGGCCTTCAATTGCGCCAGTTCGTCATCGCTTGATTGAACGCTGACGGCAATTTCCGCCTTTTGCCACTGTTCGGCCAGATTTTCAGCCACGCGACGCTGGACAGGATTATTGCTGACCAGTAAAGTGAAGGCAAAGGGCTGTCCGTCTTTGTCGCGGATGCCGTCGCCGTCGCTGTCCAGCCATCCGGCGGCGTCCAATATTTCGATGGCCTGCGCGGGATTGTAGGCAGGATAGGGCTGCGAAGGGTTGTTGGCCCAACTCCAGGGTAAAAAGGGGCCATTCGCCGAAATTGCGCGTCCTCCCATTGCCGCGTCAATCATCGCCTGCCTGTCCACCAACATCAGCAGCGCCCGTCGAAGGACGGCATCCTGAAAAAAGGGCAACGCTTCCGCTTGCTGTAAGTTCAGATACACAATTCCCTGCCGGGGCAAAACGCCGCTAAAAAACTGCGCGTCCCCTGCGCTCTCCAGCCGGGCAAGGGTATCCGGCGTAAATTGTCCCAATCCATCAATCTCTCTACGTGAAAAGGCTCTGTACAAGGCTTCAGCGTCGGGGTAGAATTTGAATTCCAACTGCGTTATTCGGCTGGGTTGACCAGTATAACGGGGGTTGCGCGTCAACAGAAGGCGCCGGTTAGTAGCTTCTTGCAATTTAAAAGGCCCGGTTCCAATTGGCGAAAGGTTGAAAGGATGAGTTAGCAACTGACGCGCCGAAACGCCTTTCAAGATATGTTGGGGTAAAATACCAAAGGTGGTGTAATGGAGAAAAGAAGGGAAAGGCTCGTCCAGCGTAAAACGAAGAGTGTAATCATCCACCTTCTCAATTTTGACGCTCTGCCAAGCGCTTTGCCAGGCAGCGTTGCCGGGAAATTCCGGTGAGCGAATGAGATCGAGGGTAAAAATTACGTCGTCGCTGGTGAAGGGAACGCCATCAGACCATTTCACATCCTGCCGAAGCGCAAAAACAACGACGCGCCCGTCGGCGGAAACGCTCCAGGTGTTGGCCAATACCGGCTCAAGGTTGCCCAAACCATTCTCGCGGGTCAAGCCTTCAAAAATCAGACTGCTCACGTCCTGGTCCAGCGGATTGTATTCTGCCAGCAAGGGATTGAGATACTGCACCGCACCAACCACGCCCTCACGATAGATGCCGCCTTCGGCGGGTACAATGACGGTGGTCTTGATGATGGCAATGGAATTGAGATAAGCGATTAGCAGGACTGCTCCCGCAAAAGCGATAATGGCCTGCCAGCGTACGTATTGTCCCATTGGATTTAGGATTTACGATTTACGATTTACGATTGGTTTTGGCGTGCAACCTTAATCGTCAATCCAAAATTGTAAATCGTAAATGATGTAGAGGCTATAAACAACAATGCACAAAGGATTATAGCCCTTTGTGCATTGAAAACAAGCGTGTAAGGTGTAATTTTAAGACGAAAAAACTATCCTGGTAACACAACAATTAAAATTGAAACTAAAAAGAAGGCCGCCGATACGCCGATGGTGGCCTGAAATACCAATTTTTCAACGCCGCGTCGGGTTCTGTATACGCCGCCATCGCCGCCAAAGATACCGCCCAAACCGCCGCTTTTCCCTTGCAAAAGAACCAGCGCAATGAGCGTAATGGAAATAATAATTTGAACAATTTGCAATGCAACTATCAATTGATTTTCCTCCTAAAAACGGCAGTCAGCTTTCAGCGCTCAGCCTTTAGCTTACTGTTTCTTGATAACCAACACCTAATAACTGAGAAACAACAACTAAAATAAATCAGGACAAGCCATTATACACTTATTTATAATTGTAGCAAAAGCGGTGCGGCTCTCTCTTGACAAAAGTCATTTTTTACCTAAAATAGACTTATGCAAACTTATTATGGTAACTAAAAACAAGCGCTTATGTTTAAGAAAAAAGACAAACTCAACAAATTAAGCGTAGAAGAGTTGGAACAAATCTTGCGCATAAAACAGCGAGAGGCGCGTCAAGAGCGTTTCTTACGCCTGTCATCGGAAGGGGCTTCAACCAATATGGCCTTGTTAGGCGGCAACGACGCCTCTCCGCCCGCAAGCGTCGCTACCGCTACGGCAAGCAACGCCGCTTTGATGAACGGCCCTCAATTTTTCCCCCTAAAAGCAGGGCGGGCTGCCGCATCACCGCCTGAAAACAGGTCGCTGCGCGATAAAGTTCTGCTGGCTTTTGAAGTTGGCGCGGTTGTTGGTCTGGTGGCGGTGCTGCTTGTCTCTTACCTCAACCTGCGCGATCTGAATCAAGAAGTTGTGGAAGCCAGAGACCTGAGCCGCAACCGGATAGCCTTATCACAAGCGCTCGTCCCCCAGCAATCCCTCAAAGCCGCCGATGCCCAGCCGCAACCCTTTGGCGAGGCTCAGGACAATCTCATTTTTGACATTGGCCGTCTGCCCGGCGGACACACGCCTCCCACCGCATCGGGCGGGGCGGCGCCGGATATTCCCGCGCATCTGCAAAATTGGGTGCAGCCTTCCCCCCCCGCCGCTATTGCCATTCCCAAGCAAGAAGCGGCCAAAGCCACACGCATTGTCATTCCCAAACTCAATGTGGACGCCCCCATCATTGACGGCGTATCCTGGGAAGACTTAAAAAAGGGCGTGGGTCACTTACCCAACTCCGCCCATCCCGGGCAAAGAGGCAATCTGTATCTGGCCGCTCACAACGACATCTTTGGCGAGATATTTCGCTATCTGGATGATCTGGAACCGGGCGACGAATATCATATTTACGCCGGAGAAGCCAAATACACCTACGTTGTGCGTGAAAAACGCATCATTGACCCCACCGAAGTCAGCGTAATGCTCCCTACCACCGAGCCGGTTGCCACTCTGCAAACCTGCTATCCCTACCTCATTGACACGCACCGGCTGGTGGTCATTGGCGACCTGATCGAATGAGCGAATAGGCGAATAGGCGAATAGGCGAATAGGCGAATAGGCGAATAGGCGAATAGGCGAATAGGCGAATGGCGAATGGCGAATGGCGAATGGATAAATTCGCCATTCGCCTATTCGCCCATTCGCAAAATCTTGTCCACCACCTCATCAATCGAAAGCCGCGTAGCGTCTACGTGATGCTGAATACGGGCGTAGGCGGGTTGGCGCGCTTGCAGTAAGTTGAGCAGGCGCGTTTTCTTGTCCGCGCTGTCCAGCATTGGGCGATCATCGGCAAACGCTAAACGCTCCCACAGGGTTTCCGGCTCGCAGTCCAGACAGACAATGTGATGCCTTGCCAGCGTCGCCAAGTTTTTTGGATTGACCAGCGTTCCGCCGCCGGTGGCAATCACGTAACCGCGCCAATCGGCAAGCTCACGGCACAGGTCGCTTTCCAGTTGCCGAAAGGTCGCTTCCCCTGCTTCTTCAAAAATCCGGCGAACAGAGCGCCCTTCGCGTTTCTCGATTAGAGCGTCCATATCCAAAAAAAGCCAACCCAAATGCTCCGCCAACGCCCTCCCCACCGATGATTTTCCCGTCCCCATAAAGCCGGTCAAAATAATATTTTGATTTACTGTATTTTGCATCTTGACTCCATCCCAACGCAATGCCACAATCACAGCATCAATTCTTGTCAGGAGATATAACGTGTCACCGGCAACTTTAACCCAGGTATGGCAAAGTGTTGAAAAATTGAGCGCGCAAGAACAATCTCAATTAGTGCAATTACTTTTGCAAAAATGGCAGCTCAATTCGGAAGAGGTCGCGCCAAATCAAGCATCCGTGCAAAAGCAATCTCCTCGCGGTAAATACGCTTTTGTCCCCACCAGCAGCCAATCTTTTGCCCAACAAAAACAGGAAGAGATAGCTTTAGAGAGATAATTATGCGCCTTGTTTTTGATGCCTGCGCCCTTATTGCCTGTCTGCGTGACGAAACAGGAGCAGAAGTTGTTGAATCCCTTTTACTAAACCCTCACAACACCTGCCTGGTACACGCTATCAACCTGTGTGAAGTCTACTACGATTTTCTCCGCGTCTCTAATAAAGCAACCGCGCAATCAGCTATTAGCGATTTGATGGCGACAGGACTCATTAGACGAGAAGATATGGATTCCGCCTTCTGCCAGAAAGTTGGCAAGTTGAAAGCCAATCATCATCTTTCTTTAGCCGATTGCTTTGCCATTGCCTTGAGCAATCAGATGCACTCTGAGCTGGTCAGCTCTGACCACCACGAATTTGAGCCGATAGCCAATAGCGGCATCTGCCCCATTAGATTTTTTCGATAGCTCCCCCCACATTAAAACAATCTAAAACTCTCCCCCTCCACCCGCGCCGATTGCTGCATCAACACCGCGTTCATCACCTCGATAGCCATTCTGGATTCCAGCGTTACGCCGGCGCGCACGCCAACGCAGGGATCGTGGCGGCCTTTTTGAAGCTGAAAATCAATTTCTTCCAGATTTTTTCGCACCGATAGCTGCGGTTTGTTGATGGTAGAGGTGGGCTTTAAACCCACCCGACACACCAGCGGCGCGCCGGTAGTCACGCCGCCGATCAACCCGCCGTGACTATTGCGCTGGTAGCCGCTTTGCCGAATGGGGTCGTTGTTCTCGCTCCCCCGGCGCGACACAACGGCAATGCCATCTCCAATTTCGCAGGATTGGGCGGCGTTCAACCCACCCAGCGCTCCCATCAGCCGCAGTTTCAGGCTTTGGTAGAGCGGGTCGCCCACTAATGGCGGAACATTTACCGCCACTACTTCCACCATCGCCCCCAGAGAATCTCCCTCTTGCCGCGCCTCTTTGATCAATTGAACGGCTTGGCGGACAAAGTCAGTGTCCAGACTGTAGATTTCAGCGGCGGCAAGTTGCGCTTCAACCCGGTGAATTTCCGCTTGCGAAATTTGCCAACTGTTCTGTTGCTGAAAAACCTGCTCAAAATGCTCGCCCAGACTACGCGAAGCCCTTAGCGTCCCCACCTGCGCAATAGAAGAGAGAAAGGCCACCCCAAAGCGCTGCGCCAGATACAAACGGGCAATGGAGCCGCCAATCACATCAGAGATGGTGGAACGATAGCTGGAACGCCCGCCGCCGCGCACATCTACAAAGCCGCGCGATTTGTGATACTTGAGCAAATCGGTGTGACCGGGGCGAACTTCGCCGCGCGGCCCGGCAAATTGGGCGTAGTCCCGCGATTTTTTGGAGGCCGAAAGTACAATGACGGCAATTGGCTCGCCGGTGGTGAAGCCTTCTTCGTAGGCTTGGGTGTGGGTTGTCTGCCCTTCAATTTCAATGGCGATTTCCGGGCCGGAGAGAAGGCGCGTTGCGTCCTCACTGTACAGGCCGCTCAGAAAAATCACTTTGTCCGCTTCATTGCGCGGCGTGCCGTGTTTACTGCCTCCCGGTCGCCGGCGATCCAGATATTTCTGCAACGCCCGCCGACTCACTTGCAAGCCCGGCGGGCAGCCAAAGACAATGCTTGTCATCGCCGGGCCGTGGGATTCGCCTGCCCCGGCTACGGCAAAGAGGGGGCCGCCTAGAATTTCCACATCAAAACTCCCATTTGGATTTTGGATTTACGATTTTGGATTTACGATTTTGGATTTACGCTTTTGGATTTACGATTAAAAAACCGCATGCCAATCGTAAATCGTAAATCCACAATCGTAAATCACTTGCGTTTCCGCGCCTGTAATTGTTCTAAAATCACCTGCCGGGTCAGGTCTGTGGGCGGGGGTTGGCCTGTCCAGATTTCAAAGGCTTTGGCGCCTTGATGAACCAACATTCCCACGCCGTCTATGGTTTTTAGTCCGGCGGCTTTGGCTTGTTGTAAAAATTGGGTTTCCAGCGGGTTGTAAACCAGGTCGCAGACAACGGCGTTGGGTAAGGGGATGTTCTTAGGCCAGGGATTTTTCTCTGCGGCGGGCGTCATTCCCACCGAGGTGGTGTTCACTATCAGGTCAAAATGATGGTTAGCGACGCGCAGGTCTTCTGATGTTAATGAGCCGAAAGAAAACTCAACGCTGCCGAATTCGTTTTGCAGGTCGTCAACCAGAAAAGCGGCGCGTTCAACGGTGCGATTGTACACGGCAACGGTGGCGGCTCCGGCCTGCGCCAAGCTAAACACGGTTGCCCGCGCTGCGCCGCCCGCGCCCAAAATCAGGCATCGCGCGCCTTTGGGGTTAAAATCGGCTTCGATGAGCGATTCCAGAAAGCCGTAGCAATCAGTGTTGCAGCCAAAGGTTTTTCCATCGCGGACGGCAATGGTGTTCACCGCGCCAATGTTGCGGGCAACCGAATCAATTTCATCCAGATAGCGCATAATGGCTTGCTTATGCGGCACGGTTACGTTTGCGCCCACAAAATTAAAGGTCTGCAAACTGCCGACGGCATCTTTTATCTGTTCCGGGGCAGTGGGCAGAGGAAGATATGCCCAGTTCAACTCCAAAGACTGAAAAGCCGCGTTGTGCATATACGGGCTAAGCGTGTGACTCAAAGGCCAGCCCAAAATGCCCACTAATTTAGTTGCGCCATTGATGTGGATCATTCGGATACCTCCGCGCCAATTTCTTTGAGCATCGTGGTGAAGCCGGGGTAGCTGTCGCCGATGACGCCCGCATTTTTAACGGTGGTTTTCCCTTTGGCAATCAATCCGGCTACGGACAGGGCCATTGCCAGACGATGGTCGCCGTCGCTGTCTACCACTGCGCCTTTGAGAGGGGTGGGGCCGTGAACTTCAAAGCCGTCCGGGTGGGGGATAAGATGAGCGCCCATTTTGCGCAGCTCATTTACGGTGGCTTTGATGCGGTCTGTCTCTTTAACGCGCAGTTCTGCCGCATCGCGAACAATGGTGCGCTCCTGAGCCTGCGTGGCGGCGACGGCAAAGATGGGGAATTCGTCTATCATCCGCACAACGGTATCGCCCTGCACTTCTACGCCGCGAAGCGCGCTGCTTTGTACCTCTAAATCGGCCAGCGGTTCTCCGGCGGCTTCGCGGGGATTGCTCAGGGTAATTTTCGCCCCCATTTTTTGTAAAACATCCAGCAGGCCGGTGCGGGTGCTGTTGACGTTGATGCTTTCAATTTTTAAATGACTGTTGGGAACCAGAAGGGCGGCAATCAGGGGAAAGGCTGCCGAGGAGAAATCGCCGGGGATGGCGAGGGTGAGGGGGCGTAAAGGCTGTTGCGGCGGTGAAAGGCGGATTGCGCCTTTCCCTATCGAGGCCAGCGATACCCCCTGCGCTTGCAACAAGCGCTCGGTGTGGTCGCGGGCGGGGCCGGGTTGGCGCACCACCGTTTCGCCTTCGGCAAAAAGTCCGGCCAGCAAGATGGCGCTTTTGATCTGCCCGCTGGCAATGGGCATTTCATAGTCAATGCCAGAGAGTTTGCCTCCCCTGATGCGCATCGGCGGGCGGCCATCGCGGGTTTGTACGTCTGCGCCCATCAATCTCAGGGGGCGGGCAACGCGCTGCATTGGTCGGCGGCAAAGCCCTTCGTGACCGGTCAGGGTCACGTCCAAAGGTAAACCGGCCACAATTCCGGCCAATAAGCGCATTGTGGTGCCGGAACCGCGACAGTTGATCGGTTTATCAGGGGATTTAAGTCCCTGTAGGCCGACGCCGTGAATCACTAATTCGGCGCCGGTTTCGTCTTGCGAAAGAACGTCAATTTGCGCGCCCAGCGCGCGCATTGCTTCCACAGTGGCCCAGCAGTCGCCCGCCGGAAGCCAGTCCGATATACGCGACTTTTCTTTGGCTAAAGAAGCGAACATCACCGCGCGATGCGAGAGGGATTTGTCGCCGGGAACGGTGATGACGCCGGTCAGGTTAGTTGCAGGTTTTAGGGTTAAAGGCATTGTTTATTCCTTGTTAAGTTATGAACCACGAACTACGAGTGACGAGTGAAATTATTCCTTGTTCCCAAGCAGGGTTTGGGAACAAGACAAATTGTTCATTGATAATTGCTAATTGTTCATTGGTACAAGGCGCGACGCTGGGCGGCGGCGGTTTGCAACAAGGAATGCAGGGCGTCTTCGTCATCGGTGGAAAGGGCCTGGACCAGGGCGTTTAGCTGCTGCTGTATGCGCTGTAACATATCGCTTGCCGCATCTTTGTTGGTCAGCAGAATATCCATCATCATATTAACATCAGAGGCGGCAATGCGAGAGGTGTCCCGGAAGCCGGAAGCGGCTACTTTCCAGAGCGTTTCGTCTTCATCGGCCACGGTTTGGGCGGCTAATACCAGGCCCGCCGAAAGCAGGTAGGGCGCGTGGCTGATAGCAGCGGTCAATTTGTCATGGCGATCCGGCTCCAGCCCAAGCGGTCTGGCGCCAAGCGATAAGGCCAACTCCCGAAGGATTTTGATGGCCCCCTGTGGCGTGCGCGAAAGCGGGCTGATGATCCAGGTTGCGTCTTGGTACAAAGTGGCTTCTGCGGCAGATAAACCAGCTACCTCTTTGCCGCACATTGGATGTGAGCCGACGGGGTACACGCGCGGCGGCAGCTTACTCATTTCAGCGGCGATGGCGCGTTTGGTGCTGCCCATATCGGTGATAATGGCTCCCGATTTGTAGAAATCGGCGAAGGTGTGTAGTTGTTTAAGTAAAATTCGCACCGGCGTGCCAAAGATAACAATGTCGGCGTCGCGCAGGGCGTTAGCGGGGTTGGTGGTGGCGCGGTCTACTACGCCCAGGCTTTCCGCTTCCCGCGCTGCTTCTTCCCGACGCAACAACGCAACTACAACGCGACAAGTTTGGTCCTGCTTCAAGCGCATTGCCAGCGAACCGCCCATCAGCCCCAGTCCAACCAGAGTAATTTGGGCGTCTTTCAAGGTAAAGTCAATTTCCGCTTCGAAAATGCACCTCCAGTAAAAATGGTGAATGACGAGCTACGAGTTACGAATTATCTGAACTATCGGCCATTTGTAACTCGTCATTCGTAACTCGTCATTTGTTAAACGTTTCTGCCAACGGCGGCGGCAACACCTTTGATTTGCTGCATCAATTCAGCAAAACGGTGCGGTTTAAGCGATTGCGCGCCATCGGAGACCGCCCGTTCAGGGTGGTTGTGTACTTCGATGATGAGCGCATCGGCGCCGGCGGCAACGCCGGCCAGGCTGCCCGAGCCCACCAGACTCCATTTTCCGGCGGCGTGACTGGGGTCAACCACTACCGGCAAGTGAGTCAGTTCCTTCAACACGGGGACGGCGTTGATGTCCAGAGTGTTGCGGGTGTAGGTTTCAAAAGTGCGAATGCCGCGCTCGCAGAGCATAACGTTTTCGTTACCGTAGGCCAGAATATATTCGGCGCTCATCAGTAATTCTTCTATTGTACTCATCATACCACGTTTTAGTAAAACTGGCAGGCGAGAACGGCCAACCGCTTTGAGCAAGGCGTAGTTTTGGGTGTTGCGCGCGCCAATTTGCAAGACATCGGCGTATTGTTCTATCAGAGGCAGGTCTGCGGGAGCCATTACTTCAGTAACAATGGGCAAGCCGGTTGCTTCGCGGACTTCGGCCAGAAGTTTCAACCCCTCTTCACCCATTCCCTGAAAGCTGTAGGGCGATGTGCGCGGTTTGAAAGCGCCACCGCGCAGCATTGTTGCGCCCGCTTCTTTCACAGCGTGGGCAATTTCAAATATTTGTTCACGGCTCTCTACCGAACAGGGCCCGGCCATTACCACGATCTGCTCACCGCCAACTTCAACGCCTTTCACGTTGACGATGGTATTTTTAGGGTGAAAGTCTCGGCTGGCAAGTTTGAAGGGACGGCTGACCGGCATAACCCGCTCTACGCCGGTCATCCGAATGAAATTATCTTCCACCACCCGGCTTTTATCACCAACGATGCCGATAATAGTGCGCTCTTCGCCGGAAGAAAGGTGCGTTTCCAACCCCAACTCTTCCACGCGCGTTTTTACGGTATCAATTTGTTCTTGCGTCGCATTCATTTTCATGATGATGATCATTTTGTGTTTTGCTCCTTTTTAGCTTTCAGCAATCAGCTTTTAATTCTGCGAGGATGTTTCATCCGTTTCTTGAAGAGGAGAGAGAATGGGGGGACACCCCCCCGGCCCCCCGGCCTGCGGCGCTTGCCGCCTTGTCCGGGCGGAGCGTTACCGCCTCTTTGATGTAAATATGTTGAATTTCTTTGATACTTTTTGCCGTATTCCAATATACTAAAATTCTGATGCACTTTTGCAAGCCGTGTGGCACCTTCATTTCGTGACCGCATAACAGGGCGGTATCGAGCCAGCCAAGTTTTCTGGCCGCCAGAGCAGGATATTCAGACACCAAATCCGGGGTAGTGGTAAAGATGACGCTGGCTACGTCATCGGCCTGAAGCCCATTGGCCGCGATCATCAATTCCAAAAGTTCTTCGGTTGCGGCCAAAATTTCCTCGCGGGTGTCGTTTTCAACGGTGGTGGCGCCGCGCACGCCTCGGCAAACTACGGTCATACACTCCTCCTTTTTTGTTGCAAATTTGCTAACGGACACCCTTTAAATTTGACGTTGATTTCGCTGGCAAAATTGCGTTCTGGCGATCTGACCGCAGACCGCAGACGGTAGACCGCCGTAAAAACCAACTTGTTAAGCCTCTCGGCGGTCACCGGTCWGCCGTCTGCGGTCAGGTCGCCAGAACGCAATTTTGCCAGCGAAATCAACATCAAATTTAAAGGGTGTCCGTTAGCGAATTTTTATATTCGTGTAAATTAGCGCTATTCGTGGTTAGATTTTCTATCCTTTGCGCCAATCCCATTCAATGACCCCAGCGCCAGAGTCACGCAATGCAAGAAAAGTTAAATTTACTCAATCAAATAAGCGATGAGTTGAACAAAGACCTGAATCTGGACAGGATGCTCCAGCGAGTCATTGATTTGACCATTAAACACTTCAAAGCAATCAGCGGCTCGATCATGCTTTTTGATGAGGAGAACAGGATTTCTAAATACATCTTGCAGCGCAAGGATGTCTCCGACGCCCGCGCTCATCAGATTGTGGGACAGGTTCTAACCGAAGGCTTTGCCGGTTGGGTTTTGAAACATGGCCGGGGAGACATTATCAATGATACGCAGGCAGATGATCGCTGGTACACCTTCCCCAATCAGCCTTACACCGCCCGCTCAGTTATTGCCACCCCCCTCACGCGACGGAATCGCGTAGCCGGCGTGTTGACAATCAATCACAGTGAAGCTGAGCATTTCAAGGGGCAAGACCTCTCTTTACTCAACGCTATCGCCTGGCAAGCGGCCATTGCGCTGGAAAACGCCCAACTCTTCAGACAATCAGAAGCGGAACGGGCGACGCTTTCAGCCATCATCAACGGAACCCAGGACGCCATTGTTGTTGTTTACGGAGAAGACCACAAGATCCTACTGATGAACCCCGCCGCAGAAAAAGCCTTGCAGGTAACACCCGACAATTGGAAAGACCGGGCGCTGGACAGCGTCACGCATCTGAACGATCTGGTAGCGTTATTCAACTCAAGTCCTTTAAGCGGCGGCGAACTACAACTGTCAAACGGACACACGCTGTTAACCAGCCTGATTGACGTACCGGATGTGGGCAGAATGGCAATTATGCACGATATTAGCGCCCTGAAAGCCCTTGACAAAATGAAAACAGAGTTCATTGACACTTTTACGCATGACCTGGCGGCTCCCCTGGCAACCATAAAGGGTCACATTGACCTGCTGCAAATTGACGGGCCGCTAAGCGATCTTCAACTGGAAGATTTAGGCTTTATGAGAATGGCTGTTGACCAAATGCGCATGCTCATTAAAGACCTGTTGGAATTGACTCGGCTGGAAAGTCTAAAAAGTTTGTACAAAACGGACATCGCGCTAAACAGTTCCTTGAAAAAATCTTTTGAGACCTTCAAACGAATGGCAACTACCAAAAACATCGAATTTTCTCTACATGCCAATGATAGCAAGGCTATAACGCGCGGCAATCCCACGCTAATCACCAGAGCGATTGACAACCTGATAGAGAACGCCATCAAATATACCAAGCCTCACGGTCAGGTTTCCCTTTTACTGACCACCAGCGGCAACGAAGCCTTGATCGCGGTCAAAGATACCGGTATTGGCATTCCCGCCAAAACAGCCCCCCAGGTATTTGACAAATTCTTTCGCGCTCACGCCGCTGAAGCCAACGAGGTCCCCGGCAGCGGGCTGGGACTTTCAATTGTAAAAGCCATTGTAGAACGACACGGCGGCAGAGTGTGGGTAGAAAGCAAAGTAAACACAGGCAGCACCTTCACCATCGCCCTGCCCATACATTCCAACGGCTCTGCAACGTAGCAAGAAAGCGTCTACCTACTCACTTTGCTCTCCCCTCTACAAAACTACTAATCTCCATACTTTACTTCACCCAAACCGGGTCCCAATCTCTGAAGGCATTATTAGATAAATTAGTCTCTGCGCCGGTTTCCAGATTATACACCCAAATTTGCCAGTTTTTTTCCCAACCTCTATCAGACCAGAAAACTACTTTTTTAGCATCGGGCGACCAGGAGGGATGTTTGTCAAAATCCTCTTCATTCATCGTCAGCCGGTCTTCGCCGGGGCGATCCAACGCGCGAATGTACAAATCGCCGCTGCCGGTGCGGTCTGAAACAAAGATGATGCGGTTATCGGTGGGAGACCAAACCGGATCGTAATCCGGGGCGGGGTTGTTGGTGATGCGCGCTTCCTGGCCGGTGCTGATGTTGGCCCGCCACATATCAATCTGAGATTCACCGCGCACTACAATGGTTTCTTGCCCATCCGGCGAAAAAGCTTCCCAGCGCACCGCTTCATTATAAAGATAAGCGCGTTCCGGTTCCAAGGGTTCTTGCTCGGAACCGTCAGGATTCATTTGATAGATTTCCACGCGCCCGGCGCGATCAGTTTTAAAGAGAATTTCCCCCTTCAGCGCGTCCAGAAGTTCAGCGGTAGTGGGAGTATTTGTGGAAGTAGGCGTGTCGGCAGGAAAGACCGGCGCAGCGGTTTTGGTGGGCGTAGCGCTTGGCGCGGCAGTAGGCGGCAGAGGCGATGGCGATGGCGTGGGCGAAGGCGCAACCGTATTCGTGGAGATGGGCGGCGGAGGGGTAAATGAGGCTTTTGGCGTGGGCAACGGCGCTATCACCACAAGGCTTTCGGTGGGCGCAAGCGTAGCAACAGGAGAGGGCGTTGGCGTATTAACAGGCGTATTGATGTCAGCGGCAATGAGCTGAGTTGGCGCAGGAATACCAGGCGTTGGTTCAGGGCTTTGCACGCTAAACCACACACCCACGCTCAAAACAGCCAGAAAAAAGATTGCAGCGGCGCTCCAAAGCCATTTGCTGTAGTTTCCGGGGGGATGAAGCACTGTAGCGGCAGAGATAGACTCGCTTGCGTTTCCATTGGGCAGCGAAACAGTTTTTATGGCGCCAAATTGTAACAGGGGCAGCGCCGAAGTATCCCACACATCGGACAGCGTTTGAGCCATTTCGGTTGCGACGCTGAAACGCGCTTCCGGCTCTTTAGCCATTGCCTTTTGAATGATAACGTTGACCGCGTTTGACGTTTTTGGCGTAAAATCCTGCGCGTTTGGAATAGGGGCGTTAATATGTTTCAAGGCCACACCCAGCGGAGAATCGCCTTGGTAGGGACGCACGCCGGTAATCAGTTCAAATAAAATCACGCCCAACGAATAGATGTCGCTGGCGGGCGAGACGTTGGCGATAGAAAACAGTTGCTCCGGCGCTGTGTAAAAGGGCGCGCCAATTTCGTTGCCCAGAGAAGTTGCATCCAAATTACGGGGCAGCATTGCCAGATCAAAATCGCTGAGGATGGCCTGCCCGCTTTTGTTGAGCATTATATTGGCAGGCTTTAAGTTTTTGTGAAGCGCCCCGTGAGCGTGAGCGTAGTCAAGGGCAGCGGCTATGTCGCTGATGAGTGATTGAATTTTAGCGGGCGAAATATTCTGCTCACGGGCAATAAACTGCGCCAGGTCTTCGCCGTCAATGTACTCCATCGCCAGATAATAGCCTTGATCGTACCTGCCAAAGTCGTAAATAGCGGCAATGGCGGAGTGCTGAAGGCTGGCAAGTGTTTGCGCTTCCTGCAAAAAACGCCCTGTGAGGGCGAGGTCTTCACTCAATCCCCAGGAGATGACTTTTATAGCAGCGTAGCGATCCAGGTCGGCGTGGCAGGCTTTGTAGACGCGCGCCATTCTTCCCCGGCCAAGCGCTTTGATGATTTGGCAGGCGCCAAGTTGTTGGCCGATGAGGTTATCGGTTTGTGAGGTTGTGGGATTATCAGGTGATGAAGACATTGTCCTTCTGCAACGTTTGACCGCCGACGGCTAACCGCAGACCGCCGCAAAATTCATTTTCAGCGGTCAACCGTCGGCGGTCAGCGGTCTCTCGGCAATCGAGGGATTTCGCCGCCGGAATAGCTATAAAACCCGAAGGTGCACACTGAAATTATAGCACAGACAGGGGAGATTTAATATTTACGATTTTGTTTTATTTACGGAAACAAGGTGGGGAATGGGGTCTGCGCCATCTGCTTCCAGGCGTTTTATGCGGTAAAGCGTCTCTTCCATCAACATACGATTGGCGGCAATTAAATCGGCGATGACGCCTATGATGAAGATGAGCAATCCCAAAGTAAGCAGCGTGCCGCCGATGGTGACGGATTGCACGTAGCGGCCCATCGTATTGATAACGCCGGAGAGGTAGAAATAGAAAAAACGCCCCAGCAAGAACAGACCGGCGAGAAAAAAGGGCAGGCTGAAGTAAAAGAAGGTTCTCAAGGGTTCATAAAAGGTGTAGAGGCGCAGGATGGTGGACGCGTTGCGCTTGATATAGCTCCAGTTACTTTTGATGAGGCGGGATTTACGAAGGGGCGCGTTTACTTCGATGGGGACGCTGGCGACGATCAGCCCTTTTTTGCCGGCCTGGATGATGGTTTCGAGAGTGTAGGTGTATTTGGTGAAGATGGTCAGACGCATTGCGGCGTCGCGGCTGAAGGCTCTGAAGCCGCTGGTGGCGTCGGGGACGCCGGTATCAGAGGCTAAACGAACCACCCAACTGCCCCACTGCTGCAAAAATCGCTTGAGCGGCGAGAAGTGTTGAATAGTATGCGTCTGCCGGTCGCCGATGACTATATCGGCTTTGCGCTGTAAGACAGGTTCAATCAAACGGGGGATTTGATGACCGGGGTATTGGTTATCGCCGTCGGTGTTGACGATGATGTCCGCGCCCAGGCGCAAACAGGCGTCGAGGCCGGTTTGAAAAACAGCCGCCAATCCCCGGTTGTGTGGATGGCGGATGATGTAGTCAACGCCAAACTGCCGGGCCACAAACACGGTATCGTCGCTGCTGCCGTCGTCTATGACGAGAGTTTCAATGCGCTTGATGCCGGGGATCTGAGTGGGCAGGTTGGCGATGGTTTGTGGAAGCGTGTCGGCTTCGTTATAGCAGGGGATTTGGATGATGAGGTGCATAAAAAAGTCATCCCCTACGCTGGCGATATAAATTGGGGTCAACCACTTCTACCATCTTTTCCATATCTAGTTTATCTCCCAAAAATTGATTGACCCGTTCTACCTGTGGACGCGGATTTGCAAGCAAGTCATTGTAACTAACGTACAAAAACTCAACATTATTTTGTCGATGCGCCCAGACTTCAATGTGTTGAAGATGCTTTTCAAACAGTTCAGTTAGCTCTTTGTCACTCACCAAGTCGGTTGGCTCGCCTCGATTGATAAGCATCTGTTTCTGAGAAGCCAGCACCTCTTTTATCTTACGGCGCATAAAGATAACCTTGTAAGTATATTCTGAGGGCAAATACTTTAACAGCGCGGCAATGACCTTAACGGCCTTGCCTTCAGCGTCTTCTACCCAGGCCGTATCCCCTTTATCAAGCTTTTTAACGCGCTCAAACTCATAGTATCCCTTGGGGTTATCAGCATCGGCTTCTCTGATTTCATCAGTTAGAGGGGGAATGCCTCCCACATCTAACATTTTCATCATCATTGAAGTTCCAGAACGGGGCAGGCCAGAAACAACGGCGACCATTTTATTTGTTTCTTTTTTTCTAAATACCTTAAAAAATTGTTTGAGCATAATAGACGTAACCATTCACTCCCCACCCCCCTCCAACTCCCTCCTCACGAGGGGGGAGAGCTTTAAACTTCCACCCGTAGGCGGGGGGATTGAGGGGGGTGGGAACGTTTATCTAAAAAAATGCAACACAAATGGCAAAACGCTTCCCACAAAAAAAGGGGGTAGAATTTCTACCCCCTTCCAAAGAACATACTACAACTGTATATAATAATACAACTACCTAAAATTTACTGACCGGGAGCAGCGTTGTAGACGCTGGCGCGGTCCTTATAGATAATATTGGCAACGCCAACTAACTTACTTCCAGCCGGAGCAGAAACATAGATACCACCAAT
>DUEH01000079.1 GCA_011192195.1 Chloroflexota bacterium | reverse complement strand
CGGATTAGAGGTAGATTTTGGCAACGGCGACCCGGCTTCCCGTTTGAGCAATCGGCTTTGTTCCGAGGGAAGCTGCGTGTATGAAAAAGACATTACCCCCGCCGCCATTCGCAAAGTGACCGTCACCTACCTTTGCGGCAGAAGCGCGGCAATAACTTTGTATCATCAGCAGGAAGGGGATGGACAATGAACGCAAAATTAACCCCAATCATCGAACAGTTTACTCTGGTTGACGGTTCTCAACAAAACTCGCCGCACAATCAAAGCGCGGTTAGAGCGCCCAAAGACACCGCTATGGCAAAAGGGAACTTGTTTGTGCTGGTAGAGGTGCAGGGCGATGCAGCCGGTCTGGATTTGATAGAAAAACGGCTACTTGCCCTGGTGCGCGACACCTACTACCCGGCGCGCGGCGGCATTACGGCGGGGCTGCGTCGGGCTGTGAACACAGCTAATCAATGGTTGTACCAGTACAACAGCGCCAATGAAGATTTGCTCATTGGAGGCGTTGCCGCTGCCGTAATGCGAGAAGATGATCTGTTTATTGCCCAAATTGGCCCCGCCGCCATTTTTAGCAGTCTGAATAATTTTATCAGACGCCACCCTGAAAAGTCGGCCTGGTTGGATGGCGACAGAGGTCAGAGCGATGATTACGCTCCGGCGCTGGGCGTTCATCATTTTGTGGAACCCTACATCACCCACCTGCAACTTCAGCCCGGCGACGCCGTGATTTTAAGCGATAGCCAATTAGCCGGACAGGTGTCCACGCAGCAGGTATCGCAGACGCTTGCCGCGCAAAAAGCGGGTACAATTGCCCGAAAGTTGGCTCAAACGGCTCACAGCCGGAGCGCTTCTGCGTTGGTAGTGCAATTCAATCAGGGAAAAGACCTGAAACCTGCGCTGGGCGCGCTGATGGATAAACTTCCCGTTTCGATGGGCGGCGCGTCTACCGCAACGGACAGCGCGGAAAAAGGCTTTCACTTTGCGCTTCCTGCGGCTATGCCGCGCCCCAAATTACCAGGCTTTGCCCGTCGACAGCCTGACCCCGCCCCGCAGCAAGCCGCCTGCTTTGACGACGATGAGTTTTATGCAGCAGACGACGATTTTGACACTGTCGGGGACAATGAGCGCGATGAGTTTGAAGGACAGTCGCCCTTCAGCCGTATCTGGCAGCTATTGACCGCCGCTGTGGTAGGGACGATAGCTTTTTTGGGGGGCGGATTGCACACCATTTTGCAATTAGCGCTGCCCGGTTCGCCAACGGATGAGGCATCGCTAAAACAGGCCGGACGACAGGCGCAGCCCCTGGCCGGAAAGCAGCCTTCTCGCAGGGCGTTGTTGTACGTAGCCTTTGGCTTGCCGGTGTTGGCGCTTATGGTTGTTTTGGCAATGTATTGGTACAAGGGCTACAACAAGGAACAAGAATACCTGACCGCCCTGAATCAAGCCGAGCAAAAATATCAGCAGGCGCAACTCTCTTCGCCGGAAACGGCCAGAGCCTTGCTTACTGAAGTTGATCAGCATCTGGACGAAGCCGCCGCCATCAAAACTGATCAGAAAGAAATAACCGCGCTGCATACTGTGGTAGATGAGCAACGCGATGAGATCAATAACGTTCAGCGCTTGTACTACGTTCCGGAATTGCGAAACTATACGGATGCGGGTACGCAATTGAATAATGTTGTTGTGCAAGGCGTGAACGTATACGTTCTGGACAAAGGCTTGAATCGCGTTTTTCAGCATACTCTGGATGATATTGGCGATACGCTGCTGCCGGATGAAGGATCGCCGATGTTGGTGCAGCAAGGCCAAAAAGTGGATGATCTGGCAATTGAGAAGCTCATTGATATGGTGTGGATGCCTTCCGGCGGTGGGCGCCAGACCAGCGACCTGTTGGTGCTTGATCGCAGCGGCTTGATTGAGTTCGACCCCGATTGGGGCGCGGCAGCTATTGCCATTAACGGCATTGAGACCTGGAAAAATCCGGTGGCAGTTGGCAGCTATTTTGGCAACTTTTACGTGCTGGATGCTGGAGCCAATCAGATTTATCGGTATTTACCTACTGCCAACGGCTACGAAAATCCGCCGGATCCCTACTTCGCTGAAGGAACCATTGTCAATTTGAGCGGCGTAGTTGATATGGCCATAGACGGGGCAATCTATGCGCTGCATCAAGACGGTAGAATACAAAAATTTACGGGCGGTCAACCTGTAGAATTTCAAATTACCGGCCTGGATGAGCCATTTAAGAACCCCACCGCCATTTATACCGCGCTCGACGAAGAAGTGCAGTATCTCTACATTGCCGACGCCGGAAATAAGCGAATTGTGCAGCTCAGCAAAGACGGCCAATTTATTCGTCAATTCAAGCCCAGAGTTGAAGACGAAATTGTCTTTGATAATCTACAGGGTCTTTATGTAGATGAAATCGGTGAAAAAATGTACGCGCTAAACGGCAACAGTCTCTACGCGCCCAATTTGCCGTCAGCGCCGTAGACGCCTCTCCTCCTCTCGTTTCCATGCAGAGCGTGGGAACGAGAGGGAAGCTGACCGCTGACCGCTGATCGCTAAAAGCTTTGCTCGAAATTTGCCCTTTCAAGGGGAATTGCGCTATAATAGCGCTTGCTTAAACGCCGTGTGGCCCGGGCGTTTTTCTTTTGCAAAACTATAAGCCGAAGTGGCGGAACTGGCAGACGCGCTACGTTCAGGGCGTAGTGGGCTTTACGCTCGTGTGGGTTCGACTCCCACCTTCGGCACCTATACTGCGGGGTGGAGCAGAGGCAGCTCGCCAGGCTCATAACCTGGAGGTCAGAGGTTCGAATCCTCTCCCCGCTACCTGTTGTGGTAGGGAGTAGGCAGTAAGGAGTAGGGGAGATATTCCCTTAACTTCCTACTCCTTACTCCCTACTGTTTACTCAAGCCGCATTCGTCTAGTGGCCTAGGACACCACCCTCTCAAGGTGGCGACACGGGTTCGACTCCCGTATGCGGTATATACAAAAGGATGAAGGCGGAAGGCAGAAGGATGAAATAATTCCTGCCCTTTCATCCTTCTGCCTTCATCCCTCACCCTTGTAATTGTGGTGGCTATAGCTCAATGGTAGAGCACCTGGTTGTGGCCCAGGAGGCTACGGGTTCGAGCCCCGTTAGCCACCCTTCTCGTTAAGCCTCTGTAGCTCAGTTGGTAGAGCAGCCGCCTTGTAAGCGGCCGGTCGTCAGTTCAAATCTGGCCAGGGGCTTTTGTTGTTTTGGGGCTTGATTTACAAAAGTCAAGCCCTTTTTTTGTGCTTATTGCTCAAAAATCTTGCTGTAAAAGGCTCTGCATCTGTTGCAGAGCTTTTTTATTACCTAAAACGACTAACCGCTCACAAAGCGGTATATCGTCAATCTGGCAAGAATTTGAATGACGCCAACATCAAAGAAGACTACATTCCTGCTGCATTCTTTCCTCGAATTTATAAAAACCCATTGTTGACGAAACACAAAATGCTTGCTAGTATGAGCCGCAAGGGGAATTGTTATGACAATGCCCCGATGGACGGTTTCTTTGGCGCCCTCAAAACTAAAGGGTGAGCAATGCGTATTGTATCTCCTTGAAATCAAAGGCAGCGACCCATCTTATGCAAATCATCTACCTGACCCCGGCTTCAATCAGTACCTTGACCCAGTTCATCCTGGCTTTCGCCATTGCCGCTTATTTCTTGTATCTAAGCCGCAAAACCTGGCGACGAGAGCAAAAACCGATTACCACAATGCTGTTGACGGCAGCCTTTAGCTCTATTGCCGCTTACATCCTGCTCCTTTTCCTGAACGCTTCCCTGCATCCAAATCTGAGATTCTACGCTATGCCTTTGGAGGGCGTGGCGCTGGCGCTAATCCTGACCTTTGCCTTGCAGTTTGCTTATCGCTTTCCGTCTCCGTTCCCCGGTAAAGCGTGGGAAGCGCGGTTTGCGCTGTGGTTGACAATCCTCTATACGCTCTGGGAAACGCAGATTGCGCTCTCCCGTTTTACTATGATTCAACAAGGGTATGCTGAATTCAGACCCGCCATAGCCGATTATCCTCTGGTAACGGGATTTTTGTGGCTCCTTGTTATTTTGTTTCGGCAAACGGCGCGCGCGTCAGATTCGCCGGGATCCTCGTTCCCACGCTCTGCGTGGGAACGAGGAGGGGGGACTGAACGTTTAGTATGGCGAAACCTTTGGCGTCCGCGCAGTCGGGATGCCCACGCCGCCCGCGCTTTTTTCCTGTTCAGCGTAATGCCGCTATTCTTAACCGCGACCGGTCTCTCGAGGGCTTATGGCATTCTGCCAAACGGCGTTGCCGAGGCGACGCTTTCGCTGGGGATGCTATTTATGCTCATAGCCTTTGCCCTGGTCTACCTCAATTATCTCCCGGAAACGACTTCGTTTATGGTGAAACTGGTTGGCGTTACCCTGGCGGCCGGTCTGGCAGTTGTAGGAAGCATAGCCTGGATTATCACGCCGGCTTATATTGCCGCTTACGGGAACGACCACTTTATGGCGGAGAAGCAAAGCATCCGGTTTACGCCTGTCACTTCGACACCTTCGGCAGTGCAAGCTCTGCCGAAGGTGTCGAATGGGTCCAATCCCCAGAGAGGATACGACGTGGCCGCGATTCCTTTCCACTTTGACCCGGATTTGGGCGTTGATCTGGGGTTAGCGGACACGCGGGTGGCGCTGGAGTTTGAATTTCCCTTCTACGGGCAGAGTTGGGACGAGGTTTACCTTTTGAGAGACGGAGCTATCAGCTTTGATCAGATACTCAATTGGCAATATATCAAACACCGCTATGGCCCTACAGCGGCTATCTTTCCCCTGGCTGTGGATTTTGTAAACTCCAACGCATGGCTCGATGAATCATCCGGCGGGTTTTTTGTCAGGAGTGCGGCGGATAAATTTACCGTCACCTGGTATCGCCTGCCCGAATTACATTCTCAGGAAACGCGCTACACTGTCCAGTTGACGCTCTATCCGGACGGCGTCTTCGAGATTGCCTACGATGATCTTCCGGCGACGCAAAATTATGATATTTACGAAGCATGGAACACCGCCTGGTTAATTGGCGCTACGCCGGGGTGCTCGGATATTGCTCCGCATCACATTCGGTTTACGGCTGATCTCCCCTTTACCGGCGGTAGCGGCGGCATTATAGAAAATTATCACCTCTATTTTCGCCGTTACCTGCACCAGATATTCGTACCTCTGGCGTATTTTACCCTTGCCAGCAGTTTGTTCGCGCTCATTGGCTTTCCCCTCTTTTTCCGCCTCAACCTGATCAAACCGCTGAACAGTCTTCTCGAGGGCGTAAAACAGGTCAACGCCGGTAATCTGGAGACTGAGGTTTCGCTTGCCTACCGCGACGAGATTGGCTTTCTGACCGAATTCTTCAACGCGGCAACCGCCAAACAGCGCGATTTAGTATCGAATCTGGAGACGCGAGTAGCCGAGCGCACCGTCGAACTGGAAGCCTACGTCGCCCAAAATGTCCGTCTCTTTGAAGAGGAACAACGCCAGCGCAACATTGTCGAAAGTTTGCGCCAGTCTATGCTGGCCTTCAGCCGCAGCCTGGATCACACAGCCGTTATAGCCGAGATACTGGCCCAATTGAGAGAAATCATCCACTACGACAGCGTCGGCTTTTTTTTGCAGGACGGCGACAATCTCCGTCTTGCCAGCGGCGTCGGCTTGAACCCGGCCCTCATCGGTACCCTCATTCCCCTCGACAGTCAGAATCACACCGCGCAAGTTTTCAAGCGCCGGCAACCCCACGCGATCTCTGATGTCCGCGCCAGCGCCCACTGGCAAGCCTTCCCCGACGCCGAACAGATTCGCAGCTCAATGGCGGCGCCTCTTTTATTTGGCCAAGAAGCCATTGGCGTTCTCACCCTTGACCGCTTTGATGCGCAAAGCTTCACTCAGGAAGAGGTTCAAATATTGCAAGCCTTTGCCAATCAGGCTGCCATTGCCATCAAAAACGCCGAACTCTACCAACAGGCGCAAAAGGTCGCCGTTCTGGAGGAACGAAACCGTCTGGCTCAGGAGCTGCACGACGCGGTGAACCAGACCCTTTTCTCCGCCGCCATTATAGCCGAAACCGCTCCCGACATCTGGCGGGAAGACCCTCAACGCGGGATGCAAGTCCTGGCGGAACTGCGCTTGCTAAACCAAAGCGCCCTGTCTGAAATGCGCACCCTGCTGCTGGAACTTCGTCCCGCCGCGCTCACTGAAAAGAAATTCGGCGAACTACTTCACTATCTCAGCAAGGCATTCAGCGCCCGCAGCCAGATAGCGGTCAACCTGGACATTGAAGGAGACTGCATCCTGCCGCCCGACGTTCAAATTGCCTTCTATCGCATTACGCAGGAGAGTTTCAATAATATTGCCAAACACGCCCAGGCCATCCAGTCGAGCCTGAGCTTTGATTGTATGCCGGAACAGGCTATACTATCCATCTCTGATAACGGGCGCGGTTTTGACCTGAACCGCGTTCCCGCCGGGCATCTTGGCCTGGAAATTATGAGGGAACGGGCGACAAAAATTGGCGCAACGCTGGAAATCGAGACGCAACCGGGGCGAGGTACCTTTGTCACGCTGCTTTGGGTAGACGGTAGACAGTAGACGGTAGACGGGGGAAAAGCCCTGTCTACCGTCTACCGGTGACTATGGACAGGACTTACGCAGTTGAGGGAAAAACCTTCCAGGAAGCTGAAGTTTAACCCAGAATCATTCCATAATTCGAGCAACTTGACCTCGAAATAGCTTCCTGGAAGGTGAACTGCGTAAGTCTTGTATGGAGATCAAATGACTGATAAAAAGATCAAAGTGATCATTGTTGACGATCATATGGTGGTGCGCAGAGGACTGACTCACGTCATTCAGTTCTTTAAAGATATTGAACTGGCGGCAGAAGCGGAAAGCGGTGAAGAAGCGCTGCTCTTGTGCCGCCAACTCCGGCCCGATGTAGTTTTGATGGACGTAAAAATGGAGGGGATGGGCGGCATTGCCGCTACCGAAGTCATCCGCAAAGTTCACCCCCAAACCCAGGTGATCGCCCTCAGCACCTTCCAGAATAAAGATTTAGTAGAAAAGATGATACAGGCCGGCGCCATCGGCTACATCCTCAAAGACATTTCAGCTAAAGGGCTGGGCGACGCCATTCGTTCAGCCTACGCCGGCAAAGCAACTTTTGCTCCGGCAATTGCCCAGGCCTTAAAATCAACCGCTCCCTCATCAGACCTGCCGGGCGACAACTTGAGCGAGCGGCAAAAAAAAGTGTTGGCCTTGCTGGCTGCCGGCTTGAGCAACGCCGAAATCGCCGCGCAGTTGACCGTTTCTCATTCCACAGCCCGCTATCACGTTAGCGCCATTCTGATCAAGCTGGGCGTATCAAACCGCGCCGAAGCCGCCGCCATAGCCGTGAAATACGGACTTGTTGAAGAATGAGGGGGTGAATGATGACAAGGGGACAAGGAGAGGGGGGGACAAGGAGAGTTTCCGCCTCTAACAGCCCCTTGTCCCCCCCTCTCCTTGTCTCCTTGTCCCCTCACCAATATCTTAAAACTTGTACGATCGTACAAGTTTCCCCAAAAAACTGACGAACGTACAAACAAGACTATACGATTGTCCAGTGCGCTCCAAATCAGTTTCCTGTATGCTGGAAGCACTAAAAAAGGATACTGGAACCTGTGCGCATTTTATTAGCCAACCAATACCCCGAAACCCGTTTAGCTTTAACGCTTCTCTTCGGTAGAGAACCGGGCGCGTGCATTGTCGGTAGCGTTGGCAATGCCGCCGGTCTCTTGGCGCTGGCCCACACCGTCCAACCCGATATTGTGATCCTGGACCTCAACTTGCCCGGCGCTCCCGTTGCAGAAACGCTAGACAATCTCCGCTTTTTTAACAAGTCAATAAAGATATTACTGATTAGCGCCGGCTTGAACCCGGCGGAAGCCACCCAATCGCCTCGCGTGGACGCCGCTATTGACCACAGCGACCCGCCGGAGGTTCTTTTAGAAGCCTTCCACGCTTTGCGAGAGAGCAACGATTTAGCGATTCAACGATAATACAATAGTACAATATGAATTGTAACCGTTCAGACCCCCTCTCGTTCCCACGCTCTGCGTGGGAATGAATACCCGGACGCTCTGCGTTTCCCACATAAACCGGACGTAGAGCGTCCAATATGCGTTCCAACGCGGGGCAGAGTCTGCCCCGCTTTTCGGGCATTGGAACGAGGAGGGTGAACGGTTACTTTTAACTTTTAATTTTTCACTATTTTCAAGAGGAGAATCACCATGTCAAAGTACGTATCCAAGCAACGCCACACACTATCCACCCCCACCCGATTGGGATTGGGGCTTGTAATGGCTCTATTTGCCCTAATGGCGAGCTTGTTTCTAAGCCAGCCCGCCTACGCCCAGGGACCGGTGATGCAGGGGATCAACCCCATTAGCAACACCCACACCGCCCCCCTGACAACGACGGTCAGCATCACCTATAACCAAAGCATTAGCGCGGCTACGGTCAGTGCGCAGACCTTTGCCGTACACGCTATGCAAACCGGGCTGCTAACCGAAACTTTTAGCGTGAATGGCGGCGAAATCAAGCTAAGCCCCAACAGCGCCCTCAAACCGGGCGAGTTGGTGCAGGTTAGCGCTACCACCGCGACCTTGAATATCACCGGCACAGGCCCGCTCTCTCCCACCGTATGGCAGTTCAGGGCGGGTGTACACGCGCGACCGTTTGGCTTCGGTGCATTCATTGACAGCGGCAATAGCCTGGGGAGTTCCTTTAGCTATGCCGCGGCCTTGGGGGATGTAGACGGCGACGGCGACCTGGACGCCTTTGTGGGGAAGAGTGGCGCTGCCAATAAGGTGTGGCTCAATGACGGCGCGGGAACCTTCAGCGACAGCGGTCAAAGCTTGGGGGGTAGTAATGGTAGTATGGACGTGGCCTTGGGGGACGTGGATGGAGACGGCGACCTGGACGCCTTTGTCGGGAATGTTGGAGCCAACACGGTCTGGCTGAATGACGGCGCGGGGAACTTTACGGACAGCGGCAATAGCCTGGGGAGTTCCACTAGCTATGCTGTGGCTTTGGGGGACGTGGATGGAGATGGCGACCTGGACGCCTTTGTCGGGAATGTTGGAGCCAACACGGTCTGGCTGAATGACGGCGCGG
>DUEH01000078.1 GCA_011192195.1 Chloroflexota bacterium | reverse complement strand
TTTTGCACGCGGGTTGTCAGGTTGCGGACGGTTGCCTCACCTTTAGCTAATTCGTTTTCTCCAATGATGATGACGTAGCGGGCGTTACGGCGATTGGCGCTTTTCATTTGGGATTTCAGGCTGCGATCGCCAAAGGCCAGTTGAACCGGAATACCGGCGCGGCGCAGTTTGGCGGCCAGTTTGACAGCTTCTACTTTGGCGGCTTCGCCCAGCCAGGCTATAAAGGCCAGCGGCGCAACGGTGGGCGGCGCTTCGATGCCCTGCGCTTGCATTGTCAGCGCAATGCGTTCGATGCCCGATCCAAAGCCGATGCCGGGGGTGGGCCTGCCGCCCAGCATTTCAATCAACTTGTCGTAGCGTCCCCCGCCGCAAACCGTGTCCTGCGACCCCAGCGATCCGGGCGCTTTGATCTCAAAGACGGTTTTGGTGTAGTAATCCAGCCCGCGCACCAGTTTGAAGTCAATCTGAAAGGGAATTTCCAGCGCGTTCAGGTAGCTTTGCAAGCGTTCCTGATGCTGTTGGCAGTCCTCGCAGAGATGGTCGGCAAATTTGGGCGCTTTGTCTAAAAATTGTTGGGTACTTTCTTCTTTGGTATCCAGAATACGCAGTGGATTTTGGCGCAAGCGGCGCAAATCGTCTTCCGGCAGCAGGCTTTCATATTGCTTGAAGTAGTCGCTTAAACGCTGAATGTAGTCTGGTTTGCAGATCGGGCAGCCGGTGGAGTTGAGGTGCAGGTTCAAGCCGGTGATGCCCAGATTGTCAAAAAGATGCCAAGCGACGCTGATGATTTCGGCGTCTACAGCGGGGTCGCTTTCGCTCAAGACTTCGATGTTAAGCTGCGAATGTTGGCGATAACGCCCCTTTTGCTGACGCTCGTGCCGGAAAAGGGGGCCGGCCGTCCACAATTTGACTGGCGGCGGCTGCACGTGCAGGCCGTTTTGAATGTAAGCGCGCATCAATCCGGCGGTAAATTCGGGGCGCAGGGAGAGAATTTCGCCGTCGCGGTCTTCAAAGATGTACATCTCTTTTTCTACGATGTCGGTTCCTTGCCCTACGCTTCGTTTGAAAAGCGCTGCCAATTCCAGCAAGGGAGTGTCAATGCGTTGAAAGCCAAATAAGTCCATTGCGCGCTGCATCTGCTTCAGAATGACGCGCCAATAGCGTTGCTCGTCCGGCAGAACGTCTTGCATGCCTTTTGTGCGTCGGTAAGTTGGTTTTGCCACGTAAAACTCCTGTTAAAACAGTGAAGAGTGAAAAATGAAAAATGAAAAAACGTTTTCCTTGTTCCCAAACTCTGTTTGGGAGCAAGGAAATAGTTGAAAGTGCAAAATATTATTATAAAGCGTAATGAAAATTATTGAAAATAAGTACCTCTACTCATTTTGCCCTTTGCATTTTGCACTTTTAACTGCTTTTCGCCAGTTGCCACAAGAGAAGCAAGGTGAAAACGATGAGTAAGATCAGGGCGATGAGTTTGTAAATGCTGGATGAAACCAGTAGCGCCAGCAGCCCAAAAGTCAAGGAGAAGGCGTAATAGGCCAGCACAATGCTTCGTTGGCTGAAACCCATATCCAATAGCCGAAAGTGCAGATGGTCTCTGCCGGGCGTTAGGGGCGAGCCTTTGCTGCGCCATCGAGAGATGATGAGCCAGGCGACATCAATGATGGGGATGCCCAACACCAGCAGGGCAGTAGCCACTTTGGCCGGCGCTAAAATGCTCAACGAAGCCAGCGCCCAGCCCAGGGTTAAACTGCCCACCGACCCCATAAAAATCCTGGCCGGAGAAAAGTTGAAGGGCAAAAATCCCAAACTGGCGCCGGCCAAAGCCAGGGGAAACAGATACACGCGCGTTTGCCCCAAACTGTAAGCGTGCCAGGCAAAAAGCAACGCCGCAATGGCGGCTACGCCGGCAGCCAAGCCGTCCAGGCCGTCTAAAAAATTAACCGTGTTGAGCATCCCCATCACCCAAAAAACCGTGAGGGGCGCGTAAACGTACCACTGAAAAACGGTTTCGCCGCGCAGGGGGATGTTGATTCTCTCAATGAAGATGGTGAAGGCTATGGCGATGATCGCCGCGCCAAACTGCGCCGCAAATTGCGACCAGGTGGGTAACTCGAAGAGGTCGTCGGCCAGACCGTAGACAAAAACGTACACCGCGCCGACCATCACCCCAATCAATAATTGCTGTTCGTGGGAAGCCGCAGGGGGGGGATCAAGCAGAAAGATGAGCAGGCCGGCAATCATAAACCCGACAAAGATTGCCACGCCGCCCATTCTGGAGATGACCCCTTGATGCTTTCGCCGTCCGCCGGGCGCGTCGGCAATACCCAATTTTGGCCCCAGATAAATCATTAGCGGGGTTAGGGCCAGGCTGATAAGTAACGCGGTGAAGAAGATGAGCAGGTTCATAATGCAACAAGGAGACAAGGGGACAAGGAGAGGGGGAGATTATCTCCTTGTCTCCTTGTCTCCCCTTCCCCTTGTCTTCTTTTCCTTCCAAAAGTCTTCCAGTTCCACGCCCAGCCCGTCGGCCAGGCGATTGACGTAGGCAAAGTAGCCTGCAATTTGGTTGATGTCTAAGATGGCCCGGTCGCTGAAGTTGTGTTGACGGAGGGCTTCTACGTCCCGTTTTAGCATTGCGGCAGGCGTGAGGGTGAGTTTTACGGCGTAATCAAGCATTGCCCGCTGAGGCGGTGTCAGGTCGGCCTGCGTGTAGTCGCGTTTTAGTTGTTCAACCAGCGCCGGATTTCTGTTTAGCTTGAGGAGACCCGCTCCATGATGGCGCACTCAGTAGCGACACCCATTGACAGCCGAAACCACCACCGCAATCATCTCCCTGTCCGGGCGGCGGATGGGCGATTTGCCGTACATCACAGTTCGATAGAGCAGCGCGTGGGCTTTTAGCGTGGCCGGATGCAGGCTGTGGATTTTGAGAATATTGTCTACGCCGCCCCAGCCTTCGGTGTACTGAGTGTACAACTCGCTGAGTTCGCCTTCTGCTTCTGCTTCGGGAATTGTTTCTATCCAGGCCATAAGTGAGATTCCTTAACAGTGATCAGGGAAACCTCACCACAGAGGCGCAAAGACGCAGAGGTTTTTTATATTTTTCTCTGCGTCTCGGTGCCTCTGTGGTGAAAACACCTCTTTACTTGCGGCTTATTCGCGTCAGCTTAGGCGGTTCCAAATTGACGGTCGCCCGCGTCACCCAGTCCGGGGACAATGTAACCAGTTTCGTTGAGATGGTCGTCAATGGTGGCAATGTGAATGGGGACATCCGGGTGAGCGGTATGCAGGGCTTCTATTCCCTCCGGCGCAGCGATGATGCCCAGATATTTTATGCGCGGCGCGCCCCATTTTTTTAAGATGTCAATGGTGGCGGCGGCAGAACCGCCTGTTGCCAGCATAGGGTCCAGTACCAGACAGACCTGCACGGTAGGCGCGGTGGGTAATTTGTTGTAATACTGAACCGGATTCAAGGTGCTTTCATCGCGGAACAGGCCAATGTGCCACACTTCGCTGCCAGGCATCATTTCCCACACGCCTTCAACCATTCCCAAGCCGGCGCGTAGAACGGGAACCAGGCCAATTTGCTCTTTCAGAATTGCTCCGGTGGTTTTGGTCAGCGGAGTTTCCACTTCGGTTGGCTCCAGCGCCATATCCCGGGTGGCTTCGTAGGCCAGCAAAATGGAAATTTCGCGGATCAACTCCCGAAATTTTTTCGGGGTGGTGTTTTTGTCGCGGAGTTTTGTCAATTTGTGTTTTACCAGGGGGTGTTGCGATTCGTGAACCAGATTACTCATACTGCGCGCTCCTCTCAAATTAGGGGTTGATTAGCTGGTTCGCAAAAAAGCCCGGAGCGTTCTGGCTCGGACCTTTTGTGGA
Source organism: Chloroflexota bacterium (assembly GCA_011192195.1). GTDB lineage: Bacteria > Chloroflexota > Anaerolineae > 4572-78 > 4572-78 > DUEH01. Next base: position 5,592 of record DUEH01000078.1, on the reverse strand, counting down.
AACCGCTTGATTATACCGTATAAAACGAGTTTTTTCAATTTACGATGCGCGTAGAAACCCTAAGACCTCATCTGCTATCTCATCTCTCACTCGCTGGAATTCCTTCAAAATTTCAATTTCCGTACCGATAGCCTCGGCGGGGTCATCAAAGCCAATGTGCTGGCGAACGCCAGCCTCGTCCAGCCAGACAGGGCAATCTTCTTTGGCCGAATCGCATACGGTGATAACGTAGTCAAAATACCGCCCTTTGAAAAGATCGAGGGCTTTGGACTCGTTCTGGCTCAAATCAATCCCCGGTTCAGCCATGGCAGCAATAGCCGTGGGATGAACGTAGCCGCCGGGGTTGGTTCCCGCCGAAACAGCCTCGAATTTATCGCCCAAACGGGCATTGATCAATCCTTCGGCCATCTGGCTGCGGCAAGAATTGCCGGTACACAGGATAAGAACTTGTTTTTTCACGGCTGCTCCTTGCTTTGATAATCTTCTCACTAACATATACCCCTGCAATTTGACAGGATTTACGCGCCAGTTTGACCGCTGACCGCCGACGGTTGACCGCCGAAAGGGCGGTTTTGCGGCGGTCTGCGGTCTTCCATCGGCGGTCTTTTGGCAAACGACAGGACTTTGACGCCAAAATAGCTGTCAAATCCGAAGGGTATATGTTAGTGAGATAATCTTTCTTCTTTGCCATAAGATGCGCTTTCTTGTATTATTTGTCATTGCTCGCCAGTCAAACAAGTGACCAATGATACGCGAAGCGCGCCCCGCTTTTTGGGTGCAAATGACAAGGGATGAATGACTCGTGATGACGATTAGTATTATTGTACCTACTTATAATGAAAGTGAAAATATTGTTGATCTAACAGAGATGCTCCTGGCCTTGCCTTTGGACGCGCAGATAATCATTGTTGACGACAACTCTCCCGACGGAACGGGGCAATTGGCCGACGATTTGCGCGCCAAACACAAGCGCGTTCACGTTATTCATCGCAGTGGGAAATTGGGGCTGGGTACGGCTTACGTTGCCGGATTCAAAAAAGCCTTGCGCGATGGTTCTGAGTTGATTGTCACAATGGACGCCGATTTTTCGCACCACCCCAAATACATCCCGGCGATGGTAGACCTGGCCAGTGATTACCACGTTACCATTGGTTCGCGTTACGTGCCGGGCGGTGGGGTAGAAAATTGGGAATGGTATAGAAAGTTTTTGAGCTGGGGCGCCAATGAATTTGCGCGGGCAGCGCTGGGCTTAAAGGCTCATGATTGTACCGCCGGGTTTCGCTGCTACCGCAAGGAAGTGTTGCAAAGCATTGATCTGGACGCCATTTTCTCCAACGGTTACTCTTTTTTACTGGAAATGGCTTATAAATGCCAACGACTGGGCTGCACTTTTGGTGAAACGCCCATCATTTTTGCCAATCGCGCGCGGGGCCAATCTAAAATTTCGCAAACGGAGATTTTTAAGGCTATGTACACCGTCCTGCGCTTAACCGCGTCTCGACTGCGGTTTTGGCGGCCCAAAGCGCAGCCTATTGCGCCGGTAAAGACTCAGGAAATTTAACGTTTAGTCAGATCAGAGGTACGTTACGCCATAAGCGGACGAAAAGATGAAGGACGAATTGGCTGCCAAGTGTGCGCTTGTTCGTCTTTAGTCTTTCGTCCTTCGTCTTTGCAGCGTATTACCACCAAAAAAGCTAAATTTGTGGCCGCGCAAAGTGTAGTTGTAAATTTTTAGCACTCGATTGGTCAGATTGCTAATTTTCAAGTAAGATATGGGCAAATTGTTCGTCTAATGGTTGTATGTTGCTAAAATGCCAGAAAAAAACCTGAGCGTTTGACAAAAATAATAGACGATTAGTTTTTTTAGGAGGAATTACTTTAATGGCTCTGCTCAAAGAAGAAGACAAACAACATTTGATCAATGAATTCAAAGTGCTGGACGCTCCGGTGAAAATGATTGTATTCACTCAGGAATTCGAGTGTCAATATTGTCGTGAAACGCGTATGATTGCCGAGGAAGTTTCTGCGCTTTCAGATAAAATTTCGCTGGAAATTTATGATTTTGTGAAGGATGAAGAGATTGCCCGGCAGTATAATCTTGATAAAATCCCGGCCACCATCATTATGCGCGGCGGCGATGATCCCAAAGATTATCAAATTCGCTTTTACGGTATTCCTTCCGGCTATGAATTTAGCACGGTGATTGAAAATATCATGATGGTTTCCAAAGGCGAATCAGGCTTGCAGCAAGAAACCAAAGATCTGTTAGCCGGTCTGACCAAGCCGCTGCACTTGCAGGTCTTTGTCACCCCCACCTGCCCCCACTGCCCGCGAGCCGTCTTCCTGGCTCATCAGATGGCCTTTGAGAGCGACCTGGTTCAAGCTGATATGGTTGAAGCTACCGAATTCCCGCACCTCTCGGCAAAGTACCAGGTTCACGGCGTGCCGCGCACCGTTATCAATGAAGACACCCATCTGGAAGGGGCCGCTCCGGAAGCGATGTTGATGGCTAAGATCCAAGAAGCGCTGGCAGGATAATTCAAAATGTAAAGTGTAAAATATCGTAACTACCCAGGCTCAGGTGCGACGCACTTAATAAATTGTTTTTTAGTGCAAATAACTACCCAATATCGTCAAAATTTGCACTTGCAGGGCGCTTCGTGAAGTGCGTTGCACCTGTTTTCTCTATGGCTGAGTAGTTACGAAAAAAGGCTAAACGGAACAAGTAACACAGCAGCCCGAAATCACAGATCGGCGCACTTTGCGGTTGAGATTTTTTACGGCTACATCCTATAATCCAAAGGGACTATTGCAGAGATGTGGTGTGCGACTTGTTCCATTTAGCCAAATCACAGCTACTATCTGATATGCTGTATTCAACTGTACAGACCAACGACCTGCCGGCAGGTCAATCTCATACACAAGGAGGATTGACCTATGACAGAAAAAGACACTCAGGGCGAACAAAATCGGAATGAATTCATCCGCAAACTGGCCGATTTGAAACGTCGCGCCGACAATCGAAAAAAGAAAAAGAAGCGGAAGTAAAGATCATCCGGGCGTGGCGCCGCGCCCTGCTTCCGTCATTTTTCCTGGCTTCCGTTTATTCGTATAATTATCCTGTCGCCCCCGCTTCAATCCGTCCATAACCGCCTTAGACAGGACATCTTACAAGGAGAATATCCAATGACAAGCCGTGTAATCCTCTACGCCCGCGTCTCCACCGATATGCAGGCTAAAGAAGGGCACTCCATTGACGCCCAACTCAACGAAATGCGCGAATTTGCCGCCCCGCGCAACTGGCAGGTAGTCGGCGAGTTCCTGGATCCCGGCGCATCCGGCAGTTCGATGAACCGGCCCGGCCTGCAAACCCTGCTCCAGGCAGTAGCAAACAAAGAAGGCGATGTCGTATTGGTTCACGAAACCTCCCGCCTCTCCCGCTCCATCTTCGACACCTTCCGCATCTTTGAGATACTCGGCCAGCACGAAGTTGGTTTCGCCTCGGTCAAAGAACCCAATTTCGACTTCTCCTCGCCCAGCGGACGCCTCTTTCTGACGATGATCGCGGCAATGAACCAGTATTATCTCGACCTGCTCAAACAACACACAGCCAAGGGGAAACGAGAGCGGGCGCGCAAGGGCTTATACAACGCCTCTATTATGCCCTACGGCTACGCGCCTACCGAAAACCCCAAAGAACCGCCGCTCATCGCCAAGTCTGAGGCGGAAGGAGTTCGGCTGGCCTTTGAAACTTATGCGGCCGGCAACGCATCTTATCAAGACGTGTCCGAGCGTCTCAACGAGGCCGGTTATCGCACCCGAAGCGGGCGGGGCTTTGCCAAAGACACCATTGACGATATGCTGCGCAACCCCTTCTACATTGGCAAAATCGTCTACGGTACCAAGCGCAAAGACAAAGCGCCGGAGACCTTTGACGGGCGGCACGAAAAGATCATCTCGCCGCAACTCTTTGAAGCTTGCCAGGAGGCGCGACGCCGGCGGCGGGGGAATCTGCGTTCGTACCAGGCCAAGTTTGAAACCTACCTGCTCAACGGCATCAGCGTGTGCAGCGTCTGCGAGCGCACCCTGCGCGCCCGGAAAACCAAGACGGGCCGGTATTATCGGGAAATGTCCCGTTTGCGGGGCTTTGTGGATTGTCCCAACGCTCAAAAGGGGGTCAAGGCCGAAGCGGTGGAAACCCAAATCGAGGCCATTGTGCGCCATTTGAGCCTTCCGCCGGACTGGCAGGACGAAATAGAAGATATCCTCAGCCGGGAAAGCGAAGTGGAAGCCCTCAACAACCGTCGGGCGCGTCTGAAGGCCAAAAAGCGCCGACTGGGGGAGTTGTACGCCGATGGCTTTTTTGACGATGATCCGGAGAGCTTCAAGGAGCAGTTGGCCCAGGTGCAGCGCGAACTGAACATCATCCCCATCACCGACCTGAAAGCGATTCAGGAAGCGGCGGACACGCTGGCGTATATCGGTCAGGTGTGGGACGAAGCGACAATGGAGGAGAAGCGGGACATCATCCGGCTCATCTTCGGTCGGGTAGAGATAGACGTCCAGCAAAATCGAATTGCCGCGCTGCTCCCTTATGCTATCTTCTTGCCCCTTTTCCGCCAATCGAAACACCTGCTCGAGGTGGAAACCGGTCGCTTCATCCTCCTCTGGCCTCCCGACCTCGCGGAACAAGAAGGGGTCGATGAACACTTGTCGGCGCTGCTTGAACCAGAAAGCCATCATCTGGCCGCAGGTCATCGCTCTGCCAAAGTTGCTATCAAATCGGCGCATCAGCCCCATCCTGAGCCGCTTCCTCAGAGAACGGCGTCAAAGCGGTCGGCCCTTTGGCCGGCTGATAGATATAGTTCACCCTGGCTACCAAGCCTTACGGCTGGATGGGCGCAAGTGGGCCGGCTTGAGCCTGACCCATCTGCCGGCAACGCCCGAACAAGCGCCCCACTTCGAGCTGCCTGATCGCAGCGTCTCCCTCCTGCGCACACCATTCATCTGGCAGGAAACGCCTCACCGTTCGGCGTGGCTGGCCGAAGCAATCCGTCTCCTGGACGCCGGTGGATGGTGGGTTCTCGTAGAGCGGGTTCCCGTTTCGATGCCGGGTCATTGGCTCTATCGCTACTTCCCTGAACTGCCGGCTCTGGAAAGAATATCGAGCCAAACGCCGTCAGAGATATACGTTGTCTTGCAGGAACAAGCCTTCACCGTGAAGATGACCCAGCAGACCTACTACCAGCCCGTAGCGTATGGCGCGGCCTTGAAGATGGCAAAGCAGCGAGAGACCAGCCCTATTCTGCTCAGGCTGAATGATAGCGATTATCTGACTGGTCTAAAACGACTGGAGAAAGATGTGGAGGGATACAGCGACAGCGCCTTATTGCCGTCGCATATTTGTGTGTCGGAGATTGTGTCTCGGAGGTCGAATTAGAGGGCGCGTAAAAAAAGCAACACCAATATTTGACATATTACCTATTACCTGTTATCTGGTAACGTACACATATTAACACTTGAATATGGAATTGTGACGTTGTTGGGGAGATTTATCTGGCAATGCTGTTCATTGTCGGGGTAAAAAAAAGG
>DUEH01000077.1 GCA_011192195.1 Chloroflexota bacterium | reverse complement strand
CAAACCTGTACCTTCCCGACCTGACCAGAAATGAGAACAGCGCCTCTCAACTCCCCATCAATGAAGTGTTGAATGCGGCGGTTATTGCAGCAAATCACGCAGTTCTGGAGCAAGTTCCGGAAGCAGGCACAACCCTGACAATTGCAGTAGTCACAGGGCATTACGCCTATCTGGCCCACGTAGGAGACAGTAGAGCCTACCTCTATCACGACGGCCAGCTTCAACAAATCACTCAGGATCACTCCCTGGTGGCTCGATTGGTAGAACTGGGACAGGCCACCGCAGAAGAAGCCCTAACGCATCCGCAAAGAAATGTCCTCTACCGGGCCATTGGCCAATCCGGGACACTGGAAGTAGAAACCTATTTTCAATCATTGCCGGTTAATGCGTATCTACTGATATGCAGCGATGGCTTATGGGGAATGGTTCCTGACGATGAGATAACGCATATTCTGGCTTCTGCCACCACGCCTGAAGATGGCGTAGACAAATTAATAGACGCTGCCAACGCTAATGGCGGGGATGACAACATCACCGCCATCCTGGTGGGCATTGGTGAATGACGGTAAAGGATAAAAAGTGATAACAGACTCCTTGACTACCCAAAACAATTCCCCAGGCGACACATCGCCATTGAGCCTGCGCACAATCATCAGCCACAACACCCTGAAATCCGGCGTTCAAGAGCAAGCTTGCTATGTGTTATTGGATATTTCCCCTAACAGAGACTTACCCACCAGCCGCCTCCCCTTGAATTTATGTCTGGTTCTGGACAAAAGCACCTCGATGCAAGGCCTGCGTCTACAGCAGGTAAAAGAGGCTACGCATCAAATAATTGATTATCTTCAGCCCAATGACACCTTCAGTCTGGTTGTCTTCAGTGACCGGGCCGAAGTGTTGCTGCCGGGTCAGAAAAATATAGACAAACCCTTGGCAAAATCAGTTGTCAGCACCACCCAGCCCAGTGGCGGCACAGAAATGCTGCAAGGATTGCTGGCCGGCCTAAAAGAAATTCAAGGCAATCGCAGCGATGACTCAGTAAATCACATGATCCTCTTGACCGACGGCCAGACTTACGGCGACGAGGATGACTGCCTGGCGCAAGCTGAATGGGCGGGCAGAAGTCAGGTCAGCATCAGCACAATGGGCATTGGCGCAGACTGGAACGAAGACCTGCTGGACGCAATGGCTAATGCATCCGGAGGAGTATCAACCTATATTGATTTCCCCAGAAAAATTGTTGACGCCTTCAAAGCAACCATCACTGAACTTAGCACCATTGTCGCCAGAGAAATTATCTTGACCGTAACTCCCAGCGAAGGGCTGACCCTTCAGGAAGCTTTCCAAATCACCCCCCACATTCGACGACTTGACATAAGCGGCAGTAAAGCCATTCTGGGACCGCTGGGCAACACCGGTAGAAAAACCATTGTCATGGAATTTAGAATCAAAACTATCCCTGAATCCGGCGTAAAACGGCTGGCGCGTTTTACCGTGGAAGGAGATGTTCCTACTCAAGCAAAGCAACAATCCTGGGCCTGGACAGAAGTAAAGGCAACAATTAGTTCAGACGCAGAAGTTCCGCCAAGCATACCGCCTGTAATAATTACGACTCTGGGCAAATTAGCTATTTTCAAAATGCAGGAAAAAGCTATGGAAGATTTGGAAAAAGGCAATATTATTGCCGCCACCAGCCGATTAGAAACTATGGCCACCCGCCTGCTGAATTTAGGAGAAACCGAATTAGCCCGCGCAGCGCTCCTGGAAGCCGGCCGGCTATCCCGCACCGGAAACTTATCTGCGGAAGGTAAGAAAAAAATCAGATACGGCACCAGAAGCTTATCAATTTTACCCAAGGAAATTCAACATGATTAAATGCCCTTTTTGTCAAACACCTCATGTAGACGGCACGCTTTTTTGCAGTGAGTGCGGAACCTATCTGCTGGAAGACGACCAACGCGGTACAGACCCTTTGGGAACAAATGAAATTGGCTGGGTAGGCGACGCAGCTGAAGACCCTAACGCCGCCGCTGCTTTGGCCCCAGGTTCCGGTCCCGCAACCATCAACCTGACCATAGGCGACAAAAAGCGAACCATTGAAATTCCGCTCAACAAAGCTGTTCATATGGGACGGCTGGACCCTGCTTCTGACGTATTTCCGGAAATTGACCTGTCCGATGATGATGGCTTGGGGAAAGGCGTATCACGCCGCCACGCCAGAATACTCAAGCGAGAAGGAACCGTAGTGGTAGAAGACCTCGGCAGCATCAATGGCACCTTCATCAACGGCAAACGTCTGGCTCCCTACCTGCCCGAAACCCTGGCCGATGGCGACCATCTACAGCTTGGCCGCTTGTTGCTAGAAGTAAAATTGCGTTAAAAAAGCGGTCAGCTTTTAGCTGATTGCTGAAAGTTGACCGCTGAAAGCTTTTCTTACAGGAGTAAAAATAATGGCCCACACCGTATTGATCCACGTAACTAACTCAGACCCCATTCTGGCAGAAATGGATGAAATGCCCAAGCCAACAGATACGCACATTGTCTGCACCAACGCCAGAGCCAGAGACGGCAAAGCGCTGCATTACATTGACCAGGAAGCTATGCGCTTCATGTTCCCCTGGCATCGCATTACCTTCATAGAAGTCTACCCCAGCGAAGAAGATCGCGCCGAAATAGAAACCTTCTTCCGCGACTAAATACAAACAGTAGACGGTAGAACAGTAGACGGTAGACAGGGTTTTCCCCTTATCTACCGTCTGCTGTTCTACCGTCTACCGTTTTACCAACAAGGACACAATATGACTACCCAGGCAGTAATACCCGTTATTTGCCCCAAGTGCCAGACCAGATACAACGCCCCCATCATATCCATCATTGATGTAGACCAGGATCCCAACCTGAAAAGCGCCTTTTTACAGGGCAGGCTCAACGTCGGTCAATGCCCCCAATGTGGATTTACCAGCCCCTTGGAAGCCCCCCTGCTCTATCACGATGGGCAAAAAGAGCTGGCGCTGGTTCTGGTTCCCACCAACCTGCATCTTACCCACATTGACGAACAAAAAATCATCGGCGACTTAAGCAACCGGCTGATGAACGCGCTTCCCCCGGAAAAGCGCAAAGCCTACCTCTTAAGCCCGCAAACCTTTTGGACAATGGAAAGTCTGGCCAAAACCATTCTGGCCGCCGACGGCGTCACCGAAGAAATGCTGCAAGAGCAAGAGACAAAGCTAAAACTCATCGACCAATTCCTGCAAACCAAAGACGAAGCCGCGCTCAAAGAACTGGTTGCCGCCCACGATGCAGAACTGGATTACAAATTTTTTGAAATACTCACCGCCATGGCCATGCAAATCATGCAAGAAGAAAATCAACTCAAAGGCCAAAATCTGCTGGCCTTCCGCCAAATAGTAGCCACCTTAAGCAGCAAGGGACAGGAATTTGTGGCTCAAATTGACAAAGAAACAGGCTTACAAAGCCTTAGCCCGGAGAAACTATTGCAAGACCTGCAACAAGCCGCCAACGATAACGAATTTATATCGCTGGTTGCTGCGGGCAGACAGCTAATTGATTATACCTTCTTCCAAACCCTAACCGGCCAAATTGACGCCGCCGAAGTTGCCAATGACACAGAAACGGCGGAAACCCTGAAATCCCTGCGCTCACGCATTCTGGACGCCTCCGCCAGGATAGACGCCGCCGCCCGACAAGCAATGGATAAAGCCAGCGCCCTGCTGACAAAACTCCTTGAAGCCGCTGACCCCCAAAAAATCATTCTGGACAACCTCGATCAATTCGACGACACCTTTGTAGCGTTGTTGGGCGCGCAAGTTCAAAAAGCGACGCAAGACGGCAAAACGGAAATCGCCGAACGCCTCACTAATTTGTACCACCTGATTATGCAAACCCTGCAAGAACAAATGCCGCCCGAAATGCTCCTGCTAAACCAACTGCTGGAATCCGGATCACCGGAAGCCATTAGCAACATCTTGCAACAGAACAAATCTATGCTCACGCCCGACTTCATCCACTTCCTAAGCCGTATCCAGGCAGACCTTGAAAATCAAGGGCAGGTTGAGTTAGCCTCTCTGGTTTCCGAAATCAAGCGTCAGGCAGAGACAATGGTGTAAACTGGCTATCACGCAGGCTCTGCCCTGGCGGACACAAACAAAAGCAGCCCAATCATAATAAAACTGGTCAGCAGCGAACTGCCGCCGTAACTGACAAAAGGAAGCGTCACGCCGGTGAGCGGAATGAGCTTTAAGGTTCCGGCGGTAATGACCAGCGTTTGAAAAGCAATCATAAACCCAATACCCACCGCCAGCAATCGCTGAAAATGCGTCCGGCCATTAAGGGCAATTTGAAAAGCCTGAGAAACAAGCAGCCAAAAGCTGAATAACACCCCTACCGACCCCAGCAACCCGTATTCTTCCCCAATTGCCGCAAAAACAAAATCGGTGTGAACAACAGGGATGGCAGTAGGCAAGCCCTGCCCCAGGCCCTGTCCAAAAACGCCCCCGTTAGCAAAAGCCAATAGCGCCTGCACAAACTGAAAAGAACGCCCCGCCGGATCAAGCCAGGGATTCCACCAGCCTTGCACGCGCAGCGCCACGTAATCAAAAAGATCATAACCTATGTAACCGGCCAGCAGCATCAACCCCATCCCCACCACAACATAACGCAACTGAGCAATTGCCACGTAAAGCATTGCCAAAAAAGCGCCAAAGAACAGCAGCGCCGCGCCCAAATCTCGCTGCCAGACGAGGAGGATAACTGAAAAGCCCCACATCAAAAGCAAGGGGCCAAAATAGGCGGGATGGGGAAGGGTGAGTTGCCCAATTTTGAAAGAGGAGTCGCTATCGAGTATCTGTCGCCGGGTATCGCTGAGGTAAACGGCCAGAAAGACGATCAATAAAATCTTCAAGGGCTCCGAAGGCTGAAAATAAACGCTGCCCACCCCCAGCCATAGACGCGCGCCAAATCCGCTGGGATTCACGCCAAAAAGAAGGGTAGTTGCCAACAGAGCAAGGCCGGTCAGCAGCCACAAATACTTATAGCGTCGCAGCCAGCCCAGATCGCGGGGAATCAACGTCACCGCCAGCAACGCCAGCGCGCTGATTGCCAACCACAGGGTTTGCCGCAATAGAAAATTTGGCGCCAGTCGAGCCGTCATCAACAGGCCAATCCCTGTCAGAAGCGAAACTACCGGCAGTAAAAATGGCGTTGCTCTCGGCAATCGGCGGGTTAGCAGCGCGCGCGCCATTCCAAAAGAAATGCCCCAGGCGGCAAGGGCAGCGGCGTACTCCCAACGAAACCCGTTGAGCAAGCCAAGCTGCGCAAAACCCAGGGCAGTAAAAATAAAGGGAATTAAGTAGTTCAAAATTCAAAGTTCAAAATGTAAAGTGTTTCGTACTTGTTTGCATCCTCGTTCCCAAACAAAGTTTGGGAACGAGGATGCAAATGACAAGCGACAAAGCTACAAATATTTCCCCGCAAGTAACTCAAACTTCTTCCTGGCCTCTTCCGGGATGGCGCTGCGATCAGTGATGATGGCGTTAGCCAGAGCGTGATGACAAGGCCAATCCGGGTTGGCTGCCAATTTGGGGATGACATTTTTGATGGCTTGCTGGGCGGCGTCCACATTTCCCAACAAGGTTTTGATGACCATTTCAACGGTCACATCCTCTTCGGTTTCGTGCCATACGTCGTAATCGGTTACGTGAGCCATTGTAGCGTAGGCAATTTCGGCTTCGCGAGCTAAAATGGCTTCGGGAATAGCCGTCATTCCGATGATGTCGCAGCCCCATTGCCGAAAAATCTTGCTTTCAGCTTTGGTGCTAAAACGCGGCCCTTCGATGACTACAAAAGTCCCGCCCAGATGAGCCGGTCGCGCGCCGGTCTCCTGCACCGCTTCGTAAAGCAGTTCAGACAGAGGTGAGCTAAAGGGTTCGGCGGCGCTGAGATGCGCTACCAGGCCGTCGCTGAAAAAAGTCAGGTCGCGCAGGCGGGTGCGGTCTACCAACTGGTCGGGAATAACAATGTGTCCGGGGGCCAGATCTTCACGCAGACTTCCGCAGGCGCTAACGCTGATGATGTAGCGCGCGCCCAAACTTTTCAGCGCGTAAATGTTGGCGCGACTGTTCAGCTCGGTGGGCGAAATGCGATGCCCGCGTCCGTGCCGGGGCAAAAACGCCACGCGCTGCCCTTCCAGCATTCCCACAATGACGGCGTCAGAAGGGTTGCCGAAGGGGGTGTTGACGCTTATTTCTTCAATGTCGCTCAGGCCGTCCATTTTGTACAGACCGCTGCCGCCGATAATGCCGATAGTTACAGGTTTCTTCACTTGGCTTCTCCTTGTTGTAATACCATTTTCACTTCATCAAAATTCACAAAAGAATGATACGCAATTCCGGCCTGATCGCAATATTCGGCCAGACGTTCTCCCTTTTTGGCGAACAGGATGTCGGCTACGCGGGCGGCGGGAATGTCCGATATGCCATCGCCAATGAAAGCAACCCGATAGCCCTGCGAGCGCGCTTCACGCAGCGCCGCCGATTTATCGTGACTGGAGGGGGTGTCGTCCCGAAATGCTATCTGCCAGTTTCGCCCTTGAACCAGCGCCCGGTTCGCCCTGATTTCCAGATGAGCCAGTCTCATCGGCGTCAAACAGGCGCGAATGAATTGCTCAAAGCCGCTGGATAGCGCGACCAGCGGGATATTTGCCGCTTCTGTCCAGCGAACAAACGGCGGAAAGGCGGCATCCAGGCCATCCTGCAACTGCAATCGCCCTACTGCCTCATCCCAGGTCAAGTGAACGCCCGCAAACTGAGCGGCAAAGCCTTCGCGGAAACTCATTTTGCCCGCTACAATTTTGTCATCGATAGCCCGGCGCGCTACTCTGCCGATGCAGTGGTCTACAATTAAATCGCCGGTGTCAATCAGGCTAATCGCGCCATCGAAGTCCGAGAAGATTTTTAGCGCTTTGGTCACTTGTTATTCCGCCGGGCGGCTTGAATTTGATAGAAGATGCTCACCAGAAAGGCGTACATCAAAACGGGAGACAAAACGCGCAAAGCCAGTAAAATCCAATCTCGCATAGTTGTCATTTGTCATTGGTCATTGGTCATTTGTTATTTCAATTTGTCCGCGCAGTAAACCGGAACGAGGCTGAATGGAGATGCGCAAGCCGTTTTCTGTGCGTCCACCGGTTTCGAGCAGTAGGCCGTCAAGATAGCGTTTGAGCGCGGCTATCTCTTCGTTCAGGTCTGATTTTTGATGCAGGAATTGATAGTCGTCCTCGCTCAGGGCAATTTGGTAGACGCCGGGAGCAATAAATCCGCCCTGCCCGTCGCTGCGTTGCCGGTTTTCCATTGCGGCGGCCAACGCCTTCGCCAGATCAGCGGGATGCAGACGCGTTTTGAAGAGCCGCTTGAAAGGACTTTCTACCAGGCGTTCAATTTGATTTTCCAGATGATTTAGTGGGTTCACGGAATCAAGTTACGAATTACGAGTTACGAATGACGAGTAAAATTTATTCGTCATTCGTCATTCGTCATTAGTAAGACGGAAGTCGTTGCCAGCCGCCCTGATTGAATAGAACAAAGACTTCGCTGCCAAAGGGGTTGAAGAGCATCACGCCGCCTTGAAAGAGTTGGACCTTGCTAAAAGGCGGGCTGCCGCCGGAACCATACTCCGCGTGAGAGGGCGCGCCGAGTTGGTCAAATACGTCCGTTTCCGCACACCAAACTTTGCCAAAGCCGCGCATGGGGCCATTTTTGTCATTCTCCCTGGCCGCGTCGCAGGAGTACAAATCGTCGCCACCCCAGGTATCGTCGTAGCGCCCCCAGACGCTTCCCTGCCAAAAATCATCCTGTGAGGCGGAGGCCATCGCCCATATAAAATTCGGGCCATCGGGGTTGTCCCACCAGTACATCACCCCGCTATCAAAATACTGGTAGGCAAAGTTGCGCCCGTCAATCTCCGGCGCAAGGGGATACCCCAAGCGACTATCGCCGCCGCCCAGACTATCCCAAATTTTGGCAAAATTGCCCTGCGGTTCAAAGCCGGTGGGCGTAAAATCAATCAAGGGCGCCGGGGTTGGCTCGGCCAGCGGGGAAGTAAACGTGGTGTCGCTGGCCGTTGGCGCGGCGGCAGGCGGCACCAAGGTAGGAACCGGCGCGGAAGGCGTCGCCGTAGCTGTGGCAACGGACGCGGTTGCGGCGGGCGCAGTTGCAAGGGATGCAGTTTCTACACCCTGCGCCGAAAGTTTTTCCACCTTCACCAGCACCGCTTCTGATTCCCCGGCGATGTTGGCGGTATTATAAGCGCGAACCAGAACCCGATACGAACCGGGCGTCTCCGGCATCCACGGCTGGGCCACCAAATAGGGCGTGTTTGGCTGCGGGTCAGGATTGGCGTCCACGCGAAGCGCTTCGCCGTTGATTACCAGTTCAACCCGCGCAATGCCGCGCTCTCCCTGCGAGGTGGAGGCAACCTTCACCGCTTGCCCCAGCGCTAAAACCTCGTCCGCCAGCGGGCTGGTAACAATTGCTGTGGGCGCGCTGCCGGTGTCTTCTACAGGCGGCTCGCCTTGCGAATCAGACGCGGAACAAGCAGCTAATGAGACGATTATTGCAAACAAAATAACATACAACAAGCTTAAATTGCGTTTTTTCATTATCAAACGCTCCTTTTGAAAACAGTGAGTAGTGAATAGTGAAAAATGGTAACTACTCAGGTTAGCATCCTGAGTAGCGCGGAACAACGTGGAGCGCGTATCGAAGGGTGCGGCTTGAGCGACGAATCTTGGCCAACCCGCACCCTTCGATACGGCTTTCGCTGCGCTACAGCCTACTCAGGATGCTGGACTTCGATCAGTCTGAGCAGTTACGAAAAATGAAAAGTGAAGCGCTTTTTAATTCTTCACTTTTTATTTTTCACTTTTTATTTTTCACTGCATTAAGTATAGCCCACTCTGACATTGGATACAAACTGCCCCTTGACAATCATGGCATACTCGGTAATAATTCTACTATGCGCTGTCCCGCTTGCGATCACTCAATTTATTCACCGGATGAAGCGTGTCCGGCCTGCCAGTTCAGCGGCGATCCCGCCCTTGTTGAAGAGTTGGCTCGCCTGAATTGGCTGTTGGCTGAAATTGACGGCTGGGCCGAACTGGGCATCACCAATAGTGACCGCCAAAAAATTCAGCAATCCTATCAATGCCGACAGGAAGAGATAGAAATCGCGCTGAAGTTGCGTCCGGCTCCCTTGAGCGAAGAAGAAGCCAAACAACTATGGGCCGATCTCATCCATCGCGAGGCGCTGCTCAAAAAGATACCCACCTGGTTTGGCGCCGGATTGCTCAAAGAATCTGCCTCTCAAACGCTCCTGGATCAATTGGGCAAGCAAATCGAAGACCTGCAAGCGCAACTGGCAGACCATCCCCGCCCCGCCCCCCCTCAAACTGATGCTGACCGCCTCTCGCTGGCAGAATTCTTTCTGGATGCCATTGATTATCTGGACGCAAAAGATGGCTTTCCTGACTTTGACGCCAAGGTGATGGTGCAAGCGCCCTTGCTGGACGAAAAAGAGCGACTGGAAATTGCGCTGGGTCTGCGCCCCAAACCCGCCCCTCAAGCAATAGTCAAAGCGCCTCCGGCGGCGAAACCCTCGCCACAAAAAACAAGTCAGACCGCCAAAAAGCCCATCAAACCAAAGCCAGACAAAACGCCGCCCAAAAAGCCTTCCCTGCCGCTCACCGAGCGCATC
>DUEH01000076.1 GCA_011192195.1 Chloroflexota bacterium | reverse complement strand
TCAGCAAAAAGAAAACTGACCACTCTTTTCAAGGAAGTGTTCATTAAGCTGGTTTCACCACAGCGGATGAAAATGGCTTGTAGTGAGCCTTGCAGCGACAGCGAAGTGGCGTTTTACGGTACTCCACTACGTTACGTACCTCACTACAAACACTCTATTTTCAAAGGGGTTAGCCGTGATCAAAGGAATTATTTTCGATTTAGGCGGCACGTTGATGCGCTTTCAGGGAGACCTGACAGCCACAGAACGACAAGGCGCGGAAGCCGTTGCCGAATGGCTCATCAAAAAGAAACGGGTAAAAGTGGAGGCTCCGGCGCTGGTGGAAGCAATTATGTTCGCCAGAAAAGAGGGTTTTGCCCAAGCCAAAGAAACCTTGCGCCCCCTTCTGGCCCGCGACGAAATTGTGACCGCCTTACAGCGCATTGACGCTCCCCCACGCGCCGCAACCTTTGCGCAGGCGGCGGTAAAAATCTTCTTTCAGGGGGAAGAAGACGCCCACATCCTGCTGCCGGATGCGCTGGAAACGCTCAAAACGCTCTCTGCGCAGGGAATCAAACTGGGGCTGCTTTCCAACGCCAGCGACGACGCCCTGATACAGCGTCTGGTCAATCGCAGCGGGATGCGCCCCTGCCTGTCGCCCGCTTTCACATCGGCGGGCCTGGGCTGGCAAAAACCCAAAGCCGAGCCGTTTCAGTTGATAGCAAAGCGCTGGCAGCTTCCCCCGCAACACATCGCCGTTGTTGGCGATACCCTGACCGCCGATATTCAGGGCGCCCACAACGCCGGAATGACGGGCATTCTGGTCACGCAAACAGAAAATCCCCGCAATAAAAAAAACCGGCGCATCAAGCCGGATGTCACTATTGCAACATTGGCCAATCTGCCGGAAATAATCTCACTAACATATACCCCTGCAATTTGACAGAGTTTGCGCGCCCATTTGACAGCAGACCGCCGACAGTTGACCGCCAAAAAGCTGATTTTGCAACGGTCGGCGGTCTGCTGTCGGCGGTCTTTTGGCAAACGACGGGACTTTGACGCTGAAACGCTTGTCAAATCCGGGGGTATTATGTTAGTGAGGAAATAATTAAAAAACTCAATAGCTCCAGATTTTAAAAGTCAATTCCCCAATTCACCTTATTCTACACCCCTTTTGGCCTGGATACTTCCTCGAACAAGCGCGCGTTGGTCAAGGCAACGGCAACGTGATTGGCCAACGAACCCATCAGGCTGGCATCTCCCTCATCAAATGCGGCTATTTTGTTCTCCTGCACATCCAGTACACCCAGCACATCCCCTTTGAAAATCACAGGAATCGCCATTTCAGCGTAAGTATCAGGTAAAAGGTCATTGGGCATCCAATCTGCCGATTGGCGCACATTATCTATCCAGACAACTTCGCCGCTGCGGGCCGCGCGAGCCACCAGACTCACGTCGGCGTCAAGTGGAATATGATGAGCGCGTTCTTTCAGCGCAACGCCAACTTCGCCGGTTCCTTCAGCCATTACCAAGTCCTTGTCTTCCTGATTAAGCAGATAGATATGAGCGTGATAATAGCCAAAATTATCTTTTATTTGATTAACCACTACCGCCAGCAACTCCTCCGGATCAAGCACCGAGGTGACCTGGTGTCCCACCTGGCTAACCGTCTTTAGCTGCAAAGCGCGTTTTAGCAAGATGTCATTGGCTTGTTGTAATTCAACGCGCTGTTTGTAAAGAGCCAAAAACACCTTGATCTTGCTCAGGAATATCTCTTTGATCAGTGGCTTGGCCAAAAAATCAACCGCCCCGCTCTCATAGCCTTTACGATGATGGTACTCGCTTGAGTAAACAGCGCTAACAAAGATAATTGGCAAGGTGACTGTAGCCGGGTTCTGCCGCAGATGCTCGGCTAATTCATAACCATCCATCTCCGGCATTTGAACGTCTAACACGGCTACAAAAAAATCATGCTCCTTAATTAAATCAAGCGCCTCCTGCCCTGAAGATGCCTGAATCACCTCAACCGGCAGCGATGCCATATATCGCACCAAAAGCAAAAGATTTTGCGGGGTATCATCAACAATCAGGACTTTGGGTTTGGTTTCAATGTTAGTCATCACTATTCTCCCATGCTAGTGTAGTTATCATACCGCATACCGCACGGGTGGTGAGGGGGGAAGTGGAGGGACACCCTCCACACCCCCCGCGCCATCGGCGGCTACTTGTTTATTTTTGCAAGACCGCAATGAACTGAACGCAGTCCGCTAAATAATACCATATTCTTCGCATTAAATCCAATTTCGCTAATCTTAAAAAATTTACAGAACGTTTACACTTTCTCCGGAAAATTGTGCTATAATTTTCACAAACTTGGCGCAAAGATGAAAGGAAATAATATAATGCCTCAACGCAAAAGATTTCTGACCGCAATTCTTCTTGGTATCGGTATTTTCACACTCATTATTGCTTCTGCTATTGCCGCCGCGCAAAGCGATTATTGGCGAAACTCGACAAAAGAGGACTTTGAAGCGGGAACTATGGACCGCGTAGACGTTTGGCGGCAGCCGGGGGTGGCGCAACTGGACAAAACCTGGTCGCCAGGCAACAAAGTAAACGATGACGCAGAGCAAAGTAGAGACAACCCCAACCTCACCTTTGCCCTCTCTGGTACGCAAAGTATCTTCCTGATTGTTTGGGACGATGAACGAACACAAGATCATTATTCCGATATTTATTTTGACCGCAGTCTGGATGGCAAGGCCTGGTTTAGCGATACTCTGATAAGCGGCGCTCATCCAATGGGAAAAAGCAAAACCAACCCTGACATCGCCGTTCGCGCCACTGACAGTAGCTACTGGGTTGTGTGGCAGGATACGCGCAATGACGATGGCGACATCTTTTATACCAAAAGCGATAATGGCGGCGCAGCCTGGGACGCGGCAAAGGCGGTTTACACCGAAACCAACGCTCAAAAGCTTCCTGAACTGGTCATCAATCCACTCACGGGTTATCTCTTTAGCGTATGGGAAGATGAACGAAACGACGAGGGCGATATTTACATCAGTCGCTACAACCCCGATGTAGACATTGCCTGGGATGCGCCGGTTCAGGTAAACGACGCTAATACGTCCTCCGAGCAGCGACAAGCCAGTTTGGCGGGCGGCCTTGACGGCAATCTTTACGTTGCCTGGATAGATGAACGGGATAGAGACACTTATGATGGAGACATCTACTTTTCTCGCTGGCTCAGTGGCACAACCTGGGGGGCGTGGTCGAAAGACATCAAATTAAATGATGCGTCGGTGGATTTTGCCTCTACCCCAAGTGTAGCGACTGCATCGGATGGCAGCCTGTATGTAATGTGGTATGAACGCTTCTCTTATGTGGACAAAAGCTATGATTTCAGAATTATTGTTGCCCGCAGCGACGATCAGGGTGAAACCTGGACTCGCTTTACGGCGGCAACCCTTCCCAACGCCGGCGCGTCGCTCTCGGAGTACGAAAATCCAACAATGAGCGTTAATCAAAACGGACAGGTTTATGTTACCTGGCTATTTGATAAAAACATCACAGGGGTGGGCGATGACATTTTATTTGCCGTCAGCCCGGATAAAGGCGAACACTGGACTGAAGCGCAAGTCATTACCAATACAGCGGAATCCACAGCAGGCCCGACATTGGCGGTTGATTTTCAAAATCGAATCCTCGTCGCCTGGGAAAATATTGGCGTTGGCTCAAACAGTCAAATTTACGCCAGTCGTTATCCCTCCCTGAATTATGCCAACAGTGGCGAATACCGCTCGATTGAGTATGACACCGGCGGCATAGCGGCGTGGGGCGTTATCACCTGGACGGCCATAACGCCGCCGGGAACAAGCTTGGCTTTAGCAACCCGAGTGATGACCACAACCGGCGCAAACTGGACAGACTGGTATACTCCCACCGCATCGGGAGATACCTTAGCGCATCCAAGTGGACGCATCATTCAATATCGCGCCATTTTCGCCTCAAATGGCGCAAATACCCCCAGTCTCAACGATGTGTCAATTGCTTATCAAAGCTACCAGATTTATTTACCCCTTGTCCTCAAGTAGACCTTCGTAATCGTTCAAAACACATTGCCAACTAAAAAGGGATGGCTGCCGAAACAGCCATCCCTTGAGCAACATCAAAACATGCGGCTAAAAGAGATTCCCAACAGCGCAGACGCCGCAACTTAACATACTTATCAGAAAAATAAAACCGCCCGCCAGCAGCCACCGGGGCGGCGCGCCCTGTTGCTTTTTGCTATGACCTGCGGGCGGAAGCGGCGGCGTTTTGGGCGCTGGCCTACTGGTTTCGGCCTTCACCTTCACCGGAATCGGACTGGGGGGCGCTTTGGGCGGCGACTTTCTGGTCGGGGGCGGGCTGATTTCTTCCCATAACGCCACAGGGTCAATATCCAGTTGCTTGCCTGTTGCCTGCAAAATGGCCTTTTGCTTCTTCCACAAATCGCCGTCTTCCAAAACGGTCAAGTCATCGCTAAGTAGCAAAGCAACATTAAATGCCAGCGCGGGCGATTTACTCTGCTGCTCGTCGGCAAACTCCAAAAGTTGCTCAATCTCTGTTGCGGTCAACGCAAGTTTTTTCTTGCGCTTGGAGGCCAGAGCAGCGCGCAAGTCGGCGGGGTCGTCTTCGGCGGCGGCGCGAATAGCCAGGTCCATAAACTCGTTCTGGTCGGCGGTGGGAACAATGGCGCCAAAAACGGCGCGCGCCTGTTCAATCAATTCCGGGCGCGTCGTCAACAACGATTCGGCCTCTGCGTAAGAATCTACTTGCAGCAGCGCTTCCCGCGCCTCAGAAGCAGCGTCGGCGGGGGTGTTGCCATTGGTTTTTGATGCAGGCGGCGGCGTAATAATCATTTCCGGCGCATCGCTTGCGGCGGGGACAGGTTTTGCGGTTTTGCTAATAGAAGGTTTTTTAGTCATTTGTCGTCCTTTGTCATTGGTCATTGGTCATTAGTCACTTGTCATTCGCCGTTCATCCTTTATCCTTTATCCTTCCGCCTTCATCCTTCCCTTCTCTCCCTGCCAATAGTTATCTAAAGCTGAAATAATTGTTTTGCTCAAAGTCTTTGCGCCCTGCAACTGAAGTTGGCGCGCGCGCTGTACCAACATAGAAAAGTGATGGGGCGATAATTCTAACGCGGCGGCGGTCAAGGCCTGATGATAGCGGGTTACATCGCGGGTAAGTCCCTGCCAGAGCGTGATGCAGGATACCCCGTCGCCGGCTTGAAGTTGTTGAGCCAGCAAGCGGGTCAAAAAGGCGTTCAGGTGGGATGTTTCGGCGGCGTCAGCGGGGGCGGTTTGCATTGCCCGCGCCAGCAGGTTTTGGTTGCTATGGCTGTCCGGCTCAATAACAGCCCCGTTCACATATAAATACGGATGAAGCAGACGAAAGTTGCACGTCTCCGGGGGAAGATGAGCTGTCAGTTCAGCCAGGTGAGCGTGGGAAAGTCCCCAGTTTCGGCAGGCAACGAGCAGTTCTTCGGCCTGAAGGGGCGTTGCGTAGCCCGACGCGCGCTCTTTTGCCACCGACAATATTTGCATCTGCTGCCGGGCGTTAGGGTCAGGCTGTCCGCTCAAGGGCCACAGCGATTGATAATCGGGCAGCCAGCAGAGTTGGGCCAAATTGAGCCAATCGCTGAAGGTATACTTTGCGCTCAGGTCGGGGCGCAGCAGACTGCCCAGCAGAGCGGAGTCTACGGCGGCGACGTTAGCCTGCCACTGATCGCTGAGCGTTTCCAGCAGGCGACCGCTGATCCAGTTCCCTTTACCGCAAAGTTGCAGCCAGTGAGCCATTGCAGGCGCGTATTCCGGCGCCTGCTTGAGGGCGGCGTTCAATTTTAGCTGATTGAACAGGTCTACCGCCGGATTTCGTTGCCCTTCGGCCAGCGTTTTGTACACCGATGCCACTTTTGGGGCCTGCGAATTGAGCGCTTGCCACACCGGCAGCGCTTCCAGATCAAGCGATTTTCCGAGTGCCATCTGAGGTAGATAAGCAGCCAACATTAAGCCCATATCGTCATCGCCTTGCCGGGGCAGCGATTCCAGGAATTTGAGCAAGATTGCCTGCGGCGCATCCAGCGCGTTTTCCAGGCGTTCCAGCAGGGGAACCAGCGCCGACAGCGCAATGGGCTGCCAGCCCAACAGTTGCGCAATTGCTTCAGCCAGCCAGGCGGGATCATCGGATTGCAGGGTATGCCAGGTGTAGCTATTTTCAAATAACTCAAGCGCTGATGGCTGCGCCGAAACGTTTTGCGCGTCGGCAATGACCGGCAGCCAATAACGCAACATTGCTGTAACCGGCTGACCGGCGGTGACGTGATCCAGAAAGCTGGCGCGACTCAGCGCGTCCGGGTAAATTTCACCGGCAATGAGCGTCCAATCCGCGAAGCTGTAGGCCGCGTTTTCCAGGCCGCTATTGATGGTCTCGGCAACAAGGAGCGGACGCAAGGCGTCGGGCGCTTTGGCAGTGAGCCAATCACCCAGCGCGGCGGTGGCGGTGGTTAAATGAGGCCGGTCTTCAGGGGAAGATGCGGCAATCCACTGAGTCAATAAATCGGTCAACAGGGGACGAGCGGCGTTAAAATCAGGCTGCCAGACATTGAGACAAACGGCGTAAAGCGTTTGCCGTTCCGTCAGCGATAAATCCATCCGAGACGCCAATTCAGGCAGCGCATCCAGCGCCTTCCCCCGCTTTGAAATAATGGCGCGCAGCAAGTCTGCCGTTTTTGGCAATTGCTGCGCCAAACTCTGATAACACCGGCGCTGAGAAAGGTCATCAGGGGAGAGTGTGGGCAGGATGGGGATGATTTCGGTTTTGAAAAAATTTAGCAGAGCGGCTCTGTCCGGGCGCGAAGGAAGAAGCGCTTCCCGCAGGGTCAGGCTCTCGACAGGCGTATCAAATAGCTCCGCTGCCGTCACTACGCGAAGGAGTTCGGCGGCGCGTTGCGGGCTTTCCACGGCGCGGGCGCTCAGAGTCGCCAAACACAGGTCAAAAAGGTCGGCTCGGTAGGTTGGTCCCAATTCAGAGAGCAGACCGCGCGTGATCAGGGTTTCGGCCAGCGATAAATCGGCGGGGAGTTCTTCTTGTAAAACGTAGCGAATGTAGACCTGAGAGAAGTTTCCCCACAGTCGAAAGACCAGAGGGGCGTAGCTGTCCGGCTTTTTTGCAGCCAGTTTTTGCAATTGCGTCCAGGCCATTTCCAACCCGGTTTCGTCAACGATGGTGGGGATAATGGCTCGCCAATCGGCGGGACTGAGATTTTTGAGCGCGCCGCGCCAGTATTTGGCCCGCGCCGCCGGGTCGGGCAGGACGGGAATGAGGCGAGAGGTGACAGCGCCGTTGTTCAGGGCGCGCCAGGGGTCGCCGGCAACGGGGTCGTCCAGCGCGACCAGACTGTCCAGCAAGCGCAACAGTTCGCGGCGAGAGTTGGGGCGATTGAGGATGGGTTCCAAAAAACGGGTATAGGGGCTGGCGAGGGTATCTTCGTCTGCGTTGCCGTAGAACTGGTTATTGGCGCGTTTGTTCCAGAGCAGGTCGGCGGGAAGACTGCCGTTAGGCGCGCCGTTGGTTTTCACCAGCAAGTCGGCCTGAGCGCAGATTTTTGCGTCCAGCGCTCCGGCGGCCACCGATACCTGAGCGCGGAAGACTGTTGGCAGCAGGAGCAAGACGCCTTCCAGCAAGTCTTCGGAAAAGACGTCGTTGACGGCGGCGGCGTCAAAGAGAACGCGCTTGCGATGGATGAGGGCGGAGAGGGTGGAGAGAAGCGTTAGGCGGCCTTGTTTGTCGCGCAGCAAAAGGGAGCGTTCCAGTTTCTTCAGTTCATCGCCGGAATTGTACCAGTTGGCGGTGAATTGCGGCGCGGGAAGCGGAGGCAAATCCAGGTCAAGTTGCTGAAAAGTGGGGATGCCTCGCGTTTCTTCCATGATCCAGTTGAATAAAAGCCACAATCGCCCGGAAAGCGCGGCAAGGCTGCGCGGCGGGATAAAGACGTAGCGATGCTGGGTGAAGGGGCGGCCCTGAATGTCGGTGGCGGGCTGCCCGTTCCGCCGCGCGGCTTGCATTGCCTGCACCAGCAGCAGTTCGTCTCCGTAGTGAAAGACGCCCACCGCAATGGGCTTTGATACCGGGGGCTGCGCGCCCCAAAAGCGGTATTTTTGGGCAATGGCTTCCAGTTCGGTTTCGCGCCCGCGCAGGTCGGCGGTCAAGGCGACCAGTTCGTAGTTTCGGCCGCCGGTTGTTTTTCCGTGTATGAATTGGCTGTACATAATTTTGATTTACGATTGACGATTTTGGATTTACAATTTGGATTTGGCACGCAACTAAATCGTCAATCGTAAATCTGAAATCGTAAATCATTTCAGAATACGCGGTGGGTCGCGGCGCATGCTTTCTATGAGCCAGTCCAGCGGTTCCAGAACGTTGAAGGGGGTGATGGCGCTTTTGCGAACAATGGAGACTTCCGGGGCGTAATCAGGGCGACTGCCGCCATTGCCGCTGACCGGCGCCCACGATGCGTTGGGAGAACGCGGCGGCGCAGGCGTTTCAGTTTCTTCGGCAACGGCGGCGGCTTCAGGAGCGCCCGGTTCATATGCAGGCCCGATGTTGGTGGTGCTAACAACAGGCTCCTGCGCGCGACTGCGGCGAGGGGCGGGGGCTTGACCGTTGTAACTAACATTCTCCACCCATTCGCCCGTTTCCGGGTCTTGATAACGCCCGATGGCGGATACGGCGAAGAAACTGTAGCGATTGGGCTTGCAGAAGTTGGAGCCAAGCATACGGTACATTGTGTCGCCCATCACGTTTTCCAGCAGATTTTGGGGCGCTTCGCGCTGAGTCCAGTAGGTGTTTTTGTCGCTTTTGGTGGCGCAGAAGGCCATATACTGCTCCAGACGCAAATCATCGCTGACGCCGCTTTTGATGCCGCGCTCCTGAAATTCCAGCATCAGGTCAAGCAGCATAGTGCGGTAGTCATCGTCTTCGTCGCCAAGCGATTCGTCAACGCGGTCCGGGTCCAGCAAGAAGATAATCCCATCACAGGAGCTAAGGTAGTCCAGAATGTCCATCTTGCCGCTAACGCGACGGTCAGCCTGATGGGGGCGCTCGTAGAACTCACCGGGGGCGTCTACAAAGTCCAGCGTTATCTGGTTATACGCGCCATCCGCGCCCTGACTTCCCTCTTCCTGCAAAATGTAGCGAAAGATGTCGGTTTCGGCGGTGACTTCGGTGGGGGCGGGGAAACGGCCTTTGGTGCGAATATTGCGCAAATGGCCGGTGATGAAGCCGCGCGCTTTGCCGTCGGCGGCAACGGTCCAGCCGGGACGAAGCAAGAGGGCGTCGTAGAGCATGGCTAAAAAGGTAGTTTTACCCGCGCCGGTGGTTCCCCAAATGCCTATGCGAAAAGAAGAATGGTCGCTGGCGGTAAATCGCTGCCATTGCGTGTAAAGGTGGGAACGGGTTTTGGTGTTAAAGGTTTCCGCATTTGTAGCGCGAACGTCTTGTATTGATTTCATAAGATTCTTCTCCAACAAATTGTTATGTTTGACAAAGCAGTCGCAAACAAGTGACCGCAGACCGCCGACGGCAGACCGCCAAAATACTGTTTGGTAAGATATTTACGATGGTTGTTTCGGTGGACGCTTTAAAATGGTGGAGGTTCATCCACCGTGTACAATTCAGTTTCCTCTCTGAATATATTTCCCTTCTTGAGCGAAGATCGAAAAGCCTGTAATTTTGCGAATAATTTTTGGCTAAAACGGTATGCCTGCCGAAGCGGTTCCGGGTCT
>DUEH01000075.1 GCA_011192195.1 Chloroflexota bacterium | reverse complement strand
CGCACCATCACTTACTTTCCTGTCGCCGTCAATTTTCAAAAGCTAAGGAAAAAACTATGGAATATGCCCAATTAGAAAGTCGAATTTCATTCCTGGACAGCGAATATCGCCGCGAGAAAGCTGATCTGGCTCAACTGCGTCATAAACTGGAGCTAAGCGAGGCGGAAAAGGCGGAGATGGAGAAGCGCATTGGGGAACTGGAAACCGAATTGCTCGAGGTAAAAGCGCTTTCTCCCAAAGTGACTATGCTGGAAGGAATCATCGAGCGCTTCAAAGGCGAAATGTTGACCGCGCTGGAAGACCAACGGCTCAAACAGAAGCAATCGCTGAAAGACGCGGAACGCTCCCGAAGCATTGAGATGGAGGTGCAGACCAGAGCCATCAAAGAAGTGCGTCAAGAGGTGGAGCGTAACAGAAATCTGGACGAATTGATCACGCTGGCGCGCGCCGAAACAGAGCGGCAGGCGGCTGTTTTGATCTCGTTTCAACAGCGGCTGGACAATCTGGCAGTGCAAACCGATGAACACGTGCGCTCGGTGAGTTATCTGGAAGATCAACGCCGCACCGATGCCAAGCATATCAACGAATTAAAGGCGGACACAACCGACACCTTCAAGAAACTGGCGTTGCAAGTTTCCAAGGTTGAACTCCTGGAGCAACAAATTCCCCAATTTGGCAGATTTCAAAGCGAATTGGAAAAAGTAAAAGAGGGCGTCAGAGCAGAAATTGAGCGTATTCAGTATCAACAAGCGCAGGTGGATCGCGGCGTGAAGCGTTGGGAAAACCTTTCCGAAACAATGCAGCGTCGCCTGGATGAATACGAAACCAGAATGGAACGTTACGCGGAACACTACCAGCGTAACTTGAAGGCGCTGGAAGCCTTGCAGGGTTTTCAGGAGCAGATGAAGCGCGACCAGCACGAATTTATGGAATTGCATCGCCTGAACTCAGACCGCCAGAAGAATCAATTGGAAGAATGGCAGGCTACTTACGAACAGGCCGCCCGCAAGCGAATGCTCGAAAGTGAAAGAAAACAGGATGAGATGCTCAGGCAGGTTGAAAAACTGCAAGCGGAAATGAAGGCATTGGCTGTTCAAATTTCCCCCTTTGAAGAGCAATTCACTCTGATGCTGCAAATAGCCGAAGAAGACGCCCTAAGCCGCGCTATTGCCGCCCGCGATTGGCAAGTTCGTTTTGAGCAACTGGCCACCGGCGAAAGTGAGCGGGTGGGCAGGTGAGCAGGTGGGCAGGTGAGAAAGTGAGCAGGTGAGAAAGTGAGCAGGGGAGAAAAAATAGCCCACCTGCTCACCTTCTCACCTGCTCACCTGCCCAGTAACCGAGGTGAATTTATGCGTGTAATTGGTACCGCCGGACACGTGGATCACGGCAAATCAACCTTGATCAAAGCCATTTCCGGCATAGACCCTGACCGCCTGCGCGAAGAGAAAGAGCGCGGAATGACCATCGACCTGGGCTTTGCCTGGATAACAATGCCTTCCGGCGAATCGGTGGGCATTGTTGATGTTCCCGGTCACATTGACTTCATCAAGAATATGCTGGCTGGCGTAGGCAGCGTTGACGCAGCCCTGTTTGTTGTTGCCGCCGATGAAGGCATAATGCCTCAAACTCACGAACATTTGGATATTCTGGATTTGCTGGAGGTGTCTACCGGCGTTGTTGCCATCACCAAATCTGATCTGGCCGAAGACGAAGAGTGGCTGGAACTGGTTCATGAGGAAGTGATCGACACTTTTGCCAACACGGCTTTGGGAAACGCGCCCATCGTTCCTGTTTCGGCCACCACCGGGGCGGGTATACCGGAATTACTGGCTACGCTGGATAATATTTTGCGGCAAACGCCGCCTCGCCCGGACAAGGGACGACCCCGGCTGTTTGTGGATCGCATTTTTAGCATTAGCGGTTTTGGCACGGTTGTCACCGGCACCTTGATTGACGGCTATTTTTCGCGGGGGCAAGAAGTGGAAATTTTACCCAGCGGCTTAAAATCGCGCATCCGAGGATTGCAATCTCATAAGAAAAAGGTTGAACAGGTTGGGCCTGGCATGCGCGTGGCTATCAATCTGACCGGTCTCAGCACCAGCGACTTACATCGCGGGGACGTGATTACGCTGCCGGGTTGGTTGGAGCCATCGCAATTGATTGACGTGCGTCTGCGCTGTCTGGACACGGCGGCGCGTCCGCTGAAACACAACCAATCGGTAGACATCTTCACCGGCTCCACCGAAGCCTCCGGCCATTTGCGCCTGCTTGGAACCCGGGAAATTGCGCCGGGCGAAGAGGGCTGGGTACAGCTTCGTCTGGCGCGCCGGATCCCGGTGGTCAAAGGAGACCGGTTTATTGTGCGCCAGCCTTCGCCCAGTCTAACCGTTGCCGGAGGCGTGGTGGTAGACCCTCTGCCGCGCCGCCGCCATCGCCGCTTCAGGCCGGAACTGTTGAAACGATTGGCAACTTTGGCGCACGGAACGCCGGAAGACCTGCTTCTGGAAACCCTTGATCGGCTGGGGCCGGTACAGGTGCGCGCGCTGGTGACTCAAAGTACGCTGGCTATTGGGCCTTTGGAAACCGCGCTGCAATCTTTGCTCAAATCGGGCGACGTGTTCCAACTGCCGCGCCTGGATGCCCCCAAAGCAATTACAAATTTGAAGGTGTCTAAAGCCTTAATTGCCTCCAAAGTAGGCTGGCGAAACCTGGTTGAGCGTTATCGCGCTGTTCTCAGCGCTTACCATCAGGCCAATCCAATGCGAATGGGGATGCCGCGCGGGGAATTGATGAGTCGCCTTAAACTGGAAACGGGATTGTTCAACAAGACGATCCAGCAGGCTGTGAACATCGGGCTGATCCAGGCCACCGAAATTACCGTATGGCTATCTGAACACACCCCCACTTTCACCCCCGCCCAACAGCAGGCAATGGACGCCCTTTTGCAGCGATTTATCAAAAATCCCTACGGCACGCCTTCTTACAAAGAGAGTTTGGCCGCTTTGGGCAATAATGAAGAAGCGCTGTACGCAATGATTGAAGGCGGATCCCTGCTTCGCCTGTCGCCGGACGTACTCTTTTTGTCGGAAACCTTTGCGCAATTTGTGGCGTGGCTCAACGCTTACATTGCCCAAAACGGCGGCGTCACCCTTGCTCAGGTGAGAGACGTTTTCAAGACCAGCCGCAAGTACGCGCTGGCGCTGCTGGAATATACCGATGCTCAAGGCATCACCAAGCGGGTGGGGGATGAGCGCGTGTTGAGATAAAGGATACCCCCTTTTTACCTGTTTTTCCTTCAGGAATTTGAATAGCCGCAACACTTTTACTTTTCATAAACCCACTCCTTGAACAAGGGGGTCAAATCGCATTGGCAATGCTTCTCGGCCAACTGCTTGAAGGCCTCTCCTGTTCCGATGCCCCATTTGTGGGATTGGTAGTAATTGCGCAAGAAGTCATCAAAGATGTCTTGCCCCATCTTCTCTGCCAGCGCGGCGATGAAGAGAGGCCCGCGACCATAGACGATTGCGCTGTATTCCCGCCCTTCGTAATCGCCCGCAGGCAGGCCGATGGGGATATCGGCTCGATTGACGCGCTCCCAACGAGAATCCCACGAAGCGCGATACTGTTGCGCAACCTGCTCGCCGTAGGTGTCTGCGTAATAAAGTCCGGTGATGTACTGGACAACTGCCTCATCAACCCAGGGTTCATCAACCTGATCGTTTCCTACAACGTTGTAAAACCATTGGTGTCCCGCTTCGTGCGCTACCGCCCCCTCTAGCATGACGGGGAAAGGAAGCCCGGCGACGGTTTCCTTGGGATCGAACAGGGGCAGGGCGACCCCTACAATGCCGGGGTACTCTATGCCCAAAGCCTGCATCGGCGTACTCAGAACATCGTATTCGGTGTAGGGATAGGCGCCAAATCGCCGGTTGAAGCTTTTTAATGAATTCACCGAGATTTCCAGGGCTGTTTCCGCGCCCGTTGTTTGATCGGCAAAGGTGTAAACGTTGATTGTTGTTTCGCCTACTGTGTCGCTGATCACCGTGTATTTGTCGCTGGCAGCCAGGTAGAAATCGCGCACAGGGCCGGCGGCAAAGGCGACGATTTGCTTGCCGTCTTCAGTCTGGCGCTCGACTTCAAGCCCGGAAGCGGCTATTTTCAGGCTGGCGGGGGCGGTGACGCGCGCCAGGTAGAAACTGGCGTCGAAGTGGCTGGTGTCCGCGTTGGGCGGCGGCGTTTCCACATTCCAACCTTCGTCATCGAAGGCCGGGATGACCGGGTAGAATTCATCCAATACCAGCACATCGTCAAAGTAGCCAAAGAGTCCGTAGTTACCCGCCATATCCAAAGCCACTTCCACCTCAAAATCCATTTGAATGTCGGTCTGGTCGCCGGGCTGCAAGGGAGTTGGCAAGGGTACGCGAATGGCGCTGTCTTCAAATTCGTAGGCCGGTTCCACCGTTTCACCGTCAACCTTTACCTCCGAAACCCGCAGCGCGCCGCCGGTGACGTTGGGGAAGGTACGGAAGTAGATTTCGTTTAGCGCTTCATCTTCCCGGTTGGTGTAATGAACTTCCTGATGACCCGTCAGCGTGGCGAGATCATCGGCAATTTGAAAGGCGATGTGGTACACGCTGGCGCCCGGTAAACCGTCGAGGGTTTCTTGCTCGGCGTTGATCAGCCCGCTGCGAAAGATTTCGCGATCGTCCCGGTCTGTATCGCTCGGCTGGGCTTCAGCGGGTTGAGTTTCAACGGGTTGGACTTCATTGGATTGGGCTTCGGCGGGCTGAACTTCGTTGGACTGAGCTTCAACAGGTTGAGCTTCAGTGGGTTGCGCTTTAGTGGGTTGAACTTCAGTAGGTTGAACTTTAGTGGGTTGAATTTCGTTGGCTGTAGCAGCCGGTTGGCTCACTGGCGCAGCCGCTTGGCAGGCGGCAAACAGAATAAGCGTCAAAGATAGCGCCAAATAGATAAATAGTTTCCTCATTTTCTACTCCTTTTATTTGAAAGTTACGCTGTTCTCACCAAGCGAAACCCACCGCCGCGATAATTCGCTCCGTCAGAGCTGCGATAGGCTAAACGTAGCGCGTCCGAGTTTTCGTGCCAACTGCCGCTGCGCCGTGAGCGGTCCGAATCCGAGACGTGAACCTGCTCCTGAGGCTTGTCAGGCCCCCTGGATCGGCCTCTGGCGATGAGTTATAATAATCGGAATCGTACCAGTCCCAGCACCAGTCCCACATGTTGCCGCTCATATCATACAGCCCAAGCTCGTTGGGCTTCTTTTGCCCTACAGGGTGGAGTTCGCCGCCGGAATTTTCATCGTACCAGGCAACCTCGTCCGGGTCGTCGCTGCCGGCGTATTGGCAGCCCCGGCTCAAGGGCCCGCCCCGCGCCGCATACTCCCACTCTGCCTCGGTTGGGAGCCGATACCCGTTGGCAGAAAAATCACATCTGGTCGCTTTCTTTCTTCCGGTGTAACACGGAATCAGACCCTCTTTTTCACTGAGCCAATTGCAGAACGCGATGGCTTCGTAAGAGCTGATCCCAAATACGGGCCGGGAACCTCGCCCCAAGCCGTTATCGTCCGGTCTACCAGGGCTGTTCAGTTCTAAAAAGCAGAGGCGCAAACATCAGGTGCGATGCACTTAACGCATTGTCTTCTCTTGCAATTTACTGCGTAAAATAAGTTAATTTTGCCTTGTAAGGCGGTGCGAAAGTGCATTGCACCTACTCTGTACGGAGAACTGAACAGCCCTGGGTATAAAACGCCTTGATGATTTTTTCGGTAATGTCAGCGTGTAGCATATTTTTTACCTCACGGTCACTATAGAACACAGATACCTACGGCGAATCACACAGATGGACACAGATTAGATATTTTAAAAATCCGCGAAAATCCGTTCGATCTGTGTTATCTGTGTTCTATCATCCTCACTACCCTCGTAGCCGCGCCAAAATATCCATCAATTTCTCATTCCCGCCGGCGGGCGGTTTCCAATCAACCTGAATGGCGGATGCTTCCTGGTCAATAACACTTTCGGTGAAGGAGTTGAGACCGGCGTTGATGGCGGCCAGGGGCTGCTGCAAAACCGATAAGTCAACCGGCGTTCCGGCGGTCGGCGGTCGGCGGTCGGCGGTCGCTTGATTGAGCGCCTGGATGAGTCGCCCCACATAGCGAACCGCGCCGTCATTGCTGCTTTCTACCCGCGCTCCGGCTTCTTGCAACAGTTCCACCTGCCGGTCAAAATCCTGCGGGTCTTCGTCCGTGCCAACGACAATGGCGACGACTTCCAAATATCGCCCGGCTTCCTGGGCGATAGTCCGCGCCTGGGCGATGGCGGGCGCCAGTTCGCCGGACGGGTCGGGGTGCGCGCCGTCGCCAAGCACCACATCGAGCAGGATGACGGCCACTTCCGGGTCTTCGGCTTCGGCCAGCAGGCGACGGATGCGCAGGTCGTTGTCCATCATCGGATGCAGACGACCTACGGTGAACTCGTCTTCGCCCAGGTCAACGATGCTGTTCTCCTGGCTGACCAGAGAATCTTCCAGACGGTATTTTTTATCCAGCGGGGCGTTGGAATAAACGGCGGGGAGGTAATTTTGCAGCACCAGCAAGGCTTCGTAAGCCAGCGTGCCGCCAGAGAAAAGGCCGCGCAGATAGCGCTGACCGGCGGCAAAGGCGTCCAGGTCGCCACTATCACGGAGTGAAAAACTATAGTTTTTCATTCCAGACGGACTATCTTCAGCCAGCTGGATCGCCAGTTCCGCCGTTTCATCAAAGGTGGTGGCAAAATGAAGATTGTCCACCCGCCAGGCCGATGGCCGGTAGCCGATGAAATCCACCACCACCGGCTTGCCCGCCGAGCGCGCCGTTTGCAGTAATGCTTCGGCTACTTTGGGCGAAGGCGGCTTGGAAACCAGGACGATAACCTTCGTATCCGGGTCGCGGCTGAGAAGATCAAGTCCCTGACGAGCGGTGATAGCGTTCACCTGCTCAGACAAATCGCGCCCGCCGGTTCCCAGAGCGTGGGTGATGCCGCCGCCCTTCTGGTGAATGCGAACCGTGACCTGCTGCAAGCCCGTGCCGGAGGCTGCCACCACGCCAATTGGCCCGCGGCGCACGCGATTGGCAAAACCCAGGCCAACGCCGTTGACAATGGCTGTGCCGCAATCCGGGCCCATCACCAGCAGGCCCTTGTCGCTCGCCTTTTGCTTCAATTCAATTTCATCTTCTACCGAAACGTTATCGCTGTAGAGAAAAACGTGCTTGTTCAAATCCAGCGCCTGACGCGCCACGCCCGCCGCGTAGCGTCCCGGCACGGAGATCAAGACCCAATTGGCGTCGGGCAGCATATCCGCCGCCGATTCCAGACTTTTGGGCAGATATTCGGTCTCTACGCCGCCGCTGCGACGAGTTGCCAGCAACTCGTCCACCTGCCCCAAGGCGGCGTTTGCCGCGTCTTCGTCTTCGGCTTTGATAACAATGACCAAGTCATCATTCAAGGCTTTTTCTACGTCGGGAGTGAGCAAATCGCTCACTTCCAGCACTTCTTTGTTGGCCTCGGTGCCCATCACTACGCCCGCGTCAATGATGCCGGGTAAATCAGACAGGTTTCGCTGCAATTGCATCAGCACGACTGAATCATAGTACGCGCCAGTTCGGATTTCTACTTTAGTTACTGCCATAGTAACCTCCTGACAAATTAAAGGATGAAGGATGAAGGCAGAATTTTTTCATCCTTCTGCCTTCATCCTTTAATGATAGTGTTTTTGTCCCTCTTGTCAAAAATTACTCTAAAATCCCCAAAAATTCAAGTCAAAGTCACAATGCTTTGTAGTGCAGGTTGAATATTACCGGAAATATCAAATATTATTGCATTTCAATTTGGCTTGTGATATAATCGCAGCAAGTCAAACACACTTACAAAGAATAAGAAAATGGAAATTGGAAAACGCATTAAGGCTAAACGCAAAGAAGCGAAACTGAGCCTGCAAGGGTTGGCCGAACAAACCGGTTTAACCGCCAGTTTTTTGAGCAAGGTAGAGCGCGGCGAAAGCAGCCCCTCTATTGAATCGCTGCGCAAGATTGGCCGCGCTCTGGATGTGCCCATTTTTTACTTTTTAAGCGAATCGAATGGGAAAAGCCCTGTAGTGCGCCGCGACCAACGCTTGACGATGAAACGCCCCAATTCTAACCTGCTCTTTGAATTGCTGACCCCGGACCTGAACCGGCA
The DNA here is from genome assembly GCA_011192195.1 of Chloroflexota bacterium. Classification (GTDB taxonomy): domain Bacteria; phylum Chloroflexota; class Anaerolineae; order 4572-78; family 4572-78; genus DUEH01. The sequence goes on along the minus strand of DUEH01000075.1, from coordinate 1,818 downwards.
GATGGAAGCCATTATGTTCGAACAGAAACCGGGCGGCGGCAACTACGCGCAACTTCCCGATCACTACACCGAAGAGTTCATCTACGTGCTGCAAGGCCAGCTGGAAGTGAAACTGAACGGCGAGGTCTACCACCTTGGACCTGGCGACACTATTTACTTTGAAGGCCCTATGCTACGCAGCCTCTGCGCAGTTGGCGACCAAACGCTGCGGGTGTTGGCGGTTATCACGCCGCCGGTTTTGTAAACTATATGGCAAAATTAACGAAGCTGGAATTCAAAACTTACGAAGAAGAAACAACATTTTGGGATAACCTTGACACCGCCGATTATATGGAAGATGATGGCGAATGGTTTCGCTTTGAAACCCCCACCAAACGAGCCATTCGAGTGGCGATTCTCCCTGAAGTGGCGGATGAACTCATTAAACGAGCGCGTACCCAAAGGGTAGCGATTGAAACGCTGGTAAACGTTCTTTTGATGGAAAGCATCCACCAACCGCCTGTTGCAAGCTGACTGCCATGATTTTCGTTTCGGCAGGATATCTGAGTCGCTGACAGGCGTTCTGCTTCGATTACCTGAAACTAATTTCTAATTTTTTAAACTCATCAAAGGAGAAGCAACTATGAAATTTATTGACCTTACTATGCCTTTGGGCGTGGGAACCCCTCCCTGGCCCACCTACGAGCCTCTGCAAGTGAAGTACTTCAAACGCCTGGCGCCCAACGGGGCCAACGGGCAAATCGTTACCCACAGCAATCACGTGGGAACCCACCTGGACGGCGAAATTCACTTTTACACGCCGGGTAAAGACATCGCCAGCCTGGATTTCGACTTTCTGGCGGGCGAAGCGGCCATTGTTGACCTCAGCGATGTCTGCGGCGACTACGACATCTACACCCCGGAGATGGTCGAAGAGCGCGTGGAGGTGAAGGAAAACGACATCCTTATCATCCACACCGGCTACCATCACTTTGGCTGGGACCAACCCTACGGCAACGAAGTGCGCTACATGGTTATGCACCCCGGCCCCGATCCCCGCTTTGCCAAATGGGCCTTGGAGAAAAAGTTGAAATGGATTGGCGTGGACTGCGGCAGCGCCGACCACCCGATGAACACCAAAATCCGCGACTGGATGCCCTTGCAAGCCGAACAATGCGACGCCCATTTCCAGGAGAAATACGGCCAAACCCTGGCCGAAACCTTCACCACCGAAACCTACCAGATGATGCACTTCTGGATGTTCAAAGAAGGGCTCATCCACGCCGAATGCGTTGGCGGCGACATTGACCTGCTGACCAACCGCCGCGTGCAAGTCGGCTGCTTTCCCTGGCGCTTTGTTGACGGCGAATCCAGCATCGCCCGCATTGTGGCGATGGTTGACGACGACGAATACGAAGACCTGATGGCTAAAAAAGCCGCTATGCCCAAAACCCGCTTCGGCGACTGCTACGACCCTGCGCACGTGGAGAATCTGGGTGGACGTGGTAGACAATTCTAATTTTGGATTTTGGATTTACGATTGGACTGCGGGTAAGAAAGCAGCTTCCTGTAGACCAGGCTAATCGTAAATCCAAAATCGTAAATCGTAAATCAGGAGATCACCTATGGCCCTAATGCCAACTCCGGGATTACCGGAATTTGATTATATTCAACCCGCCTCGCTGAAAGAGGCCAGCCAATTTCTGGCGCAGCACAACGGCGATGCGCGCCCCATACTGGGCGGCACAGATACCTTTGTGCGTATGCGCGACGGTTTTTGGCAGGAAAAGTATATTGTTGACATAAAAAGCCTGCCCGGTATGCATGACATCAGCTTTG
>DUEH01000074.1 GCA_011192195.1 Chloroflexota bacterium | reverse complement strand
CGCCAGTTGTTAAGCGAGGCCAACATCCGCTTGATCTTTTCGTATGGCAAGTTAGTATAATGGGGAAATCAAATGTCTATTAAACTGGTCCGCGATGTAATGCACCGGGGCGTCATCAGTTGCCCGCCTCATACCTCCCTGATAGAAGCGGCCAACATTATGTTGCGCGAGGGCGCGGAAGCCCTGATTGTATTAGGCGACAGCAATCAAGCCGCCGGGGTGCTGAGCAAAAGAGACATCGTGAAAGCCTACGCCGAGGCGGGTACCTGCGATTTGCAAAATCTGAGCGTTTCGGACAAAATGTCATCGGATGTCCCAAAAATCCCCCCCGACATCCCGGCTCTGGCCGCAACCCAAATCATGCTAGATCAGGGTCTGCGCGATGTTTATATTATGCACCACCAAAGCAGCGGAACGCCCTACCGGCCGGTAGGCGTTCTCTCATTGAACGACATCATCCGCGAAGTTGCAGGAGGATGTGAAGACAAAAAACTAATTAACAATGAGTAATTATCAATTAACAATGACAACGAACAATTGCTAATTGATAATTGCTAATTACTAATTGACTAACAAGGAGGTTGTCATAAATGCCGGCAATTCAAATTCCAACTCAGAAATGGAGCGGCAAAGTCCGTGAAGTCACTCTGGGCGCAACGGCCGCCGATGGCGGAACGCGCGCCAAAACCGTTACGGTAGGGGGAGCAACAACGCTCCCCTTCCTCCACTTTGACGGCGAAACCCCTCACGCGCCCGTCGTCGCCATCGAAATACAGGATCGCTACCCCGAAGATTGGTCGCCGATACTGCTGGAAGTATGGGGCGACGCCGCCAAAGACCCGGCGTCCTGGGCCAAAGCCGCCGAAGAAAAAGGGGCCGACCTCATCTATCTCAAGTTCGCCCTGAACGACGACTTGAGTGGCGATTACGCTCGCAAAATAGTGCGTCAGGTACTTGATGCTACCGGCCTGCCCTTGATTGTCTTTGGTCCGGGCCAAGTTGAACAGGACAACGACATTCTGGTGTCCGTGGCTGAAGAGGGCGAAGGCGAGAGGCTGGTTCTGGGCGTGTGCGAAGAGAAAAACTATCGCACCATCGTGGCGGCGGCGCTGGCTCACGGGCATCTGGTTGACGCTCGCACCGCAATGGATGTAAATCTGGGCAAGCAGCTCAACATCCTCATCAGCGATATGGGCTTGCCGCTGGACCGCATTGTGATGGACCCCACCACCGGCGCGCTGGGCTATGGAATGGAATACGGCTATAGCGTGATGGAGCGTCTGCGACTGGCGGCCCTGCAAGGCGACGGTATGACCCAACTGCCCATGCTGGTTACGCCCGGTGAAGAAACCTGGCGAGCCAAAGAAGCCCGCACGGATGAAGGCGTCCCCGAATCCTGGGGCGACTGGACCGAGCGCGCTATCAACTGGGAAGTTCTCACCACCAGCACCCTGCTTGAATCAGGCGCCGATATTGTGGTTCTCCGCCATCCTGAGTCGCTCAAGCGGGTGAAAGGGATGATCAACGCGCTGATGAGTCATTAGTCCTTTGTCCTTTGTCCTTTGCAAATGACGAAGGATGAATGGCGAATGGCGACAAACGACCAATGACTAATGACCAATGACTAATGACTAATGACCAATCACGGAGGTAAATTATGGCTCTATCCGGCCTTCAAATCTATAAACTTCTTCCCGGCAGCAGTAAGAACCCGGAAGTCAAGAAACACGCCAACTGTAAAGAATGTGGCTTTCCCACCTGTCTGGCCTTTGCTATGAAGTTGGGCCAAAAACAGGCCAAACTTTCACAATGTCCTCATGTGGAAGAGGAATCCAAATCCAGGTTGGAAGCATCGGCTGCGCCCCCCATCCGGCTCATCACCCTCTCTGCCGATGGACACAAGGCGACAGCGGGCAACGAAACCGTCATCTTCCGGCACGAAAAAACCTTCTATCACCAAGCCAGCCTTTTTGTCAAAGTAAAAGACAATCAAGCCGACGCCGCCGACGTAGCCGCAGCCGTTGGCGCGTATACGGTAGATTACGTGGGAATGGACCTCACGCTGGACGGCATCGCCATAGAAGATGCAGGCGGCGACTTTGCGGCAACCGTGAAAGCGGTCAAAGAGGCGTCTTCCTTCCCCATCATCCTGCTCACAGATGACCCGGTCAAAGCCGAAGCGGGACTGAAAGCAGCCGCGGGGACAACACCGCTTCTTTCAGCCGCCACACCGGACAATTGGGAAGCGATGGCTAAACTGGCGAAGCAATACAAAGCGCCGCTGACCGTTCGCGCCGCCGACGGGGATCTGAACGCCCTGGTTGAGTTGGCCGAAAAGGTCAAGGGCGCGGGCGTGGAAGACATTGTGCTGGACCCTGGCGTCCGCGACTACAGCAGCAGCCTGGCCGTCTTCACCCAACTGCGGCGACTGGCGCTAAAAAAGAACGAACGCAAAGTAGGCTATCCCATCATCGCCTTTGCCGGCGACGATCCGATGCTGGCCGGTCAGCACATTGCCAAGTACGGCGGTTTTGTGGTGCTAGACAGCTTCAGCCCCGGCACAGCCTATCCCTTGCTGGTGCTGCGAGCCAATATCTTCACCGACCCGCAAAAGCCAATTCAGGTTCAGCCCGGCATCTACGAGATCAACAAGCCTCAACCCGACGCCCCGATGATGATCACCACCAACTTCTCCATCACCTACTTCTCCGTAGCCAACGAACTGGAGAGCAGCGGTCTGCCCGGCTGGCTGCTGGTGGCCGACGCCGAAGGGATGAGCGTTCTCACCGCCTGGGCCGCCGGCAAATTAGACGCCGAGCGTATCGCCAAAGGGGTCAACACCTTTGGCATCGCCGATAAATTGAGCCACAGACGTCTCATCCTTCCCGGCCACGTGGCCGTGCTGATGGGCGAACTGGAAGAAGAACTGCCCGATTGGGAGATCAAAGTCGGTCCGCGTGAAGCGGTAGACCTGCCCAATTATCTGAAGACGCAGTGGGGATAGTTGATAGGCGGTGAGCAGGTGGGCCGGTAAGCGGGGGAGTTTTTTGTTTCTGCTCACCTGCCCACTTTCCCACCTGCTCACCGGCTCAAACAAGGGGGTCATCATCGCCACACACACCGTACACCTGGAACCATCCGGCAAGACCGCGCAAGCCGCTACCGGCGCGCTGCTGACCGATGTGATCCGCGAAGCCGGTCTTGATTTCAATATTCCCTGCGGCGGGCAGGGCCGCTGTGGGCGCTGCGCTGTCATTGCAAAAGATAGCGCGGGCATCAGACGGCGTTCGACGGTACGCCTGAGCCAGAAGGACCTGAGCGCAGGATACGCTTTGGCCTGCCAAACCGTGGTCGAAGGGGATGCCCGCATCACCATCCCCCCGCAAGAGAAGATCGAACGGCGGCTGACTACCGACAAGACAGCGGGCAAAGTGTCGCTCCCCTTCGTCTACAGCTATCTGGATCATCAATCCCTGCGGCTCTTTCCCCTGACTATCGAAGCGCCCTCTTTGGGCGATCAAACCGACGATTGGTCCCGTCTGAAACGAAGTCTGGCCGCAAACCACAACGTGTCTAATCTGGTAGCTGATTTACCTGTATTGCAGAAATTAGGACAATCACTACGCGACAATCACTGGCAAGTCACAGCGATTGTCGAAATGAAAACCTGGGACCGACCTAAAGGCCCGCCCCGGTTAATCGCTCTACAACCCGGCAGTTCTCCCCTTTCCGGGCCGCTAATAGAGGGACAAACCAGGAATTTGTGGGCGGCAGCGGTGGACATTGGCACCACCACCGTTAGTTTGTACCTGGTCAACCTGCTCACCGGCGAAATTGCAACCAAAGCCGCTGAGTACAACGGCCAGATCCGGCGCGGCGAGGACGTTATCTCGCGCATTATCTTCGCCGGCAAAGAAAACGGCCTGCAAGACCTGCAAACGCTGGTAGTGGACACCATCAACAAACTGGCCGAGCGGGCGGCGCGTCGGGCAAAAATAAAACCGCAAGAAATATACCGTATGACCGTCACCGGGAACAGCACGATGATCCACCTGCTTCTGGGTCTGCCTCCCAGTTCTATCCGGCTGGATCCCTTTGTGACCACTATCAACCAGCCGCCCCCAGTTCGGGCCGGTGAACTGGGCATCAACATCTGCGCTCAGGCCAACATAGAGTGCTTGCCTGGCGTCGCCAGTTATGTGGGAGCGGATATTTCGGCGGGAGTCATTGGTTCGCAGATGTGCGGCAGCCAGGCCCTGACCCTGTTTCTGGATGTGGGCACCAACGGCGAAATGGTACTGGGCGATTGTGACTGGCTAATAAGCTGCGCCTGCTCTGCCGGGCCGGCCTTTGAAGGCGCCGGCGTGCAAGACGGTATGCGAGCCACCATCGGCGCCATCGAAGAAGTTTGGGTCAACAACGACACGTTTGAGCCTACCTACCGGGTCATTCCCAACCCCCGACTAGAAGCGCGAGACGAAGCCACGCCGCCGCGCGGCATTTGCGGTTCCGGCCTCATCTCCTTGCTGGCCGAAATGTTCATCACCGGCGTGATTGACAAGGGAGGCCACCTGAACTTCACCCTGGAGTCGCCGCGCATTCGAGAGGGAGAACACGGCCCGGAATACGTTGTCGCCTGGGGCGCTGATACCGAAGAGGGTCGGGACATCTGCATCACCAAAGTGGATATTGACAACCTGATGCGAGCGAAAGGCGCTATTTACGCCGGATTCGCTGTGCTGGCCGAAAGCATCGGCATCGAACTGGAAATGGTAGAGCGATTCCTCATCGGCGGCTCTTTTGGACAGTACATCAATGTGGAAAAAGCGGTGCAAATCGGCCTGCTGCCGGACTTACCCTGGGAACGCTTTGATTTTCTGGGGAACACGTCTCTGCGGGGCGCCTTGCTGGCGCTGCTCAACGACACCTACCATCGTCAGGTCGCCGAAGCCGCATCGAAAATGACTTATTTAGAACTTTCAGCCGACAACACCTTTTACGACGCGTTCACTTCGGCGCTTTTCTTGCCGCACACGGACATCGAGAAATTTCCGTCGGTGGCGAAGGTGTTGGGGTAATGTCATTGCGAGGGCGCAAGCCCGAAGCAATCCCCACGCCTGCAAGCCGGAGATTGCTTCGGGCTTGCGCCCTCGCAATGACACGCAAAATCAACATTCGGAGGACTAACCATCTATGACCACCACCATCGCCGTTGCAGGAAAAGGCGGAACCGGTAAAACCACCGTCTGCGGAATGATCATTCGCTACTTGACCCAAAATGGCTACGGGCCGGTTTTAGCCATCGACGCCGACCCCAGCAGCAATTTGAATATGGTACTGGGCCTCCCCCTGAACGACGAAGAAACCGTGGGCTACATTCGGGAGGATATGCTGACCCAGGTTCAAACCGACAGCAACGCCGGCGTGATGCAGGGCGGCTTGATAAGCGGTCTGACCAAGCACGATTATTTTGACTATCATATTCGCTCCATCATCGTTGAAGGAGATGACGTAGACTTGCTGGCTATGGGCCGGCCTGAAGGCCCCGGCTGCTATTGTCCGGCCAACAACGCTATGCGCCTGATCCTGGATCGTATTAGCGACCAATACCCCTTTGTGGTTATGGACAACGAAGCCGGTCTGGAACACCTGAGCCGCCGCACCACTCACAACGTGGATCATCTCATCACCGTTACCGATTTGAGCAAACGCGGAGCTATCGCCGCCAAGCGAGCCGCCGATATGGTAGATGAACTGGATATTAAAGTGGGGAAAACCCATCTCATTGTCAACCGCGTGGTCAACGGCGTCCTGCCGCCCCCCCTCAAAACTTTCATTGATTCCACCGGCGTTCCCCTGCTGGGAACCATTCCCCAGGATGACACGCTGGTAGAATTTGATTTCAGCGGCCGCCCTCTGGTGGAGTTGGGAGATGATTCGCCGGTGTATCAGACGGTGGCGGAGATGATGAAAACGTTGACAAGGTGACAAGGAGCAGGGGACGCGAAGCGGTTTCTTCACCAGACAAGGAGATTTGCTCTCGCCGGGTCCGCGACCCGACGGGCTTGGCGCACTTGACTAATAAATTTATCAAAACCCAATCCAAAATCGTAAATTCATAATCTAAAATCATCAGGAGGATTTCAAATGAAAATCATTGGCGAAAACATCCACATTATTTCACCGAAGGTCAAATTAGCGGTCAAAGAACGCGACATCAAATTCTTTCAAAACCTGGCAGTAAAGCAGGTCGAAGCGGGCGCCGATATGCTCGATCTGAACATCGGCCCGCAGAAGAAAATGGGACACGAAATTATGCCCTGGCTGGTGAAAGGGGTGCAGGAAGTGGTAGACGTAACCCTTTCCCTGGACACCACCAATCTGTCCGCCATCGAAGCGGGTCTGAAAGTGGCAAAAAATCAGTGCATCATCAACTCCGTTTCGGCGGAAGAGGCGCGACTGGCCATAGTTCCGCCCATAGCCAAGAAATACAACGCCAAGCTAATTGCCCTGACAATGGGCAAGGGTGGTATTCCGGTAGGTTCAGAGGAACGAGTCAACATCGCTCTGGAAAAGCTGATTCCTATGGCAATGGAAATAGGCTTGCCAATGGAAGACCTGCTCATTGACCCGCTGGTGCTAACGGTGAGCGGCTGCCAGGAATACTGCCCCGAATGTGTAGAGGCCGTCCGTATTCTCAAAGTAGCCGGCGACCCGCCCCCAATGACCAACGTGGGCCTGAGCAACGTGTCAAGCTCAGTGCCGCACGCAATGCGCCCTCTGATCAACCGCGTGTACTGCGTTATGCTAATGGCCGCCGGCGTAGATTACGCCATTGCTGACCCACTGGACGGCGATCTGAAAAAATTCATCAACATTGTCAACAAGCGAGACGACAGTACCAGCCTGGGCAAACTGGTGCTGGCCCTGTACGACAAAACAGAAGCAATGGACCAACTGGCCGCCGACGACGTGGATATGAGCGACCCTGAACAGGTTGATATTTTCAAAACCGCGCAAATCCTGTACAATGACATCATCTACACTGACTCATACTTGCGGGTGTAAAAAGCGAATGTGCGAATGGCGAATGGCGAATCATCCGCCGATTCACCATTCGCACATTCGTTATTCGCACATTCATCAACATTCTCAATGAGGAGGATCAAACACACTATGGCTCAAATTCTAAAAATAGTAGGCGCTTTGGCAGGGTTTGCCGTCGTCGTTGTCTACGCCCTTCGTAAAATCCTGGTTCCCACCCGGCGCTATCAAGCGCCCTTCTCTCCCGCTCGCAAAGACCAAACAAGCCTCCCCTTGCAAGCCTTCACCACATTTGAAAAGGGTATCAAAGGCTTATTCTTCGATTGCCGGATGTGCGGCAATTGCATTTTGCAGGAAACGGCCTTTGTTTGCCCAATGACATGCCCCAAGGGCTTGCGCAACGGCTTGTGCGGCGGCGCTACGCCGGAAGCCTGTGAGGTAGACCCCTCGCGCCCCTGCACCTGGTACGTCATCTATGAGCGATCTGAAAAAATGGGCCGCGAACACAAACTGTTGGAGATCAACGCCCCCATTGACGGCGCTCTGGCCGGTCACGAAACCTGGCTGGATACAATTAAGACTTGGCAGAAACGTGAATACAAACCCAAGCCTCTGGACTTCTTCGCCAACCGCGCAAAATTCAATGAAGATTGGGAAGGTCTCTTTCACGAAATTCGCCAACCCAAGTGGTGGCAAGGGGACTCCGAATATCATCCCCCGGCCTACGAAGATCCAATTTCTCTTCTGGAAGCGAACTTACGCACCGGCAACTTCGTCACCACCGGCGAAATTGCCCCGCCGCTGGGCGCATCCGGCAATATCATTCACAAAAAGGCTGGCTGGCTCAAAGATTACGTCGCTGCCGCCAACTTCACCGACAACGCATCAGCCTCGGCGCGGATGAGCAGTGTGGCTTCCAGCAGAATTTGTCTGGAAGACGGTCTTGAGCCGGTTATGCAGCTTCAAGCCCGCGACCGCAGCCGGGTAGTCATTGAATCTGATGTGATGGGCGCGGCCGGATTGGGCATTCGCAATATTCTCTGCCTCAGCGGCGACCACCATCGCTTTGGCCCCGGGCCTGTCTCCAAGCCAGACCAGTTCGATATGGACGCTGTGCAAATCATCTGGATGTTACGCCGTATGCGCGATGAAGGGGTGTATCTGGATGGCCGAAAGATCAAACGACGCCCCGAACTCTTTCTGGGGGCGGCAGCCTCTCCCTTCGGCGCGCCGCCCAAGTATGAAGCCCTCCGCGCTCACAAAAAGATCAACGCCGGCGCCCAGTTCATCCAAACGCAACCCATCTTTGAATACAACCACTTTCTGGAATGGCTGGAAGCCCTTGACAAGCGGAACCTGCTGGACAAAGTGTACGTCCTGGCCGGTCTGATCCCCCTCAAAAGCGCCCGCGCAGCCCACTTCATGGCCGACGACGTGCCGGGCGTCTACATTCCACCCGAGATCGTCAAGCGTATGGACGCCGCCGGCGACAAAGAAGGTCAGCAAGAAGAAGGCGTAGCCATCGCTCTGGAAATGATCGAGAAACTGAAAAATACGCCCGGCCTCAACGGGATGCACATTATGGCCGTCCACTGGGAAGCCATTGTGCCGCGTTTGATAGACGAATCAGGCATTCCCAAGCCTACTTTCACAGACCTGTCGCAAATAAGCGGCGCTGCGCCAACAACATAAAAAGCGTTTCGGGTTTCGGGTTCAAATTGACCCGAAACCCGAAACCTGAAACTTGAAACTTGAAACCTATGACCCGAATCATCATCTTCAGCGATTTACACGCCAATTGGGAAGCCTTGCTCTCCCTTCAACAAGCCGAACCGCGTCCCGACGCCATCTTGTGTCTGGGCGATATTGTGGGCTATGGCCCGGACCCCAAACTATGTCTTGATTCAGTGCGAGACAACGCCAACCACATCATCCGGGGACAACACGATCTGGCCGTTGGCAACAGCCGCATTCGCAGCGATAATGCCCTGCTGGAAGGAACCTGGGCGCATACCCGCTCAATGCTGCCCGCCGAGGACCGCGACTATCTGGCTGCGCTGCCCACCGAAAAAACCGTCGAACTCAATGGCGTGCGCTTCTATCTAACCCGCTTTCCCCCCGATGACCGGGACGTTGAAACCCAAATGATGGTTACAATGCCCCAGTCCCGGATTCGTGAAATGTTCGGCCATATTGAAGCGGACATCATTCTGCTGGGTGGGCCGCATATCGCCTCGCTGCGCCAGATTGACGACAAACTCATCGTTTGCCCCGGCAGTCTGGGACTCCCGCGCTACGGCGTGTCCGACCCCACTTTTGCGGCCTGGCAGGATGGACAGGTAAAAATCCATCACCTGCACTATCACCCCGACGAGACCATTCGCAAGCTCTCTCTGCTGCCGCTGGACCCGGAACACGTAGTGCATCTACAATCAACCCTGCGGACAGGAAGCCCGGATTGAGCCGTAATGCGTGGATATCTATAGACACGCATCACATTTCGCGCATCACTTAAAATGACGAATTCGCCTACTACCAAAACGCAGCTCTATGTGAATGATGAGCTATGCCGGGAGTGTCGGCGTTGCCTGGCCCAAAAAGTGTGCAAGGTCAAAGCCATTGTTCGCATTGACCGGGACGAATCACCCTTCATTGACGTGCATCGCTGTCACGGCTGCAAAGTGTGCGTGACCGAGTGTCCCTTTGATGCCATTGTGGTAACGTAGCATATGAGGTAGAATAGGCAGCAGGATGACGCAATATCACTATCTTGACGAATCCGGCGATCCAGGTTTAGATATCGATGGCGGCGCATCAACCCATTTTGCTCTGGTTTTGGTCCAACTGGCAAAACGAGAGTCCCTGCCCGAATTGGTAAAACTACGCCAATCTCGACATCTTCCATCAAGCTTTGAATTCAAGTACCATAAGACTACAGCGGCGCAAAAAACAGCATTTTTCAAGGCAATACAAAATATTCCGTTTCGAGTTCGAGGCGTTGTCATAAACAAAGCCAACGTTAATCGCGACATCAAACAGATGAGCGGACAAGATCTAGTAACTCATTTTATCACGCAACTGACATTACGAGCATCGCCTCTGGATATTGCTGACGATATACTGGTAATTGACGGCGCAACGCCAGCATTTCGGAGAACATTGCGTATCAAGTTGTCTGCGGAATGTAAGGAAAAAAGGAGAATTCGTCCATTCAAGAAAATTGTGGGGAAAGATTCAAAGCGTGAAGATGGGTTGCA
>DUEH01000073.1 GCA_011192195.1 Chloroflexota bacterium | reverse complement strand
TAAATGGTAAAGTATCCGTATTTCACCGGCGGCAACTTTAGCATTCACCGTTTATAATTTACCATTTACCATTTTTTTCTACTCGAATGCGACACTTAATTAATTCTCATTCCTGGTAAGCGGTTCCGTGAACCGCGTCCTGGACGTAGAACCATCGCCGGTTCACGGAACAGAGCGTAACTGCCGGAGGATTTACGGCGAGCTGTACTAGCAGAGGGTGAACGATTACCTCTAATTTTCCAAATCAACTCTGGCTAATTGAGTATAGATCGGACCGGTGGGTTTTAGCTGACTGCGGATCAAGCTGATGTGGTCAACTGAGAAGGTGGCAATTTCAGCGATGGGGTTTCGCTGGATAACCTGGCGAATGGCGGCGTAATCGCTGGATTTTGCCCATTTTTGTACGCGCCCAATGGTCAAGTGCGGCTTGAAAGGGCGCTTTTCCGCCTGAAAGCCCACTGTTTGGGTGGCGGAAATTACCGCGCGATGCAAGGCTTTTAAGGCGTCACCTTCGCCGCCAAGACCGGCCCAGATAATTCGGGGACGTTTTGGATTGGGGAAAACGCCCACGCCGTTCAGCGTCAGGCCAAGTGAGGAAAGAGAGGAGACTTCGAGTTGCAAAGCATCGCTAATGGCTTCTACGCGCGCGATGGGCGTATCGCCCAAAAATTGCAGGGTCAAGTGAATCTGCTGCGGCTTTGCCCAGCGAATTGCTCTGACAGATTTTAACTTATCCTGCACCCGCGCCAGCGATTGTCTGGCTTCCGGCGGCAGGTCTATGGCGATGAACAAACGGTAATGAGTGGGGTTATTCGTAGCCATCTACAATTACGCGCACTTCTTCAAATCCCAGCGATTTGAGCAGTTGCTGGTAATAAACTTTGCCATCGCGGGCGGCCTGATTGAGAATGCCGTTTTCGTGGGCGGCGTCAATGATAAGTTGTTTGGCGTTGGGAAGCACCTGATCCTGGTAGGCTTCCAGAGAGTTTTGGCAGAGAAAATCGGGGCAAAGGTCACTTTGGGTGAGGATTTGGCTGTCTTCAAAGTCAATGGCTGCGTTCTCTTCAAAAATCACCGGCGGCGGCAAGGTGATTTGAGCGCGTTTGCCGTCTTTGCTCACCCAGATATCGTCATCATCAAGTTGGCTCAAATCAAATCCGGCGGACGCTTTGCCGCGAATGATGACTACCATTTCCTGCTTCAAGCCCAGTTTGCCAATCCAGCCTTTGGGGGCTTCGCTGTAAACAATGGGAACCATGGTGTCATGCTCGATGAAAATTTGTTTGTTGACCGCATGAATCGCCTCAACGACAGCGCCTTTGTCAATAATAGTCGCCACGCTTCTTTCCGGTTCTTCCGGGTTGACAAAGCTGCTATAAAACCACCACGTTACCAGACCCAGCAAGAGAACGGAAAGCAGGCCAAAGAAAATAGCCACGCCAATCAAGATATTTTTCAAAGTAGTGGCGCTGCGATTGCCATTGTTGTTCATTTTTTCACCGTAATTTCTATTTCCTCAAACCCAAGTTGACGCAAAAAGTCCTCTAACTGCGCTTTGGCAACGACTTCGGCGGTATCCTGAATGTTGCTTTGGCTTTTAGCCCAGTCAGTTAATTGGCTGCGGGCAATGTCCATGGCTTCCACTTCAATGCCCTCGTAATCGGATAGAACCCATTTCTGCTGACTGTCAAAGATCTCTGTTTCCGCCGGGAGCAACGCTACGCTGGTCACTTCGGCGGGGGGAAGGGCAATCTTGACGCGCTTGCCGTCAATCTCCACATCCGCGTCAGCAATTTTGGTCATATCAATGCCCGCCTGCGCATTACCGACGGCAGACAACAATACGCGGTCAGAGCCGCCGCCCAAAAATTCAACTACTGCGTCAAAGAAATTGGCGGTTTCCTTGTTCCGCTCCAGCGCAACAACGGTTTTGAGTTTGTATTCCACGCTGGTCAGATAGCCCAACTCTTGCCAACTGACCACAATGGGCGTAACGGTAGGCAGTGGCGCGGCGGTTGCGGGGGGCGCAGGCGTAGAGGTGGGGGTAACAGTGGGGCGGGGCGTGGGCCAGACTTCGGTGGGGGCAATGGATTCTTGCACTTCTGTGTCTGTCCGGGTGGATGAAGCAATCATCCACACAGCAAAACCCAGCGCGCCAAAAAGGATAATGGCGGCAACAGCAATGAGGATGAGTTGGGTTTGTTGATGAAGTTGATCCTGATAGTGATGGTTTTCAGGCGACATAAAATTCCTTTTTTAGCGGTCAGCTGAAAGCTGATAGCTGACCGCTGATAGCTAAAGACTTTCCTTCACCAGCGCGTAGGTTTCTTCGGCCAATGCGGTAGTGTTGCTTAGAATGGCCTTCAATTCCGCTTCTGTTTCGGCGACAAAGGCTTTGTCCTTGAGGCTGCCCAGGTTGATGAGTACGTTCAGGGTGGCGCTGCGCAGCCCGGCGTGAGCGGTCAATACGCCGCTGCCGGCGTCGCTGACGGCGTTGGCGTTGCCAATTTCGGTAATCCGCTTGCCCAGACGCATTACATCGGCGCAGGCTTTGACCGTTGCCAGCGGAACCAGTGTAGCCTCTTTGAAGGCGGCTTGAATGGCTTTGGAGCGGGCTTGTTTTTCGGCCTCAGTGTTACGGGGCATGCCAAAGGCGGCCATCACCTTATCAAAGGCGGCGGCATCATCGCTGATCAGAGAGGTCAGTTGCGCTTGCAGGTCGGTTGCTCTTTGCAAAATATCCCGCGCTTCCGCTTCTGCATCAGCGTATTTCTTCTTGCCGATAGTCACGTTGCAGACCATCCTGACCAACGCAGCGCCCAGCGCCCCATTGAGCGCAGCTACACTGCCGCCACCCGGCGTTGGCGATTTGCCGGACAGCGCGTTTAAAAAATCTTGTACAGATTGATTTTGAATCATTGTTTTCTCCAAAGGTAGACAGTAGAACGGTAGACGGGGGGATGTCGTTGCGAGGGCGCAACCCGAAGCAATCTCTACGCCTGCAACAAGGGAGATTGCTTCGGGCTGCGCCCTCGCAATGACATCATACTGTTAAAATTATACCAGGAAATCTTTTAAAGCTCTACTACGACGGGGATGCCGCAGTTTGCGCAGGGCGGTGGCTTCAATTTGGCGTACTCGCTCTCTGGTGACGCCAAATTTTTGTCCAACCTCTTCCAGCGTGTAGTGTCTGCCATCATACAGACCAAAGCGCAGGCGCAAAATCCGCCCTTCTCTGGCGGTTAACGAGGTCAGCACCCGGTCCATTCGCTCTCTTAATAACGTTTGCGCAGCGGCGTCGGGAAGCGACAGGTTGGCGTCGTCTTCTATAAAGTCACCCAGATTGCTTTCTTGCTCCTCGCCAACCGGCATTTCCAGGGAAAGTGGATGTTGGGCGATTTTTTGAAGTTGCGTAATTCCTTCAACGCCGGTGTCCATAGCAACGGCAACTTCTTCAGTTGTGGGGTCTCGGCCCAGTTCCAGAGTTAGCTTCTGCGTGGTTTTGTTGAGTTTGCTAATGCGTTCACACATGTGAACCGGAATGCGGATGGTGCGGCCCTGGTCGGCCAGAGCGCGAGTAACAGCCTGGCGAATCCACCAAGTGGCGTAGGTGCTAAACTTGTAGCCTCTACGGTAATCAAATTTATCTACCGCCTTGATCAACCCCAGATTCCCTTCTTGCACCAAATCCAAAAAGGAAACGCCCTGGCTCATATATCGCTTGGTGATGCTGATTACCAGACGATAATTCGCTTCGATCAGCTCAGATCTGGCCTTGTTCCCCTGCGCGACAATTTCTTCACAGTTAAAAATCTCCGCTGCTGAAAGATCGTCCTGACGAAGCTTTTTGACGGCTAATTCGCCAGCCTCGATCTGTTTGGCCAGAAACACTTCTCTTTTCTTGCTCAACAAGGATATTTGGCTGATCTCGTTCAGGTACAGCGTAATCGGATCATTTGAAACCTCGTTATTCTGTAGCGCCGGTCTATGGGGTAAAGCAGCGCGAGAAACGCCATTAGATGATTTTTTAGGCGATATCGTTCCTTTTTTGGCGCGATGCGACTTGCCTGATGACCGTCTGGCGCGCTTTACCGTAATGCGCTCAAGTACATCTCCAACGCTGGAGAGAGGTACTTGACCATTGCTTAGGGAAGTCCTGACAGTCATAATGAACTCCTTCGTTCGCAAACAATGCGCCCGTCTACTACTAGACATAAAAAAATTGACTTTTATTATAGCATACTTTTTCTCTCGATGCAATAGATTATGGAAAGTTTAACGTTATTGGTAGTAATAGAACCTACTTCAACCCCAGACTTATTTTTAGCGCAACGTCAATTCTATCCATTGTTTCGGCGCTCAAGCGCCCCCAATGGCGGCCCAGTCGAGATTTATCTATGCTGCGTATCTGATTGAGAAGCGCCAGAGAATCGTTCTTCAGGCCTCCTTCCGGCGCTTTTACCGCCACATTTACGGGAAACCGGACGTAATTGCCGCTGGTGAGAGCCGCCACAACAATGATGGGGCTATGCCGATTGCCAATGTCGTTCTGGATCACCAAAGCCGGGCGCGCCTTGCCTTGTTCTGCGCCGCGTACCGGCTCCAGGTCTACGGTAAAGATGTCGCCGCGTTTTACGGATTTCACGCTGCCTCCTGAGGAACGTCTTCAATCGCGCGCCAGGTGTCCTCTTCGATAGCTATCCACATTCCGGCAATGGCGCGGTCTTTTTCAGCATTAGCCTGGTATCCTGCTGCAAGCTGCGCTTCTAATTGCTTCTGGCGCTGCGCTTCCAGATAGAATTCAACAGCCTGCGTAACAAAACGGCTATGTCCCCGAGGCGGAGCAACTTGACGCACACGACGCATTAGGTCCGAGGGAAGAGTCAACGTAACCTTTTCTTTAACTGTCATATAGCACCTCCATTTCTACAGTATAATGACAGTATAACATAAATTCTGTTTTTTTATAAATTTCGATGACCTTCCTTGAGTGTATTTGACTTTTGCTACAATATCAAATTTAGTGTACATTTGCGCTTTATAAAGTATGGTTGAATTTCACATTGGAGGTAAAAATGCCCCAAACCTTTTCCGAAAAAATACTGGCGCAAAAAGCCGGGCTGTCCTGCACTACGCCGGGTCAGATTGTAGAAGTCACGCCCAACGTGGCGCTTTCACACGATAACACCGCCCCCATTTATGGTATCTTTAAAAAAATGGGCGGCAAAAAAGTCTTCAACCCTGATATGCACGCCATCTTTCTGGATCACGCCGCCCCCGCCCCCAGCACCAAACACGCGGAAAATCATAAAATCATCCGCCAGTTTGTACGCGAACAAGGCATTAAAAATTTCTACGATGTTGGGCGCGGCATTTCTCACCAATTGATGGTGGAAGAAGGGCTGGCCCTGCCCGGCGAAATCGTCCTCGGTTCAGACTCTCATACGCCGCACGCCGGGGTGATGGGCGCCTTTGGCGCGGGCATTGGTCGCAGCGAAATGGCAAGTATATGGGCGCTGGGCAAGTTGTGGCTGCGCGTGCCGGAAAGCCTGAAAATCGTCGTTCACGGTCAACTGAAGCCGGGCGTCACTGCCAAAGACCTGGCCCTGTACGTTATTGGCGATCTGGGCAATGACGGCGGACTGTATCTGTCGGTAGAGTGGCACGGCGAAGCGATTCAGGCCCTCAGTCTCAGTTCGCGGGCTACGCTGCCCAATATCACCGCCGAAATGGGCGCCAAAAACAGCTACATCCCCCCCGATCAAGTGGTTTTTGATTATCTGGAAGGTCGCGCCAAACGCCCTTACACCCCGATTTACCCGGACGCCAACGCCGTTTACGCCCGCGTGGTAGAATACAACGCCGACGACATCGAGCCGATGATTGCCGCGCCGCACCGCGTAGACAACACGCGCCCCCTCTCTGAATTTGCCGGAACGCGCATTGATCAGGCTTTTTTGGGAACCTGCACCAATGGCAGACTGGAAGATTTAGCCGCTGCCGCCGCCGTGCTGCAAGGCCAAAAAGTGGCTTCCGGCGCGCGAATGATCGTCATTCCCGCCTCAGCGCAGGTGTATCTTGAGGCAATGGAAGCCGGATACATCAAAACCTTCATCGAAGCCGGGGCGATAGTGGAAAGTCCGGGTTGCGGGCCGTGTATGGGCAACCATATGGGCGTCCCTGCCGTCGGCGAAGTAACCATCAGCGCCGCCAACCGCAACTTTCGCGGCAGAATGGGAACCCGCGACAGTGAAATTTATCTTGCCAGCCCGGAAGTGGTTGCCGCTTCGGCGGTGGCGGGAGAGATTACTGCACCCGACACAATTAACAATTAACAATTAACAATTAGCAATTGCCAATGTTCGCCTTGCGCTTATCAGAGGACAAATGACCAATGACAAAGGACAAAGAACAACTAAACATCATCAAAGGCCGGGTCTGGAAATACGGCGACGACGTGAACACCGACGTTATTTTTCCCGGCAAATACACTTACACCGTCAGCGATCCCAAAGAAATGGCGCAATACGCGCTGGAGGACCTGGACTCTGACTTTGCTAAAGATGTCCAACCCGGCGACATCATCGTTGCCGGTAAAAACTGGGGCAACGGCAGCTCCCGCGAGCAAGCCGTCACCTGCCTGAAAGAGGCAGGCGTAGGCGCAATCATCGCCAAATCCTTTGCCCGCATCTACGGACGAAACTGTATCAACAACGCGCTGCTGGCTATCACCAACTCAGAAGCGGTTGACGCCATTCAAAACGGCGAAGAAATTGAGATAGACGTGGCAGCGGGCCAAATTCATTGCGCCGCCGGAAGCTTTAGCTTTCCGCCGCTTCCCGCCAACGTACTGAACATCATTCAAGCCGGCGGACTGATTGAGTACACGCGCCGGCAAATCAATGAAAAATGAAAAATTTTTCATTATTCATTTTTCATTGTTCATTATTCACTGCCTTTACAAGGAGTTTTTCAAAATGACAACAAAATCATACAGCCAACAAATGGCCGAATTTGCGGCCAACCTGCAATTTGAAGACATCCCCGCCGACGCCATCAAAGAGGCCAAACGCTTTTTGCTGGACAGTATGGGCTGCGCGCTGGCCGCCGTAAACAATGACGATATGGCCGCTATGTATCGTTTCACGGAAAAGTTGGGCGGCACACCCGAAGCCACCGTCATAGGCACAGGGCACAAAACCAACGCCCCCAACGCCGCGTTGATGAACTGCCTGCTCACGCGCGCGCTGGACTACAACGACATCTATTGGGAACAAGACCCCAGCCACCCTTCCGACATCATTGGCGCGGCATTGGCTGCCGCCGAAGCCAACGGCAAAACCGGCGCAGACGCGCTGGTAGCTATTCTTATTGCCTACGAGCTGGAGTTGCGCTGGTGCCACGCCGCCGAACCGGGCGCGCGCGAAGTGGGCTGGCATCACGCCACGCTCACCCAATTCGTCAGTCCCCTGGTGGCCGGACGAATGTACGATCTGGACATTGACCAACTTGTAGCCGCAACGGGCATCAGCGGCAGCAGTCACTTTACTCTGGGCGGCGTGGTGGCCGGACACTTGACCAATATGAAAAACACCGCCGACCCGATGGCTTCGCAAGCCGGCGTCTTTGCCGCACTGATGGCCCGCGAAGGCTACTCCGGTCCGGTGGAGGTCATCGAAGGCAAGGAAGGCTTGATGGAGGTGCTGAACAACGTCACTTGGCATCCAGAGGAACTGCTCAAGGGGTTAGGCGAAACCTTCCTCATCACCCGCTGCGCTTATAAAGCCTTCCCCACCGAAGCCCTGACCCACCAGCCCATCACGGCGGCCCTGACCATTCGGCAAGAACAAAACCTTTCGGCGGAAGATATTGCCGAAGTACTGGTCGAAACCACCACGCGCGGGGCCGACATCCTCTCTGACCCCAGCAAGTACAAGCCCGAAACCCGGGAAACCGCCGACCACAGCCTGCCCTATGTCGTCGCTGCCGCGCTGGCCGACGGACACGTCCTCCCCAGCTCTTTCAGCGACGAGAAGCTGAAAGACCCGGCAATATGGGACCTGCTGGGCAAGATCAAAGTCATTGCCGACCCGGAGATTGATGCTCTCTTCCCCGGCCTCAAACGGGCCAGAGTGACCATCACCACAACATTTGGCGACAAGTATACTGCCAAAATTGACTACGCGAAGGGCGCGCCCGAAAATCCGTTGACCGACGAAGAACTTATTGCCAAGTTCCGCGCCAACGCCGAAGGCGTACTGAACAAGGAACAACAAGACGCCGCCATTGAAGCCACCTGGAATTTCGAGGGAATTGAAGATTTAGGGGCGTATATGCGCCTGTTTGTAAGGGATTAGGTGGTGGTTAAGTTGTAAGTGATGGAAAATGTCATTGCGAGCCGAAGGCGAAGTAATCTCCTCGCCTGCAAGCCGGATATTGCTTCGGGCTTACGCCCTCGCAATGACATATCACTTATTTTTTTACCACTGTCCAGAATTAAATTTATATGCCCTCAGCAACCCTACCGCCATCATCAAATAAAAGCGAAGAATTTGCCCAACGTATCTCAAACCTGATCACCCCCTTTACATCGGGCATTTTTATGGCGGCCTTTTTTATCTTCAAGGTTTTCAATTCACCCTTTGAAGCCTTAAAATGGTTCAGCGTCACCGCGGTTCTCACTACTGCGCCGCCTATAGCCTGCATTGTCTATCTGGTCAAAACCGGGCAACTCACCGACATCCACATGCCAAAGCGCAAGGAACGCCTGAAGCCCCTGCTCTTCACCTTTGGCTGGCTGATTATCAGCATTATTGCGCTGGCGATTTTCAAAGCGCCCTCCAGCCTGATCCTGCTGACCGGTGTGGCGCTGCTGCAAGTGCTTGTACTGGGACTAATCACCACGCTTTGGAAGATCAGTTTTCACAGCTCGGCCATTATGTCGGCGGCAACTGTAACGGTCTTGTTTCACAGTCAATGGGCGTTTATTGCCCTGCCGCTGGTTCCCCTTGTGGGCTGGGCCAGAATAAAGCTGCGCCGCCACACGCTGTGGCAGGTGATTAGCGGCTATATTGCCGGGATTGCGGTGGCGCTATCGGCGGTGTATTTAATCGAGCGTTATTTCCCGGCTACGCTGGGAGGATAAAGGAAGTTTCTTATGAAGATTGGATTGGTTGGATTACCTAACAGCGGCAAAAGCACCGTGTTTAACGCCCTTACGCGGGGCAACGCGGCAACTGCCGCTTACAGTAGCGGCGCGCTGGAAGTTCACACGCTGGTAGTTGATGTGCCGGACGAGCGCGTGGATACGCTGGTTGATATGTACCGCCCCAAAAAAATCACCCCCGCTAAAGTAGAATACTCAGATATCGGCGGACTGCGCGGTGATGCAGCGCAGGGCATAGCCATCAGCGGCGAACAATTGGGGCAAATTGCCACCAACGACGCCCTGATCCACGTTGTCCGCACCTTTGAAGACGCCAATGTAGCTCATCCTCTGGAAAACATTGACCCGCAGCGCGATATTGACACGCTAGACACCGAATTTCTGCTCTCTGATTTGAGCAAAATCGAAAATCGGATGCCAAAGTTGGCAGGAAATTTAAGTAAGGGTAAAAGCCTGCCCAGCTACGAAGTCGAGAAAAAAGAGTTCGACTTGCTGACCCGTCTCAAAGAAACTCTGGAAAACGGTATTCCGCTCAGAGATGTGGAATTAACAGAAGAGGAAGAAAAAATACTGCGGGGTTTTCAGTTTTTGAGCCAAAAGCCAATGATGATCCTGCTCAATATGGGCGATGAAGGCTACCCGGATGCGAAGAAAATCAGCTATCCCCACCAAAACGCGGTCGTATCGCAAATCAGGGGGCGGCTGGAAATGGATATTATCAATCTGGACGATGAAGACGCCCGGATGTTCATGGAAGAATACGGCATCAGTCAGTTAAGCCTGAACCGCATCATCCACGAAAGCTATCAACTTTTAAGCCGAATGGTCTTCTTCACCGCCGGGGAGACAGAAGTTCACGCCTGGGAAGCGCCGCTGAACGCCACCGCCCTCACCTGCGCGGGCCTCATTCACAGCGATTTGGAACGCGGTTTTATTCGCGCAGAAGTAGTGAGCTTTGAAGATTTAAGTGCCGCCGGCTCAGAGGCAGCGGCCAAATCGGCGGGAACCTGGCGTCTGGAGGGGAAAAAGTACGTGGCGCAGGATGGGGATGTGCTGTTGATTCGGTTTAATGTGTAACGCTATAGACCTGACAGGTTTTAAGAACCTGTCAGGTCTTGCATAATGCGGGCGCACGCTTTGTATTGAAGAAAAGTTGCGGGTTTGGGTTTGACCCGTTTACTCATAAATCCACTGAACAGTCACGCTTGTGTCATCATCCTTTGGGGCAATCAGCACTCGAATAGTCTGAATAACACCTTCTTCTTCCCGCTTGAAAAACCAGGCTGTCCCCGTTTCATTCGTCAACGTTGCCTCCGGGTCGAACTCCCAGCCCTGCGTCGCCAGAGTCTCCTGGTAAAAAGCCAGAATGTCCTCGGCCGTGGCGTGGGTCTTGTAGATTTC
>DUEH01000072.1 GCA_011192195.1 Chloroflexota bacterium | reverse complement strand
CCCAGCTTTCTGCGCATATCCTTCAGCCGTCCGCTGGAGACTTGCTCTACGTAATGGGTCATTTGGTGGCTGGTGGCTATCAGGCGATCAAAGGTGAACTCGTCCAGAGTGAGCAGTTCAACCGGACTAAGCGCCACGCAGGTGGCGGAGTAGGGTTGGTTGCTAAAGAGCGAAGTTTCGCCAAAATGTTCCCCTTTTCCCAGTTGGGCAACCAGCTTTTCGCTGCCTTTGTCTCCTGCGTAAACAGGTTTGTAGTTAGGAGCGCCATCGTGAAACGCCACTTCGCTATCGCTGCGAGGCTCACTACGAGCCGTTTTTGCCAAAACGCCTACTTCACCGGATTGGATGATGTAGAAATATTGACGGGGTTGCCCCTGCCGCACAATGATCTGCCCTTTTGAGACGGACTGCCGCCCCATCCGGCGGATCAGGGCTTCGATTTGATGCGGCGATAATTCGGCAAAGAGGGGCATTTCGGCCAACATCTGACTCAAGCGAGAAGCCGCTGTTGCTTCCCGATTTAAGCTAAGACCTTGCTCTGCTAATTTCAGGGCGCTAACCCGATCAATAAGCAACACATCTGTGGGTACGGCAGCGCGATAAGTGGCTTGCGCCTCATTCTCCGCGTCAGGAAGGAAGACCTGACTGCCAAAGGTGGCGCCGCGCTTTAATTCGCCAACCATCACGCTGCAGCCGCTAGAGGCGTCTATTTTCCAAACTTCCACTTCCCCGCCCATCACCAAAGCAAAATCGGAATAGGGCTGACCTTCTTTGACAAAAATCGTTCCCGCCGCTACATCGCTGCGACGGGCAACGGCCAATAGCTGGTCCAGCATTTCCTGAGAAAATCCGGCGAACAAAGGAACGCTGCGCAGCGCCCGAAATTGCTCACCGTGAGCCGAAGCAAATTGGTGGGCAATGGCGCCGCCCCAGGTGGTTCCGGTCAGCACATAACGCCCCAAAACTTCGCGCTCCGGCCAGGGAAGGCCATCGTAGGCGGCCTGGGCGGCGCGGGTGATGAATTTTCTGCCGGCCCAGTTGTCCATTAAATCAATAGCGCGACTCAACACCTCCCGATAGCGCTCGGCCTGTTCCAAAACAGTCATTTCTTTCAAATTCAATTCGTCGCGCACGCGCCCGCGATCCAGTTCTACATCCCAATCGGCGGTTACGGCGATGATGTCCAAATCGTCGTCTACACTCTGGGCGCGGCGATCGCCAAAAGCCAGACGAAAGCCTTCAAAGAGCGCCTCAAAGAAACGGGCAAAGGCGTGTCTAAGGCGCTGCTCCGCCGATAGCGTAAAACCGCGCTCCCACGATGGCGTGGAAAAGCTGAGTCGCCAGCCCGCGCTGAGGTAGACAAAACTGCCCACCGCCCAAAAACTGAGCGTCGCCAGCAAAATCCAGGGCAAGGTTTCTGAAGGCGCAAAGAGGGCCAGCGCATTGAACAATCCCAACAGCGTTGCCCCCAGGGTTAGCAGCGCCCAGGGCGTGATGAAGCGCGTGTGGACATAAGCCGCCAGCAGCGAAGGAATGAAGGCCAGAAAAACAAAAAACGAAAAAGTTGCGCCCGCCGCCAAAAAGGCTTCCAAAAGCGTTTCCGCCCACCGGGCCAGCAGTACGCCGCCAATAAAGCCGGGCAGGGGAAGCAGCAGCAATAGCGCCTTTTCAAGGCGGGTGTTTCTACGCAAGTCATCGTTTAGCGCGTTGGCAATGCCAACAATCGGCAGGGGAAAAACGGCCAAATGAGTAAAGACCAACGCCTGAGCGGGATGCTTCAACGCCATCAACACCGCGCCAAGCGTTAGCAATCCGGCAGAAGCAAGCAGCGCCCGGAACATCGCCTGAATGTCAGACCCCGCGTACTGTCGCGTTGTCAGCAGCAGCGACCATACGGCGGCAATCGCCAGCAAGATCGTCCAGATTACCAGTACCGGCGCGCGCCATTGCTGAAAGAGCAGCGGCAAGCCCATCGAAGTCGCCAGCCCCAGCAGAGACAGCAGCGCGATGTTTCGCTCTTGCGCAAAGAAATTGCGCTTGCTCAGCCAACGGAACGCGCCCAACGCGCCTTTCCACAGCGTCACGCCCACCGCCAAAGCAATCGGAGTGAAAATTGCCAAACCCAATGCTACTACCGCCGCCCGCCCAAGCCATCCGCTGTCTGTCCACAGATCAAGCAGGAAAGCGACAACGCGGCTATGCAACAGAGACAGGGCAAACCAGATGACATACACGGTATAAATGGCGGCCAGCAGCCCAAAGACGGTGAAGAGCAGTTCTTCGCGGGTGAAGGCGGCCTCTTGCTCCGTTGCAGCTTTGCCTTCCGCAGAATCCGGGTTCGACAAAATGGCTTTGAGTTTAGCGGGCAATTCGCGCTTGATGAAGTGAAAGGCCCGTTGGCGAAGCATTGGGACGCCCAGCGCGTCTACCAAAATGAAATAGCCGTCCAGTTCCAGTAAAGGGTTCAGGTTCACCAGGCAGCCAATGTAACCCAAAAACGCCATTTTGAAGAGGAATTGGCTCGCCAATGAACCGGGGTCAAGCCAGGCCAGCGCGCTGAATAATCCGCCCAGCACAATGCCGGAAAAAGGCCCCGCCCAGGACACGGCAATACGATGTTTTTTTGGCTCCAGCCAAATGTCCATTGTGTTCACGTAAAAGGCGGGCAAGCCGTAGTAAATCATCGCGCCGCCGGAGGGAACGTCGCGCCCGTAGCGCTTGGTGGTCAGGGCGTGGGCCAGTTCGTGGATAAAGATGATGATGGTATTTGCCAGCAGCAGCAGGACAATCCCTTCCAGATAGCCGCCGCCCAATACGCCCACAATGGGAAACTGCTCTGGCTGACGAAGTTGCAGGATGAAGGGAATCAATCCGGTCAGGGCAACAATCCACATTAACGCCAGAACGATGGGGTTATAAAAGAGCCAACCGCCCCAACGATAAATAGCTGTGACGTAGCTATCAATGCCTTTGACCGGAAAAGTGCGCTCGATGAAGACGCGCGCCAATTCTTGCCAGCGATGCGTCCAGTCTTTTTCTTCCAGTTGCTGCGCCGCCTGCCGGTAAAGACCCACCGGCTTATCCACCAAAAAGCGATTCTCTTTGAGTTCCTGCACCAGCGCGGCAATGCGTCCGTAGGCAAAGGTTTTACGCTTGACAAAGTGGGCTACTACCAACTCTTTGACCGCGCGCGTACCATCCATTAGCTGCCACAAGTCGTAATCCGCTTCGTCCAGCTTGAGATAATCGCCGGTGGCGGGATTTTTGAGAACGTAGTAGCTTTCGTCGCCATCGTCAACGCGTTCGGCCAACGCCGAGGGGTCGGCGGCAGGGCAATAGGCTGCCGCGTCAATTTGTTGGCTTAGCCATTGCCAGGGCAAAACGCGGTCTTCAGTTTGCAGAGTTGTTTGGGTAGTCATTGAGCTTGCGCCTTTGTTTATGGCGGTATTGTAACCGAAAGAGGTATAAGGGTGCAAGCAAGCCGCCTTGAAATAATTGGGGTTCTTTGAGAAATTGTGTGGTATCAGAGCAGAATTCACGGAATGATAGAATTAAAATTCTACATTCTGTAAATTCTACTCTAAAATAAGACGGTCAAGCGCGTTTTACATCCTACTCACCACAAAAAAACCTCAAAGACCCATAATTGGGAAGGTTGCCACGCGGTTTGACGCGCTTTAACGGCGTATGCTATACTATCGCCTCACTACAAGAACCGCTTATGAACACCCACCAGGTGCAAATGGCTCGTAGTGAGCCTCGTAGCGACAGCGAAGTGGCGTTTCACGACGGCGCTCCACTACGTTACGCGCCTAACTACAAACCCATTTACAACAGGAGACAAAACTATGACCCAATCAAATTTAATGCCCGTTAGAGCAGCGCTTGAGTACATCCTTGAGCATATTTCGCCTTTAGGCAGCGAGACCTTGTCCATTACCCAATGTCTGAACCGCGTTTTGGCGGAAGATGTGATTGCGCCGGACAATATTCCGCCTTTTGTCAATTCGGCAATGGATGGCTACGCGGTGATTGCAGAAGATGTGGCGCAGGCGTCGGCGGATGAGCCGGTGATACTGCGCGTAATTGAGAATATTCCGGCGGGGAAAGCGCCGCAAAAAAAGGTGCGGTCAGGGCAGGCCGCCAGAATTATGACCGGCGCGCCAATGCCCGCTGGCGCAACTGCTGTTGTGCGCTTTGAAGATACCAGTGAAGCGGCATCGGTGGCTGAGTTGAAGCCCGACGAAGTAGCCATTCTGCGCCCCGTTTCCCCCTTCGACAATGTTCGCCCGGTGGGTGAAGACCTTAAAGCGGGTAGCGCCGTGTTGAAAAAAGGGCATCGCCTGCGCCCGCAGGATATTGGCATATTGGCGGCAGCAGGGCAGGGAAAAGTATTAGTGCGCCGAGTCCCTCGCGTAGCAATTTTAGCCACCGGCGATGAATTGGTGGGGATTGACGAGCCGCTTTCGCCGGGCAAGATCAGAAACTCAAACGAGTACACGCAGGCGGCGCTGGTACAAAGCTACGGCGCAGAAGCAGTGATGCTGGGCGTAGCCCGCGACACCACCCAGGACCTGAAAGCTAAACTCCGCGAAGGGTTGGCGCAGGGCGTTGACCTCTTTCTCACGTCGGCGGGCGTTTCAGTGGGTGATTATGATGTGGTGAAGAATGTGCTGGCTGAAGAAGGCGAAATGCACTTCTGGCAAGTCGCCATTAAACCGGGCAAACCGCTGGCTTTTGGAATAATAGACGGCGTGCCGCTCATTGGGCTGCCCGGCAATCCAGTCGCTTCGATGGTGGCTTTTGAGGTTTTTGCCAGACCGGCTATCTTGAAATTGAGCGCTTCGCCTGTTTGGGAGAAACCCACGCTCAGGGCAATTTTACAGGAAGATGTAAAAAATAGCGGACGGCGGCATTATATGCGCGCCTTGCTTTACGAAGCCGGGGGAGAATACCGCGTTACCACGCGCGGCAGCGGGGTGCAGGTGCAGGGGTCTGGGATATTATCATCGCTGGTGTGGGCAAATACGCTGGTTGTGGTCCCCAACGAAATCACTTTTTTACCCGCCGGCTCAAGGGTTGAAGTTTGGTTGCTGGATTGGCGAGGCGAGAAGTTTCCAACAGAAATAACGTAATTGCATTGTTGTTTTGAAGCATGTATATTATTGGCAACACAATTCTTTTGGGAAGAAGATGAAATGATCAAAATTAAAAAGAGCTTCTCGTGATGAGAAGCTCTTTACTGTTTCAAAGCGCCGCTTTATCTTTGACTATCCGGCATAAGACCCCAAAGCGTCTTCTATCCTGTCATAAATGGCAAAAAAATCTGTTGTCCCGGCCAACTCCAGCACATCATACACATCTTTTGGTACGTTGACCAGCGCCATACTATAAGTCTGGCGTCTGGCATCCAGCAGCGCACTCATTCCGGCCATTGTCAGACCGTCAAGTTCGGCCATATCCAACACCAGGCGCTGACTGCGTTCCGCCTGCATAATATCCAGTAGATGTCTGGCAAATATTTCAGACGCCTGTCCATCAAATTCGCCGGATAACTTTAAACAGAGGGTCTGGTTTATTTGCGTCTCTTCAATAGAGAAACGCCCGGCATCAACGTGGTCAAGGTCTATTTCCATCCCTTCTACCGCTACGTCAACTTCTACAGACTGATTTATGGGCTGAGTCTGCTTGGCCAGATATTCTTGCGTTTTCGCCAATGCGTGTATAATTTCCGCATCTGTAGATGTTGGATCGTGGTGAAAAAGGAGCAATTTTTTCACGTTGGCAGCTTTGGCAATATCCGCGCCAAACATGCCTGAACTGTGTCCCCATTCTTCTTTGATAATAGCTTCTCTGACGGAATATTGCGCATCAAAGATCAAAACATCCGCGTCTCGATAGAAATCATAATAGCGCTGCATAAAGGCGCGATCCAGCCGTGTGTATTCGCCATCGGTAGCCAGCACCATCGAACTATTCAGATTGTCCACGCGATAAGAATAGGCTTTGTTGGGGTGATACAATTCCAGACTATTTATTTTCAAATCACCCAAAACAACTTCCTGCCCCTCCTCTATCTGATGAAATCGAATGTCGGCGTCCAGGCGAGAAAATTCCGCCGGAAAAAACTCTGGCTGCATTTGCTCCGCCAACACTTTGGGGACATAGGGGTGAATGTGGTAAATATCAAATTGATTGCCCGGAACAAAGGCGGGTACAAAGAAAGGAAAGCCTTGAATATGATCCCAATGCGTGTGGGTAAAAAAGATACAGGCGTGTCCCTTGCCAGCGCCAAATTCACGGCTCATCAGGTATTGGCCCAGGTCTCGCATACCGGAACCGGCATCAAAAATAATAAATAAATCCTCGGTCTCTAAACTAATGCAGGTGGTATTGCCGCCAATGGTGCTAACAATTTCCGGCTGAAGGCTGTCTGCCAGAGTTGCAAGATCTGCATCAGTTTTCAATTCTATCCCTTGCCTGACTATTTCTTGCAAAGCAGATAACACCTTGTCCTTTATATCTTGCGCCAATAATGGAGCCGGGATAGAGCCTCTAACTCCCCAAAACTTTATTTTCATGAATGCCTCAGCTTAAGGGGCTTATGGTTAAATTACAAGATAATAATAGCATAAGAATCAAAATGAAAAAAGTTACCCCTTTATAACTCCATAATATCACGTAAATATTCTAACTTGCAATAGTAAAAGTGTCCTGTATCGGGCCCAGGGCTGTTCAGTTCTCCGTACAGAGTAGGTGCAATGCACTTTCGCACCGCCTTACAAGGCAAAATTAACTTATTTTACGCAGTAAATTGCAAGAGAAGACAATGCGTTAAGTGCATCGCACCTGATGTTTGCGCCTCTGCTTTTTAGAACTGAACAGCCCTGGTTTTATACCGTCTATAACACATTGGGCTATGGATTTTTGGAGAAAGTGTATGAGAATGCTTTGATCATTGAATTGGAGAAACTTGGATTTCGAGTAGAGCAACAACAAGACATAACGGTTTATTACAATAACACTCCGGTAGGAAAATATTTCGCCGATATTGTTGTCAATGGCGTGATTATTTTGGAATTGAAGACGGTTGATGAGTTGAATGAAAGCCACAAGGCGCAATTGATTAACTACCTCAAAGCTACCAACAAAGAAGTTGGTTTGTTGTTGAATTTCGCTAAAAAACCTCAAGTCAAGAGGGTGATATTTACCAATGACAGGAAGAAAATATAGAACACGGATCACGCGGATTATACGGATTAGCACTGATAAAAAAATAAAAATCAAAAAAAATCCGTGAAAATTCGTGTCATCCGTGTTCTATAAAACCCTGATAAGAATGGAACACGGATCGCACGGATTATACGGATTGACACTGATAAAAAAATAAAAATCAAAAAAAATCCGTGAAAATCCGTCCGATCTATGTCATCCGTGTTCTATCAAATCTATCAATTAGCCAGAAAGGACACACAAAATGGACATAGAAAAAGCAAATGCAAAAGCAACTGAACGAATGATCGAGGCTCATCCCGTGCTGGTGGGATTGGGCAAGGCCAAAGACGTAATTCCCGGTATGCGGGACAACCTGCTGATGCACGCCGGGCCGCCCATCACCTGGGAGCGCGCTTCCGGGCCGATGCGCGGGGCGCTTACCGGCGCGCTCATCTTCGAGGGGAAAGCCAAAGACCCCGCCGAAGCCGAGGCGCTGATCACCTCCGGCGAAATCGAGCTGGAACCCTGCCACCACCACCAATCCGTCGGGCCGATGGCGGGCGTCACTTCGCCCAGTATGACTGTCTACATCATCGAAAACAGGAAGCATGGCAACTTTGCCTACTGCAACCTCAACGAAGGCTACGGCAAAGTGTTGCGCTACGGCGCGTACAGCGAAGACGTCCTCAAGCGTCTGCGCTGGCTGGACGGCGTGATGGGGCCGGTGCTGGCCGATTCCGTGCAAGCCGCCGACGGCATTGATA
Organism: Chloroflexota bacterium; assembly: GCA_011192195.1. GTDB lineage: Bacteria > Chloroflexota > Anaerolineae > 4572-78 > 4572-78 > DUEH01. The sequence continues at coordinate 2,591 of DUEH01000072.1, read as the reverse complement.
TCAAAGCCCTGCTCTCGGAAGCCCTGCATATGGGCGATGAAGGCCACAACCGCAACAAAGCCGGGTCCATCCTCTTTCTCAAGGCGCTGGCCCCCTACATTGCCAAATCTGCGCCCAACTCAGACATAGCCTCCGACATCCTGCGCGCCATCGGCGACAATGCTTTGGCCGTGCTGAACCCGGTGATGGCCGCCTGCAAAGCCATTGCCGACGCCGGACACGGCGTGGAAGGCAGCACTATCGTCACCGCTATGGCCCGCAACGGCACCGATTTTGGCATCCGCGTCAGCGGTCTGGGCGAGCGTTGGTTCACCGGCCCGGTGGGCACGCCCAAGGGCTTGTACTTCCCCGGCTTCACCGCCGAAGACTCCAGCGGCGATATCGGCGACAGCACCATCACCGAGACGGCCGGCATTGGCGGTTTTGCGATGGCCGGCGCGCCCGCCATTGTCACCTTTGTCAGCGGTACGCCCAAAGACGCCATCAACACCACTATGGAAATGTACGAGATTACCTACGCCGAACACAAATACTTCACTATGCCGCCGCTGGACTTCCGTGGCACGCCTACCGGCATTGACGTTCGCAAGGTGGTAGAAAAGAATATCACCCCGCGCATCAACACCGGCATTGCCCACAAAGACGCGGGCGTGGGGCAAGTTGGCGCCGGTCTGGTTCGCCCGCCGATGTCAATTTTTGAAGAAGCCGTTATCGCCTTTGCGGAGCAGTATGGATTATAGAACACGGATCGCACGGATGACACGGATTTTCACTGATTTTTATTTTATTTTTTTATCTGTGTAAATCCGTTCGATCTGTGTCATCCGTGTTCTATTACGATCTAAAATTACGAAAGGACACACCAATGAAACGCGAACAATTCATTAAAACCTTGTCAGAAGCCAAACTGTACGACCTGACCCAACCCTTGAGCATCTTCACGCCGCCCTGGCCGGGCGATAAGGCGCTGGAAATTCACTTCTTCAAGCGCGTCACCGGCGCTTATGGCGGCGGACAGGGGGCTAATGGTCAGTTGCTCAACTGGAGCAACACCACCGGCACCCACCTGGTCGGCGAAACCTCCTTCCACTCCGGCGGACGCGCCATCTCCGACATCCCCCTCAGCGATTTGGGCGGCCCCGGCGTAGTGGTAGACATCTCAGACGCCGTGTCTGACTACAGCCTCTACACGCCCGAAATGATCATGGAACGCGCCGAAGTCAAAAAAGGCGACATCCTCATCATCAACACCGGCTACCACAAATATTCGTGGGAACAGCCGGACATCTTCAATGAAGACGCGCAGGGCGGCGTGGAGAGCAAAGAATTTGGCTACCTCATCCGTCATCCCGGCCCCTCGCCGGACTTTTACCAGTGGGCGCTGGATATGGAATTGAAGATGGTCGGCGTGGATTGCGGCGCTGCCGAGCATCCTATGAACACCAGCATCCGCTACATGCACACTCACGAGTTTGACAAAGCCGAAGCCAAACTCAAGGAGACGCACGGCAAAAGTTGGGACGAAATGTTCCCGCCGGACGAATACTACGAAATGACCCACATCACCCTGCCCAAAGCGCATCTGCTTTTTGCCGAATCGCTGGGCGGCCAGATTGACGAGCTGAACAACCAACGCGCCTGGATGATGATCGAGCCGATCCCTTTTATGGAAACCGAAGCCGCCTGGGTGCGCGCCGCAGCGTATCAAGCGCCCGATGGGATGGGCGATGAGGAATTTTTCAATACCCTCGCTTCGATGGAGATGCTCGATTTGACCATTCCCTTCAGCGTGCAGACGCCTCAATGGGCTAACTACGTGCCGCTGACCGTCAGTTATCACAAGCGCGTCGGTGGGCAGAACTTTGGTATGGGCCGCAATAATTCTATCTGCAATGCCAGCATCCACCTGGCAACCCACATGGACGGCGAAAGACACTTCTGGCCCGCCGGTCGCACCATCGGCGAAGTGCCGCTGGATCACTGGTTTGGACCCGGTGTCATCGCCGACATTTCGCACCTGGTCAGCAATTCCAGCGTTTATACGCCTGAGATGATCGAAAGCGTGGTTGATGTACACGAGGGAGACATCCTGCTCATCAAGACCGGCTGGCACAAGTACGGTTGGAACAGTCCCGATTCCGACGAATTCCGCTATATGATCCAGCACCCCGGCCCCTCGCCGGACTTTTCTGACTGGTGCGTGGAGAAGAAAATCAAGTGGCTGGGTATTGACGCCGTAAGCCAGGATCATCCAATGAACACCATTCAGCGTATCTGGCATCCCAAAACTTTTGCCGAAGCCAATGCAAAATTAATAGCAGATTTTGGCAAAGACTGGGATGAAATGTATCCTTTAGATAAGTTCTATCAGGACACCCATCTCAACCTCTTCCCCAAGAAGATTGTCCACGCCGAAAACCTGGGCAAGGACATCACCAATGCCGAAAGCGGCCGCTATTACATTGGCTGCTTCCTGCAAAAAGGCATGGAAATCGCTTCGATGTGGGGGCGCTTCATCGCTTTCAAAGAGGGAGATTAGGAGATTGGAGATTGGGGGACTGGAATATTTCTTGTCTGATCTCCAGTCTCCA
>DUEH01000071.1 GCA_011192195.1 Chloroflexota bacterium | reverse complement strand
TGGATATGGGCCTGGCGGAGGCGGGGAGGCTGCGGCGTCATCCGGGGAGTTTGAGTCTCCCATAATTTTTTTGATGACTTTTCGCAGCAGATTGAAGGCAACGTGTTCCTGAAAACCTGAAGCCAGAGATAAAACCCAGGTCAGGGTCATAAAGAAGATCACGCTGTTGCTGCCGCCCTCTGCGGGAGCTTCCAGAGTGCCGGGGATGATGTTGAAAAGGCGTAAAAACACAAATACCAACAGGTAGATCATTGTTGCCAGCGTCATCCCCATGAAGGGTTTGGTGAAGTATGAAGTAACGTATTGCGGGTCAAATTTTCTGTTAGCAACGGAGCGTAAAAAATAATAAAAAACAGCCGTCACCCCGCCAATAGCGCCAAAGAACAGCGCGCGCAGGAATATGTCTATGGCCAAGAGGTCTGTTGCCAGTTCGCTGCTGGTCAGAAATTTTAACAGGAAGTCTGGCTTGAAGATAAAAAAGACCGAAATAAAAAACCACAAGATGCCCCAGGCAATGATAAATGGCCCCCATTGTATTGCTTTTTTGGCGCTTATTTCCGCTCTGTCCAGTCTGGCCCGCACTTGCTCGATGTTCCATTCCGCTTTAGCCAGAAATTGTATCTGGTAATTTGTCATAATGTAGCGCGTTTCACCCAATAGATTTTGCAACTCATTGGTGATTTGTTCGTTGACGCTGACATCGCTGCTCAAGATGTGTTCGTATTCAGCATCAACGGCGTTGTAGGTTTGCATGAACTGTTCTTTGATACGCGGGTCTTTGAGTTGCTGCGTGCGCTTCTTTCGTTCTTCCGGCGAAAGGGTTTCCAGAATGTATTCAGGAATTTCCAGGGTGGAGGCTTTGAAAGGAGCGTCCTGCTCATCCAGGCCAAGAATATCATCTGACATGTCATCTCCTGCAATAGACAGGCGGGTTATTCGAGACACAACCGGCCCGTCGGGAACCGCGCCGGCAGGCGATATTTCAGCGGTGGCGGCGCTTGTTTCGGCCATTGACGGCGCTGGCTGGTCGGAAGTGGTTGCGGCGCTGACTGTGTTTTCGGCAGACGCGCTGAGAGGGGGCGGCTCATCGGCCAGGGCGGAGTTGAAAAAGTCAAACTCATCTGTAAAGGTTGGAGAAGCTTCATGTGGCTGGTTTACTGGTTGGTTTTCAGCCGGGTAAGTGGCGGTGTTCTGGGGTTGAGCGGCCGTTTCTGCTTCAGCGGCAAGATACGCGGCGTAAGATTCTTCAGGCGGCGATTCCAGCGCGGCAGAAAAGTCAAATGATTCTCTATGAGACAGGATGTCGTCATTTGAAGCATTATCAGCCGATGCGTCTATTGCCGGTGGAAAACCGAGGGTGTCATCTGTGTCAAGTACAGCGTCGCCCATTTCTGCGGAGGGCATCGCTTCGACAGGCTGTCCACCGGGCGGTGATTCCAGGGCGGGAGCAAAGCCCAGCGAGTCGTCCACATCGGGCATAGCGTCGCCCATTTCTGCGGAGGGCATCGCTTCGACAGGCTGTCCACCGGGCGGTGATTCCAGGGCGGGAGCAAAGCCCAGTGAGTCGTCCATATCGGGTACAGCGTCGCCCATTTCTGCGGAGGGCATATCTTCAATCAGGGGGCCGCCGGGCGGCGTTTCCAGCGCCGGGGCAAAGCCCAGTGAGTCGTCTACATTGGGGGTAACGTCGCCCATTTCGCCGGAGGGCATCGCTTCGCTTGTTTCAACAGGGGGGCTGTCGGGCGATGCGGCTTCTAACTCGGCGGAAAAATCAAATGAGTCATCAAGATACCACAATGTGTCGCCAATGTCATCGTCGTCGTAGGTGTCCAGGGCTATATCCGGTATTTCGGTTGCCGCTGCGTCTGCGGAGGGCGCTTCGGCGGCCAAAATTGCTTCGTCGGCCAGGGCAATCAAATCGTCTTCAGGAAGGCTCGCCTCCACTTTTGGCGACTTTAGCGACAACTCACCGGCGGGTGGCGAGGCAGGCGGCGTTTTTTTAGGGGTTGCTTTGCTTGCTTGCTTCTTTTTTTGTCCCGTTTTACTCTGGGATGATGAGTCAATTAGCGTGTCTAGCCCTTCTTTACTGTTTTTGAAGACATTTTTGTCTTTCAGGCTGGCTCGTTTTCTGGCCATCAGACCTCACCTCCACAGGTAGTCCAAAAGTAACATAATCATTATACCATAATTTTGATTTAGCGCTACACTAATGGAGAAACTCTTTTTGGCTTCTTTACTTACGTGCTATAATAAAAAAGAGTCAAACGAATGGCGAATGGCGAATGGCGAATGGCGAATGACCGCAAAGCGTAACAAATGACAAAGGACAAATGACAAAGGACAAAGGACAAATGACAAATTTCAAAACATCTTTTATATTACTCATCTTGTTAGCCAGTATTGGCATATCTTGCGGGCTGGGCAGTAGAGTGACCGGCGAAGAAGAACCCACGCCCCTCAGCCGCCTTGAAGCCACGGCAACGCCTGCTCCCACCGAATCCGTCTCTACTACCGAAGCGCCCCCCGCGCCAACGCCAACTTCCGCGCCGGCAACACCGGCTGCTGCTGCGGTCAATCGTTTGCCCATTGAGTCTATTGTGCAGATTTGGACTCTGGATGCGGACGGCGAATTGATGTGGAGCGGCTCCGGTTCCATCATTTCCGCCGACGGTTATATTTTGACCAACGCCCATGTTGTGTTAGCGGACAAATATTATGATGTCTACGGTTTGTTGGTAGCGCTGACGGGCGCAGAAGATGAACCGCCAAAACCAACTTATCAAGCCGAAACGATTATCTTTGATGAAGACCTTGACCTGGCAATTATTCGCGTAGTGACTGATCTGGATGGCAACTCGCTGGATTATGCGGTATTGAACCTGCCGATTCTGGAACTGGGCAATTCTGATGAGGTTGGTCTGGGAGCTTCTCTGCGAATTATTGGCTATCCCGGCATCGGCGGCGAAACCATCACCCTGACCGGCGGCGAAGTAGCCGGTTTCACCAGCGAAACGGGCGTCAAGGGGCGAGCCTACATCAAAACCAGCGCCACCATTGCCGGCGGCAACAGCGGCGGAGCAGGTATTGACGCCGAAGGCCGGCTCATTGGCGTGCCAACGCAACTGGGCTACGGCGGCGACGACGATATTGTAGACTGTCGCGTGCTGGCGGATACCAATAATGACGGCGTAGTTGACGGCAACGATGCCTGCATCCCCACCGGCGGCTTTATCAACGCCCTGCGCCCCATCAATCTGGCTAAACCGCTCATTCAGCGCGCCTTTGGCGGCGAAACAATGGCCCAGGCAACACCCTCGCCCACCGAAGCCGCCCGCGAGCCAATCAGCCTGCCGGACAACGCCGGGCAAGTCTTGTTTGAAGATGATTTTTCCACAGACAAAGGCGTATGGGGCGTGATAGACAACCTGTCCATCAAGGACAATCAATTCTCCTTCCGGGTAGAGGAGGCCAGCGATTATATCTGGTCCACCTTTGGCGGCGATTATGATGACGTTGATTATCAAGTTGATACCCGAAAATTGGGCGGACCTGATAACAACAGCTTTGGACAGATATTCCGTTTTCAGGACGCAGATAATTTTTACGCTTATGAAATCAGCAGCGATGGATTTTATTTGGTCAGCAAAAAAGAGGATGGCAGTTGGAGTACGCTCATCCCCTGGACGGCTTCCCCGTTAATCAACAAAGGCGGAGAAAACCAGATTGCTGTGATTGCCCAGAGTGACCAATTTAGCTTTTTGATCAACGGCGTGCAGGTTGATACCACCCGCGACAGCTCCTTTAGCGGCGGCTCATTGGGGCTGTTGGTCAGCAGCTATGATGAAGCGGATGTTGCTATTGCCTTTGATAATGTACTGGTGCGCGTACCCGGCGGGCAGCGGGAAATTGCCGCCCCCACCGGAATGGATGCTGCCGGTGCCGCTTTGACCTTTCAGGATGACTTCAGTTCGCCGGACCCCAATTGGAATCTGGAAAGCGGCAATGGCGTGGAACGCGGCGTAGAAGACGGCGAGCTTTCCCTGCGCGTAGTTGACGCCCAGACCGACGCCTGGTCAACCTACAGCAGCGCCAATTTGAGCGATGTAATTGTGGAAGTGGACGCGCGCAAAGCTGCCGGGCCGGATATGAACAATTACGGCGTGCTGTGTCGCTACAAAGATCCGGACAACTTCTATTTCTTGCAGCTTGGCAGCGATGGAACTTATGCCATTTCTCGCTATCTGGACGGCGAAGGGAAGATGCTGGTGGACTGGGCCAAATCTTCGGCCATCAACACCGGCGAAGGCGTGAACCATATTCGCGTTGAGTGCGTGGGAAATACGCTTAGCCTTTACATCAACGATACCCTTTTGACCAGCGTGGTTGATGACGGCTTGCATCAAGGCCAAATTGCGCTGGGGCTTGGCACTTATGACGAAGGAAATGTGGAGATTCGTTTTGATAATTTAACGCTTAAAACGTCTGGCGGCAGCGTTAGCGGGGGCGGCGTACTCTTTGCCGATGATTTTGCTAACAATGCCGCCGAATGGACGGAAGGCGCTAGTGATAACTCCAGGTACGTTATTGAAGATGGCGAATACTATTTGAGCGTTTTGTCTGACCAGTATATGATTTGGGCCAGAAGCAATCAGGATTGGGAAGATGTGATAGTTGAGGTGGACGCTCGACAAGTAGAAGGCCCCGCCGATAACGAATATGGCCTGATCTGCCGCTATCAGGACGCAGACAACTTCTACCAACTCAGCGTCAGCGGCGACGGCTTCTATCGCCTGGTGATGTGGAGTGACGCAGCGTTTCAGGAACTGTTACCGTGGGAACGCAGTTCGGCCATCAATCAAAACGGCGAAACCAATCGGTTGCGCGCCGTGTGCGACGGAAGTCGCCTTTCTTTAGCCGTCAACGGGCAAACCCTGTTTGACCTGACAGATGCCACGCTTCCCCTCAACGGCGATGCGGGCATGCATCTTGGAACCTTTGCTGAAGGCGGCGTTACCCTTGCCTTTGATGATTTTGCCATTAGCAACGCGCAGTAGTAGGCCAATTAACAATGAGCAATTAACAATTAACAATGGTTGAAAAGGAGAAATATTTATGTCAACTAAAACATTCAAAGTCCCCAACATCACCTGCGGGCACTGCGTTATGAACATCAAGCGAGAAGTGAGCGACCTGAACGGCGTAAGCGGCGTTGAAGGCGATTCTGACAGCAAAATGGTCACCGTAAACTGGGAAGCCCCCGCCACCTGGGAAGCCATCGAGGCGCTGCTGGAAGAAATCAACTACCCGCCGGAAGACTAATCAATTTACGATTTTGGATTTTGGATTTACGATTGGGCTTCAGGAGCCAGGGCTGTTCAGTTCTCCGTACAGAGTAGGTGCAATGCACTTTCGCACCGCCTTACAAGGCAAAATTAACTTATTTTACGCAGTAAATTGCAAGAGAAGACAATGCGTTAAGTGCATCGCACCTGATGTTTGCGCCTCTGCTTTTTAGAACTGAACAGCCCTGGAGGGTCAGAGAATGAAAATCACTCCAGTTAAGACAGAAGCGGATTATGAAATCGTTTTGGCGGAAATCGAGAAATTGTTTGATGCAGAGCCAGACACCCCGGAAGGGGACAAGTTAGAGGTTTTAGTAACGCTGGTTGAAGCATACGAAGAAAAGCATTATCAAATTTCACCGCCGGACCCAATAGATGCAATAGAGTATCATATGGAACGATTAGGCTTAACTCGGCGTGAGTTAGAGCCGTATTTGGGTTCACGCGCTCGTGTGTCTGAAATTTTGAATCGCAAACGTCCATTAACATTGAGAATGGTTCGAAAATTAGAAGATGGTTTGGATATTCCAGCTTCAATTTTGATTCAGCAGTATGATTTAGATTTACCAAAAAGAAAAGTAGAAGGCGGTATGAGTTTGCTTCCTCGCGGGCAAGTTGCCTAATGATAATTTTCAATCTGGCCGCACAATCCTGGTTTCTCTTGTGGCGCTGCCGAACGCCGGTCTCTTTGTTAGATTTCTGTGAGAATTGACCTTTTATATCCACCTTGTGTCAGGCAAGAGTCGAGTCTTATTCCCCCAATCTCCCAATCCCCCATTTCCGAATCCCCTTCCGCGCGGTTATGCGTTTTTGCGCAAATAAGGTAAAATGCTCCAGTTGTAACCCTACATCAATTTGTGATTTCAGATTGCCGATTAAGGCTGTACGTCAAAACCAATCGTAAATCCAAAATCGTAAATCGTAAATTTTATGCCTGATTTACAAAGACCTACGCTAATAATTCGCCGCGCAGAGCCGGAAGACATAGCAATGTGCGCCCATTTGGACGCCGCCTACCAGACGGATTACGTGTGGCAAATGCATCTGCAAGAAGATGAACGCGCTGTACAAAGCGTCTTTACGCAAGTGCGTCTGCCCCGCACAATGTCGGCGACCTGCCCCTATTCGCCAGAAGATTTAATGGCCGCTTTTGAGCAATCTCCACATCTGTTTGTGGCCGCTTACGGTGAAGAAATTGTCGGCTGCGTCAGTGGATTTGCGGAAATCTGGAACACTGGTTTTGTGGTGAACAACCTTATTGTGTTGCCCCAGATTCGGAGGAAGGGCGTGGGAAAATTACTGTTCAAAGTCATCAAAGAGTTGGCCGCAGAGCAAGGCAGCAGGCAATTGATGGCGATGGTACAAACAAAAAATCATTCCGCCATCCAATTTGCCCGCCAGCAGGGCTTTGTTTTTTGTGGTTACAATGATCGCTACTACCCTAATGGCGATATTGCCCTGATATTTACATTGACTTTGTAACGCGCGCCATGACCGGTATTCAGCATATTTTAGCCCTGACTAACCAGATACTCGCTTCGTTTACCCTGATCCTGGCCTTTTCACTGTTGGTTTTCACCATCACCCACAACCGACACAGCTCTATTGGCCGGGCCTTCTCCGTTCTGCTGGCCTGTATGTCCTTCACCTACGCCGGCGACGTGGCGCTCTTTCAGGTAACATCGCTGGCTGACGCTGCGCCCTGGCTGAAATTTCAGTGGATTGGCATTGCCTTCATTCCGGCGGCCTACCTTCACTTCTCCGACGCGCTGTTGCGCAATACCAACGCCTTCTCAAAAGTCAGACGCGCCGCCGTGATGGGCGGCTACGCGCTGGGAGCCATTTTCCTGTATCTGGCTGTCTTTAGCAACCTGCTGGTTCTAAACGGCTTTTATCTGCCCGGCATCACTCAGTTTCAGGCAGGTCCCTTGTTCTGGCTCTTTACTATTTATTTCTTTGCGGCGGTTATTTGGGGCGTGGTCAACACGCAAATGGCCAGAGACCGCTGTCTCACTTCGGCTACTCGCCGCCGGATGACCTATTTGACTTTGGCCTTTGCCGCGCCCGCTTTTGGCGTTTTTCCCTACATGCTGGTTGCCAGTCAAGCCTCGCTCATTCCTTCGACCATTTTGCTGACCGTGCTGCTGTTGGTCAATATTGGCATAGATGTGATGATTATGCTGATGGGCTACAGCGTCTCCTTTTTTGACGCCTTTGCGCCGGATCGCGTGGTGAGGTACAAACTGGTTACTTACCTGCTTCGGGGTCCCTTAGTGGCTACTCTGGTCATTGTGGTCATCACCGCCTTGCCGGACCGAGCCGTTATTTTGGGGCTTCCGCGTCAAGCTATTTTGAATACGCTGGTGGTAGCCATTATTGTTTTGGCGCAGATTGCGGCCAACACCCTCAAGCCAATCATCAGCCAGATGGTGTATCACCGGGAACGCGACGAAGTGGAGTTGCTGCGTTACATTGACGCGCGCCTGCTCACCACCACCGACTTGCAACAGGCCCTGGAAAACATCCTGACCACCATTTGTGAACTGCTTCGGGTGCGCACCGGCTTTGTAGCCAATGTGGCCGCCCGTTCCGGCCCCAGACTGGAAACTTCCGTTGGTTCCTCTGAAGTCATTGAAGTTGCCCTGAACAACTTTGAGGCGACTATTTTTGCTCAAGCAGAGAATAATCATAACGGAACGCTATTTGTACCCTTCGGTAAATTTTGGTACGTTCCGCTGAAAACGCAAGACCAGGAAACGTACCTGGGCTTGTTAGGGATAGAAGCCCGGTCCGATACCCCTGATTTGAACGATTACGAAGCGCGTACGGTTCAGATTTTGATTGAACAAGCCGAATTTGTCTTGCAAGACCGGCGATTACAGCAAAACGTCTTCAACGCTCTGCGCGGCATTGTGCCGGAAATGGAGCGCGCCCAGCGATTACGCAGCGCTGTCCGCTACATGGGATCGCCGGTGGATAATTTGTTAATAGAAAACAGCCCGGTGGATGAACCGGATTTCCCCAAAATGGTACACGAAGCGCTGACCCACTATTGGGGCGGCCCCAAACTCACCAATAGCCCGCTAATGGAGCTACAGGTGGTGCAAAAAGCGGTGGCTGTTTACGACGGCGATACAGTAAAAGCGCTGCGTTCCGTACTGGAGCGAGCCATAGAAAACGTTCGTCCCGACGGTGAGCGTCGGATGACCGCTTCTGAATGGATGCTGTATAATATTTTAGAGTTGAAATTTATTCAAGGGCTGCGAGTCAGGGATATTGCTAATCGCCTGGCGCGCAGCGAAGCCGATTTATATCGCAAGCAGAAAATAGCTGTAAAAGCCGTTGCGCGTTCTCTGTCTGCAATGGAGAGAAACGACCAGAGCGATACCCCTGAGTCTGAGGCGGTAGATTAAATTCTGGCAAAAATAACGCGCCGATAGTATAATGCAGTGAATAATGAACAATGAATAGTGAACAATTGTTCATTATTCATTCTTCACTATTCATTGTTTTTAAGGAGAAACTAAATGTCTGGACACAGTAAATGGAGTACCATCAAGCGGAAAAAGGGCGCGGAAGACGCCAAACGGGGGAAGATTTTTACAAAATTAGGCCGAAACATCACCATTGCCGCGCGGGCCGGCGGCGGTGACTCCGATATGAACCCAACCTTGCGTATGGCAATTGATACAGCCAAAGCAGCCAATATGCCTAAAGACAATATCGCCAGAGCCATCAAACGCGGCACCGGCGAATTGGGCGGCGGCGAACTGGTAGAGATTACCTACGAAGGATACGCGCCGCACGGCGTAGCAATGTTGATGAAATGCCTCACCGATAACAAAAATCGCGCCCTTTCTGAGGTACGGCGGATATTTAACAAGGGCGGCGGCAATTTGGCCGAAGCGGGCGCAGTTGCCTGGATGTTTGACCTCAAGGGTTACCTTACCGTTTCCCCCGGCGATATGGACTCAGATGATGTCTTTATGCTGGCTGTAGAAGCGGGCGCAGACGATGTGGAAATCAGCGACGGCGCAATTGAAGTCTACACCGCCCCTGCCGACCTGCACGCTGTCAGAGAAGCTCTGGAAGCCGAGGGGCTGAAAATAGAAGACGCTGAACTTGCTCAATTTGCTAAAAATGAAATTGAACTGGGCGTAAAGGATACTCTCTCCATCTTGAATTTAGTTGAACTTTTGGAAGACCTGGACGACGTTGATAAAATTTTTTCCAATCTGGCTATCAGCGACGAAGCATTGGCTCAGCTAGGAGCCTAAATGCGCGCGTTGGGAATTGACCCCGGTACAGCCATCACCGGTTGGGGCATAGTTGATCTGGAAGCGGGCGGGCAAGACCTGCAGGTGGTCGCTTACGGAGTGGTTACAACGTTGGCAAAAACGCCCTTCCCCGCCAGATTGAAGACTATTTACGCTGAATTAAAGCAAATCATCGCCGAACATCAGCCGGACACATCGGCTATTGAATCCCTTTTCTTCAGCAAAAATGCAAAAACCGCCCTTTCGGTGGGACATGGCCGCGGCGTGGCAATGTTAGCGCTGGCTAACGCCGATTTGCCTATTGCCGAATACAAACCCCTGGAGATCAAATTAGCCGTTGCCGGTTATGGCGGCGCGGATAAAGGTCAGGTACAGCGTATGGTCAAGTTGTTGCTGAATCTGGATAAAATCCCCAAACCGGACGACGCCGCCGACGCCCTGGCTGTAGCCATCTGCCACCTGCACTCGGCGCAGTTGAAGGCGTTGATTGATGAATTATAAATGGTAAATGGTGAATTGTGAATGGTGAATTGTGAACGGTAAAGTGAAGGCGAATGACCGTTTACCGTTTATAATTTACCATTCACCATTTACCATTTACCATTTTCTGATGGATATATTTGTCACCATCGCAGAACCAAAAACCCGAAACCACAAACCCGAAACCCGAAACCCGAAACCACAAACCCGAAACCACAAACCCGAAACCCGAAACCAAAAACCCGAAACCAAAAACCCCATGATCGGATCTATACGCGGCGAAGTAATTGAAAAAGGCGATAATTTTTTACTGGTTGACGTGAACGGCGTAGGCTACCTGCTCTACGTCCCCACACCTGTGCTGGACGACGCCCAGACAGGGCAGGCAATTCAGTTACGCACGCATCTGCACGTCCGCGAAACAGAACTCACCCTCTATGGCTTTCCCGACCTTGACTGGCTCGAGATGTTCCATAGTCTGCTGAAAGTGCAGGGTATTGGTCCCAAAGTAGCATTGGCCATCCAGTCGCATCTTTCAATGGAAGCGCTGAAGCAAGCTGTGGCTCAGGACGAAGCCGCTATTCTGGCTCGCGTGCCTGGTATTGGGCCAAAAAAGGCCA